>HF992637.1 GCA_000436695.1 Prevotella sp. CAG:1185 | reverse complement strand
GACTCTTTTTTTTGTCTGTCAAGGGGGATGGGACTGATAAGACGAATGGGACTGATGGGAGTGATATGAGGTATGAATAAAATAATGGGGCAGTAGAAAATTAATGGGGGATTTGTTTCCCAAATCTATAAAAATTACGAACTTTGCTTTATGGAAAGAAATCAAATGGAAGCTCTTGCCCGTATCGTGCTGCCTTCCGAAATACTGGATTATTTTGAGATAGTAAATGTTGAACAGACTCCAACCGAAATTCACATTCATCTTGATGAGCTGATGAATCCGTTCTTGTCCGGTGATGTTCATTTTGAGTCCAAGGGTTTTATGGAACCTGTGAATGTCACTGATTTCCCGATCCGTGACCACAAGGTCATATTGGTCGTGCGCCGCAGAAGATGGACGGACCTGCGCACCGGCAAGAGCTTCAGTATTCCCATCAACCTTGAAATGGTATGCAAGGGAACCCGTTACTCCAAGGAGTTCGGGGCTTTTTTAAAAGAGACTTATGGAAACATCCCCGGTGACCTGCCGTACGCTTGAAACATTCTACCACATAAATGCGCATACTTTTGAGAAACAGTACAAGGAAACGCTGAGCGGTTTCCGCAGCTGGGAACAGCTTGGCCATGCCGAGAAATGGCTGCTGTTCCCGGAGAACATGGGGCCTCGTCTTGCCATAGATGAGCCTTCACTGTCTAACGGAGAGCTGTATACATTTGTCACCAACCGTGACCGCCACACCAATGAGGGAAGCTTGGTGGCGGTCGTTTCCGGTACAAAATCGGAAGACGTCATACAGGTGCTGAAACAGATAGACGTGGACGAACGTATGAAGGTGGAGGAAGTGACCCTTGATCTTTCCGATTCGATGCGCAGGATAGTTCTGACGGCCTTTCCAAAAGCCAAAAGGGTAATTGACCGCTTCCTTATACAGAAGCTGGCCTGTGAGGCTGTACAGGAGCTTCGTGTGGCGCACCGTTGGGAAGCCTTGCAGCAAAACAACGAGGATATGGAAGAATGCAAGCGTTCAGGCATTCCCTATGTACCGTTCCGCTTCTCTAACGGAGACACACGTCCAGAATTGCTCATCAGAAGCCGCTACCTGCTGTTTAAATCCGCAGACAAGTGGACGGAAAGACAGAAGGAAAGGGCCAGAATCCTCTTTGAAGAATATCCAGATATTAAAATCGCATACGGCCTGTCACATTCATTGAGAATGATATTCTCTAAGAATACCGTCAAGGATGCCGCAAGGTTAAGTATGGCAAGATGGTACAACAAAGTGGAGGCTGCCGGAATAAAGCAATTCAACATTATTGCTGCTACTTTCTATGAACATTATGATGAGATCCTTAACTTCTACAATAACCGCTCGTCTAACGCTGCCGCGGAATCATTCAATGCTAAAATCAAACTTTTCAGAGCAAACCTACACGGAGTTACGGACAAAAGGTTCTTCCTTTTCAGAATTGCGATGCTGTATGGATATCCCCACTGATTTTCTACTGCCCCAAAATAATGCCGTCCGCCAAGTATTACGCTGCTGTAGGCCTAATGCTTAACGGACGGCATGTCTTAGTGTTTCTTACAGTTCTATTTTATGTCGGCAAACTTTTAAGCTTGTCATGACGTCTTCGGCAAATTATTTGAATGATATTATTCCTGACATGCGACTTATGTTACTTGTGCGACTTATGTTACTAATGGGAGCTATGTTATAAATGGGAGTTGTGTGCTGATATGACGTATGTGACTGATGATGAAAATTAATGTAATAAATGGGAAAGGACATCCGTCACGAATAAAGCTCAATTTCTGTATTTATTTTAGTTGTGTTGGCATAAAAGGATTATAGAATATATTTTTATTTAGTGTGTACTTATTGTCCGTTATATGCAATATTTATTGCATAGTTTAAAATCGTTTGTGGCATATTAGGGATGCATATTATTTTTCGATGCAACTTTTATGCTAATGCTGCAACTGCTTTTGATGCCAAATTCTTTGTAATTTTATTTTGTGATAACTATTTTATATGTCAATATTTATTGATTTTAATCGGATGGTTTATTATTATTATTTTTATAAAATTTAAAGCCGTATCAGTACTGGGTCAGCATGATACGGCTTTTGGTTTGAAATTTACTGGTAGATATTCTGAATATGTGTGATGTATTACAGAATTTATTTCAATGAAATTTAGAATTGTTCAAGTATCTCTATTCTCTTTTTTGTATCAGGGTGGGTACTGAATAGTGAATTGAAGAAATTCATAAGGCCTGGGGCGAAATGCTGCGGATGGATTATGAACAGCTGGGCTATGTCATCACGCTTTACGTTGTTTAATCCAGGGTCACCTGATATCTTGCGCAAGGCAGAGGCGAGGGCAAGAGGATTGCCGCATAATTCTGCACCGCCGGCATCAGCCATATATTCTCGTTTACGCGATATGGCAAAACGAGTAAGTAGCGTGAAGAAGTAAGCGATAGCACAACATATTACTCCGATGAGCAGTATTACTATTATTGATACACCGCTTCCACGGTTATCTTCATCATCATTAGATCTGTGTACTCTTGCGCCTCCAAACCAGAATGCATTGTACATCATCTGAATAACCAGACTCATTATTGTTGATACAATACCGACAAATATGATGCTTGTTATAAGCAATCGTGTGTCGTGGTTGCGTATATGAGTCAGCTCATGGCCGATAACTCCAGCCAGTTCTTCATCATTAAGCCTGTTTATTATTCCCGTAGTAAGCGTCACGGTATAGCTCTTTTTGTCAATACCGCTCGCAAACGCATTAAGCTGTGGGTCATCAACAATGTTTATCTTTGGCATGTCCATGTTGCAAGTCATGCAGAGATTTTCCACAATATTATATATCTTGGGATTCTCCTTACGCGTAAGCGGGCGGGCACCAGTTGCCGCGCGTACCATTGACGCATTGGCGAAATATGCTATTGCGAACCAAATACCGACACCGACTATTACCCATGGAATAGTGTTTATGAAATAATAGTTAACCGTTGCGGCATCAAGTTGATGAACAACGTTGCCATACTGGTCATAGTATCCGTTTCCAAAATAGTTTACAAGCGCAAGGAATACCCAAATCATGCCCAGTATTATCACAGGAAACATCAGCAGCAGTATAATTGTCAGTCTGTTGTTCCGCGCAATCTGGGTGTGCATTCCGACATATCTCATAATTATATTTCAGAGTTAAAGTTAGAATTTTATCTCAGGAGCTTTGTCGTAAGTTGCGCGTTCTTCCTGTGGAACCTCGAACATAGGCTCTTTCTTGAAGCCAAACATCTTGGCAAATATATTCGACGGGAATGTCTCAACGGCGTTGTTAAGCTCTCTTGTTGTAGAGTTGAAGAATCTGCGTACAGCAGCAAGCTTGTTTTCAAGATCAGCAATTTCATTCTGAAGCTGCAGGAAGTTCTGGTTAGCCTTCAGGTCTGGATAAGCCTCGAGTGACACTTTAAGTCCTGCCAAAGCACTTGTAAGAGCATTCTCTGCATTAATCTTGTCGTTTATTGTTGTTGCGCCCATGGCAGCTGTGCGTGCCTCGGTTACTCTTTGCAGCACTTCACGCTCGTGCGTTGCGTAACCTTTTACTGTTGCTACAAGCTGCGGCACCAGGTCGTGACGCTGTTTCAACTGAACGTCGATGTTGGCAAAGGCGTTTTCACGGTTGTTTCTCAGTTTCACAAGATTGTTGTACAGGCTTACACACCATATTGCAAGCAGTACTACGATTACTAAAATAATAATTCCTATTGTCATAATTTAAATATAAAATTTGGTTTCATAAGTTTGAATACAAATATAATACCATTTTGTGAATAAAACCTTTTAATTTAAGTCTTTTTGTTGATTATTCTTATTTTATATGAAGGTTTTAGCAATAATGGCCACAGGTTTGTTATTAACGCATGCAAAAAGGCTCTGTATGACGGGCGTAGCCTTTGACATACAGAGCCTTTTATATAATGTTTTAATGTTTATTTAAGCAGATTCATCACTTTGTTAAAATACTTCTGCGTTCCCCTTACGCTGTATTTCAGTCCTCCGTTCCACGATCGTATCGCCTGTTCGATGCTGTTTTTAGGATTGTAGAACGACTGAAACAATATGAACATTTCCTTTGATTTGGCAACGTTGAAACGGTCGGACAATTTAAATCTCTTTTTACTTTTCCTTCGTTTCAGGATATTGTTACATTCTTTCACCAGAATCGGAGTTATCTGCATTGCTCCGCACGAGTTGCCGCTTACTGCTTTAGAGTTTCCTTCGCTTTCAACCTGGATTATGGCGTCCATCACCGGATTCCAGTCAAACTCAGTACTGTTTGTTTCGCTGTTTTCAGCAAAAGCATAAGAATTTGCTATAAATACAAATAATAATACAAATACTTTTCTTAATATTCCCTCCATATTTTACGGTTTATGGCATCTGGACAAATTAAAAAACAGGATGTCCGCGGCAAGCAGTTCATGTGAGAATAATTGAAGAACCGAGCCTGGATGCCAGTTAGATACTAACGCTGAATGGCGGCTTACAAAACAAAAGAAGATTCACCATTCAATCTTTTTACCGCTGCAAAGGTATGAAAAAAAATGCGATTATCCAAACTTTCTTCTGATTTTTAAACATTTTATGACTATGAAGACGTTTTATATCATGTTGAAAATCAGTGAATTGTTTTAAAAATATGTAAAAAGTTTTCTGTCTTCGCCTTTCTTCTCTTGCATAAGAGTCAGTATGTCTTTCAGGATTCTTTTTTTTTGCCATTAAGCCGTTTTTTGCATACTTTTAAGCCTTAAAATCAGGCTTAGAACATAAAAATAGTGTGATAGATGTGAAATGTTATTCCGATTATCAGGATTTTGAGTATCTTTGCATAAATAATTGTTGCGCATGTCGCCGGTTCAGTTTTATTGTACATACGTCATGCGCCTTATATGTGTGTAGATATGGCACACAAATTTTCTTTATGTGTGCAGGTATAATGATTTATGGATAATTGTTTATATAAGATATGTATTACGTTTCAAAGCGAATGGAGATAGCAGGCTGTCACCGTCTGAACCTTTCTTATGAGAGCAAATGCTGTAATCTGCATGGTCACAACTGGATTGTTACGGTTTACTGTAAGTCGCGTGAGCTTAATGCAGACGGCATGGTGGTTGATTTTAAGCATATAAAAGATAAAATCCACGGGTATCTCGACCATGGCAACTTCAATGAGCTCCTGCCTTTTAATCCCACGGCTGAGAACATAGCAGCATGGATATGCGGGCAGGTTGAGCACTGCTATCGCGTGGACGTTGAAGAAAGTGAGAATAACAAAGTTACATACGTTAAAGACGAGGAGTAACGATATGAGAATAAATGAAATTTTTTATTCGTTGCAGGGCGAGGGACATTTCACCGGAACCACGGCAATTTTTATACGTTTTTCAGGATGCAATCTTGACTGCGTGTTCTGCGACACATCTCACATGACATTTAAGGATATGTCAGAAGACGAGATAATGCAGGCCATTTCTGAATATCCTGCCACACATGTCGTGCTGACAGGAGGAGAGCCTACGCTGCAGCTTACGTCGTCGCTTGTCGACAAACTTCATGCAGCCGGCAAGTTTGTTCAGATTGAAACCAACGGAACGCAGCCGCTGCCGGAACTTTGTAATATCGACTGGATTACATGTTCGCCAAAATACAGACCGGTACTTCTGTCGCATATTGACGAACTGAAGGTTATCTATCAGGCACCGGCTCAGGACATGTCTCAATATGACAAATATAAGGCAAAGGTTTACAGCCTTCAGCCGTGTGATGTCAACGATGAGAAAAAGAATGCCGAGACACTGAAAAATACTATTGACTATTGTCTTGCACATCCAAAATGGAATCTGTCTTTGCAGACGCACAAGATTCTAAACTTGAGATAGAGTCAGAGTGACAAAGTATTTCGGGCGTATTTCTAACTGTATTCAAATTAAAATTTGCGCTTTTAGCTTACTGCAAAAATCCTTTTTCAGATATATTTCTGATTATTATATTCAGCCGGGCCTGTGGTCCGGCTGAATTTTTATTGTCTAGTTTAGTTACCGATGTTGTACCCGGATATAACAAAAAAAACGGATAACTAACTGAGTTTCAGCTAACTATCCGTAAATAAGTTGCGGAGGCAGGACTCGAACATGCGACCTCCAGGTTATGAGCCTGGCGAGCTACCAACTGCTCCACTCCGCGATATTAATATTTCTTTTTCGTTTGCGCCTCATTTCTGATTTGCGATTGCAAAGGTACTGCTTTTTTTTGAATATGCAAAATTTTCGGATATTTTTTTAATCAAAATCCATAAAATGACTGAAAAAGTGGCCTTTTTTGCCGTCTGATACAGTCTTTTTACGTCTGTATAGACCATTTTCGCCGTTATCCGTGCGTAAGCATTTGTGCATGAAACCTGGCATTATGACATTATGTTTTTGTACGGATTTTATGATGAAATAGAATAAATGATGCCCATTATGTCGTACTTTGGTAAAACATAATTACAAAACGCTCCCAAAGGGCATGCTTTGTAATGGTAAACCTATGAGTTATTAGTCGAAAATGGGCTGTTTTATTAGTCAAAACGGGGCAGTTTTTATGCTTGAAATATGGCTTTTCATGGCATTTCGAGACAAAAAATAATGCACATAGTCTCAATATATGGCGTAACGCCTTAACCATTAGATATTTATGATTGCACACGTATTTTGCCCATATTTTCAGCCAAATGATTTTAATTTTCAAATATTCGAGTTTCAGAGCGTCAACGGAATTCAATTTGAAATGTAAATGCCGAATACAAAATCAAAATGGCATGTCGCTTAGTTGTTATTGTCATTAAGCCGAAATCCTGATGGCTTGAGCATGAATGCTTTGCAGGCAACAGCTCATGGCAAGCCCTGGAGTATTGTTTTTGTTATGATTAGTGCAGGCAATGTCAGCCTGAATTGGAAGTTAAGGTGCAGGCATCCGCTTTAAATCATTACAGAAGGCAAAGCCGTATTTTTTACTTCAGTTTTTACTATAATATTGTAAATCAGGCACGTTTTGCCGCATTGTTTAAAGTTTCTTTAATCTTTTACCCGTTAAAATGTTTGTGGTGTCAAATAAAAATAATAATTTTGCACACGATATTCAGTATGTGCAAAAGTAAATTAGGAGAAACAACCAGATGTCTATATCTAAAACAAGGCAGAAACTGGTAGACGTTGCAAGGCAACTGTTTGCCAAAAATGGCTTGGAAAATACGACAATGAACGATATTGCCAGAGCTTCAGGCAAGGGAAGACGAACTCTTTACACCTATTTTAAAAGTAAGGAGGATGTCTATTATGCCGTAATAGAGTCAGAACTCGAACGGCTTTCGGATAAGATGGACGAGGTTGCCTCGAAAAAAATACGTCCGCAGGACAAGATTATCGAGCTTATTTACACCCATCTGAACATGATCAAGGAGACCGTGATGCGCAACGGCAATCTTCGTGCGGCCTTTTTCAGAAATATATGGATGGTTGAGAAGGTAAGAAAAAACTTTGACGAGGACGAGATAGAGCTGTTCCGCAAGGTTTATGCCGACGGAAAGCTCGACGGCGAGTTCGACATTGACAATGTTGAGCTGGTGGCCGACATAACTCACTATTGTATCAAGGGTCTCGAAGTGCCTTATATCTGCGGCCGTCTCGGCCACGGCATGACTCCCGAGGCAAGCAAGCCCCTTGTTGCCAAGGTGGTGTATGGCGCGCTGGGCAAGCCTATGACCAAATAGCCTTCAGGCAGGCGGCGCCATGAATGACAATGCTTAAAATTATCTACAACGTTATAATTAAATAGAAAGAAAATGGGATTATTAACAGGTAAGACTGCGCTTATTACAGGTGCAGCACGCGGTATCGGAAAAGCTATCGCACTGAAATTTGCTGAAGAGGGCGCAAACATTGCCTTCACAGACCTCGTTATCGACGAGAACGGAAAAGCTACTGAGGCTGAAATCGCCGCTAAGGGCGTTAAGGCTAAAGGATATGCCAGCAATGCTGCTGACTTCGCTCAGACTGAAGAAGTTGTTAAGCTGGTTAAAGAGGACTTCGGCTCAATAGATATCCTCGTAAACAATGCCGGTATCACAAAGGACGGACTTATGCTCCGTATGACAGAGGCACAGTGGGATGCAGTTATCGCTGTCAACCTGAAGAGTGCGTTCAACTTCATACACGCTTGTGTTCCTGTAATGATGCGCCAGCGCAAGGGCTCAATCATCAATATGGCATCTGTTGTTGGTGTTCACGGCAATGCCGGACAGGCTAACTATGCTGCTTCAAAGGCCGGACTTATCGCCCTGGCTAAGAGCATCGGCCAGGAGATGGGACCTAAGGGCATACGTGCCAACGCCATCGCTCCTGGATTTATCGACACAGCCATGACTCAGGCTCTGCCTGACAACATCCGCAAGGAGTGGATTTCTAAGATTCCATTGCGCCGTGGCGGTACTGTCGACGACATCGCAGCCTGCGCAACCTTCCTGGCTTCTGATATGTCAAGCTACATCTCTGGTCAGGTTATCCAGGTTGACGGCGGTATGAACATGTAAAGACTTTTTACAGTAAGATAATCATGCGGGGAGAGAAGTGCCTTTTCAACAGAAAGGTCTTCCCTCCTTGCTTTTATAGAAACTTAATCATAAGAACTTAACTTTTTTGCAAGGAGAAATGCAGGTCGTATACGAAGACAATCACATAATCATCGTGAGCAAGCGCAGCGGTGAGATAGTGCAGGGCGACAAGACCGGCGACAGAACGCTGGCAGATGACGTGAAGCAGTATATAAAGGAAAAATATGCCAAGCCGGGCAACGTATTTCTCGGTGTTGTCCATCGTCTCGACCGTCCCGTTTGGGGGCTTGTAGTCTTTGCCAAGACATCAAAGGCCTTGTCCCGTCTCAACGATATGTTCAGGACAGGCGACGTGCATAAAACCTACTGGGCCATAACCCAGAACTGCCCTGCCGAGCCTGAGGCAACGCTAACCGACTGGATAAGGCGCAACGAGAAGCAGAACAAGAGCTATGCCTACGACCGAGAAGTGCCTAATTCTAAAAAAGCCATGCTGCATTATAAGGTCATCGGCCGTTCTGACAATTATACGCTGGTTGAAGTTAATCTTATGACGGGACGCCACCATCAGATACGCTGTCAGTTGGCAAACATCGGATGCCCCATAAAGGGCGACCTTAAATATGGAGCCCGCCGCAGCAATCCTGACGGAAGCATATCGCTGCTGGCACGCAGGATAGAGTTTGTGCATCCGGTTTCAAAAGAACACATAACTGTAGAAGCCCCGTTGCCAGATGACAAACTGTGGCACGAAATGCGTATGCTCTGACATAATATTAGCCTTGTCGTATATTTTTATTGCCAAATAATTTCGTCTTTTCCAAAATATTTGTTTACTTTGCATGTATTACAATCGAACTTAATTTTAATATGTGCTGATGAGGAAGACGTTAAAGTGGGCCGGTGTAATCGTCTTGACACCGGTTTTGCTGTTTTTTACTCTTGCTATACTGCTTTACATTCCCGCTGTTCAGAATTGGGTGGTGCAGCGAGTGGTGACCTATGCCTCAGACAAGACAGGCATGGACATCAGCGTTGACCGCGTAAGTCTGGTCTTTCCTCTCGACCTTGGCGTAGAGGGCTTCCGCATGATTCAGCAGAACGACTCTTTGCCGCAGGTAAAGGACACCGTGGCCGACGTCAAAAAACTTGTTGTCGACGTGCAGCTGTGGCCGTTGTTTAAGAAGAAAGTTGAGATAGATGCCTTCGAGTTCAACGGGCTGAAGCTCAATACGGCCGACTTTGTTCATGAAGCGCGTATTAAGGGAAACATAGACAGACTTTATCTGCGCAGCCACGGCATCGACTGGGGCAAGGAAACCATACTTGTAAATGCTGCCGAGCTGAAAGACGCATCTGTCAATGTAGAACTGAGCGACACCGTTCCGCCTGACACATCTAAAAGCAAAAACTACTGGAAAATAACCGTTGAAAAACTTGACATAGCCAATACCGGTGTCGTAGTACACATGCCGGGCGACACATTGCAGGTTGGGGCGTATTTAGGCAAGGCAGAGGCACGCGACGGATTCTTCGACTTGTATAAGAATCTTTACCGTCTGCGCAGTCTTAATCTCGATGACAGCCGCTTGAGTTACGACAATAATTTTAAGGTGCGTACAAAGGGACTCGACTATAACCACATAAGTCTGTCCGACTTTAATATCAGTGTCGACTCCTTCTATTATTGTGCGCCGAAGCTCAATATGAATCTGCGTGCCTGCTCGTTTAAGGAGAAGAGCGGCATTGTGGTGCAGAACATTTCAGGTCCGTTTGCACTCGACTCTGTCAAGATATCCGCACCGGCACTCTATTTCAGGACTCCCGACTCGTATCTTCGTGCCAATCTCGTTATGGACCTTACGGCATTTAACGACAAAAATCCAGGCAAGCTGCATCTTATAGCCGACGGCTCGTTCGGCAAGCAGGACATTATGCGCTTCATGGGCGGTATGCCCACGGCATTTATCCGCCAGTGGCCAAATCAGCCGTTGACAGTAAAGACCGTACTGACGGGCAACATGAAATATCTGAAGTTTGCCGGATTAAACGTAAAACTGCCTACGGCGTTTAACCTTAATGCCCGCGGATTTGCCGCAAACCTTGCCGACATGAATCGTCTTCGCGCCAATGTTACGCTCGATGCGCGCACTTATAATCTTGGTTTTATAAAGGCTCTTGCCGGCAGCAGCGGAAGTTCGTTTAACATTCCAGCCGGAATAGTTGTCAAAGGCGATTTCAAGGCCGACGGAAAACAATATTCGGCCGACTTCATTGCACGTGAGGGCGGCGGCAGCGTTAAGGCCAAAGCCGACTTCAATGCCACTTCAATGAGCTATAAGGCAGCGCTCAGTGCCGTGGCTCTGCGCGTAAGCCATTTCCTGCCAGGCAGCGGCATTGGTGATTTTACCGGCAGCATGAATGTCAAGGGCAACGGACTCGACTTTCTCTCTAACCGCACTGCGCTTCAGGCTAAGGCAGGAATAAAGAAGTTCAGTTTCGGAAAATACAACTTTGACGGAATTGATTTTGATGCCAATCTTAACAACGGCAAGGCCCATGCCTGCATAAACAGTGTTAATCCTTTGCTCAACGGCAACATCACGTTTAACGCATTCCTCAGCCGTAAGAAGATAATGTCTTCGCTTAAGGCGGATCTCAATCATGCCGACTGGTATGGAATGGGACTTGTCAAGTCGCCGTTCACCACGTCGTTCAACTGTCAGATAGACGCCTTTACCGACCTTAAGACTCTTCTTGGAGTTAAAGGCAGTCTGAATAATCTTGTCATGACGGATTCTGCCAGAACTTATCGCCCGGATAATCTTGACATTAATCTGCTGACAAGTAAGGACACAACCCACTTTGCCGCGTATTGCGGTGATTTCCGTCTGAGGTTCAACGGCAGCGGCGGATATAAAAAGGTGCTGAAACAAAGCGGAGTGTTTATGAAAGAGTTGTCGGCTCAGCTTAAAAACAAGAAGCTCGATGTTCCGGCATTGAGGTCTTATCTACCTTTGGCCGACCTTTATCTTACAACAGGAAAGGACAATCCGTTAAGCCGTTTTATAGCTAAGGCCGGATATTCGTTCCAGGATGCCAGCATTGACATAAAGTCGTCGCCGCATATAGGTCTTAATGGTAATGTGCAGTTCCTCGAACTGCAGAACAGCAGTGTGGTTCTCGATACGGTGCGCTTTAACATAATGTCCGACTCGTCCAAGTGTTCATATAACGGACAGGTGCGCAACAACAGCAAGAACAAGCAGTATGTGTTTAATGCCATGTTCGACGGATATGTATTTGAAAAAGGTTCCGGCGTTAACCTTAAGGTCTATGACGCAAGAGACAGCCTCGGACTGAAACTCGGTGTTGAGGCTTCGATGGAGGAAAACGGCATAAAGCTTCACATGCTTACCGACGACCCAATTCTGGGATATAAGAGGTTTGCCGTCAATGAAGACAACTATCTTTTCATGGGAACCGACAGAAGGCTGATGGCCGATTTGCGTCTGAAGGCGGATGACGGAACAGGAATATACGTCTATACGAACGATGAGAACACTGATGCGCTGCAGGACTTGACCGTAGGACTTAACCGGTTTGACCTGTCAAAACTTCTCACAGTAGTGCCATATATGCCGAAGATAACAGGAATGATGAACGGAGATTTCCACCTTATTCTTACAAAAGAAGAATTGTCTGTGTCATCTTCTGTAAATATTGCCAACATGACTTACGAGCAGACACGCATGGGCAACATAGGTCTTGAGTTCGTATATATGCCTCAGTCTGACGGCACTCACAGCGTTGACGGCATGCTGATGTGCAATGATGAGCAGGTGGCAGATATCAACGGTTCGTATAAATCGGGAGATGATGAACAGCTCAACGTCACAATGAATATGTCGCGTCTGCCGATAAGGCTGCTCAACGGATTCATTCCCGACCGTATCATACGTATGAGAGGATATGCCGACGGCTCTATTGATGTTAAGGGCACATTGAGTCACCCTCGTGCTAATGGCGAGATTACCTTAGATTCGTGCTATATGCGCAGTGCTCAGTATGGCGTAAAGATGCGTATGAGCGAAGGACCGTTGCGTATAGTAGGCAGCAATCTGCTGTTTGAAAACTTCAAGATGTACACCAACAACGACAATCCTCTTATAATAGACGGAAATTTCGATTTCTCTAATCTTGACAATATGTCAATGGATCTGCGCATGGCAGCCAAGAACTGTCAGATAATAGATGCCAAGGAGAATAGGCGCAGTGTTGCTTTTGGAAAGGCGTTTGTCGACTTTATCGGAGCCATGCAGGGACCTGTCAGCAATCTCAAACTGCTTGGCCGTTTGGATGTGCTCGGATCTACCGACATGTCATACATCCTGCGCGATTCGCCATTGTCTACCGACAATCAGATGGACGAGCTTGTTAAGTTTACCAACTTCAATGACACAACAGAAACCGTTGTAACTCATCAGCCTATATCAGGCTTCACCATGGACTTGACAATGAACATAGCCCAGGGCGCTCACGTGATGTGTTATCTTAATACAGACCATTCTAACTATATCGACCTTATGGGTGGAGGAAGTCTGCGAATGAAGTATGGCATCACGGGCGACATCTCGCTGACTGGAAGATACACGCTCGATAACGGTGAAATGAAATATTCGTTGCCTATTATACCTCTGAAGACCTTTACCATAAGGGACGGAAGCTATATTGAGTTTACCGGCGACCCGATGAATCCTAAGCTAAACATTACGGCAACCGAGCGTACTAAGGCAAACGTTTCAAGCGGAAGCGGAGGACAGGGACGCACTGTTGAGTTTGACTGTGGAGTGGTTATAACCAAGACATTGTCGAACATGGGACTTGAGTTTACTCTCGACGCTCCTGAAGACATGTCGCTGCACAACGAGCTTCAGGCCATGAGCGTTGAGCAGCGCGGCAAGTTGGCCGTTACAATGCTTACCACGGGTATGTATATCGCTGACGGAAACACGAGCGGATTCTCAATGAACAATGCGCTCAGTTCATTCCTGCAGAGCGAAATCAACAATATAACAGGAAACGCGCTGCGCACGCTCGACTTGAGTTTCGGTATGGACAATGCTACCGATGCCAGTGGAAACACCCACACTGATTATTCGTTCAAGTTTGCAAAACGTTTCTGGAACAACCGCATGAAGATTGTTGTGGGCGGAAAAGTTTCAACAGGAGCCGACGTTGCCAATCAGAACGAGTCGTTCTTTGACAACGTAACCCTTGAATACCGCTTGAGCAACTCCTCAGACACGTATGTCAAGCTGTTCTATGACAACAATGCCTATGACTGGCTTGAGGGTAATACCCGTGAGTATGGCGTAGGTTTCATTTGGCGCAGGAGTTTGCAGCATTTTAAGGATATTTTCAGTTTCAAGAAGAAAGATGTGATTATTCCGATGCGTACTGATACAATAACAACAAATAAGAAATGAGACAGTTGGTTAAATATATAATGTTTATGGTTAGCAGACAGTTTTGTCAGCTGCGTGTGTTGTTGCTGCGTCTTTGTCTGTTTGCTGTTGTCGTCGCGTTGTTATGGTCATGTTCAACCACAAGTGGCATACCGGATAAAGATCAGCTGTTCATCGGACTTACGAAGATAGACTATCAGGATTATGAGAAAAACGAACAGTATGAAACTACGCGCGAGGAGATTGAAGCGTCGTTGGCTACAGCGCCTAACGGTGCGCTGTTCGGCAGTTCGTATTATCGCACACCGTTTCCTTATGGTCTGTGGATATGGAACGCCTTTTCAGGCTCAAAGAACAAGATTGCACAGTGGGTTACAAAGACATTCGGCAAGTCGCCCGTGCTTATGAGCCAGGTCAATCCGCAGTTGCGTGCATCTGTGGCTCAGTCGGTGTTGCGCAATCACGGATATATGAACGGAAAGGTAGACTATGAGATTGTAGAACAGAAGAATCCTAAGAAAAGCAAAATTGGCTATACCGTCAAGTTTGGTCCGCTGCTGACAATAGATACAATACAGTATGTAGGTTTTCCTGTCATGGCCGATACTCTTATCGGCAATACCCTTGACGAGGCTAAGATAAAGAGCGGGGCGCCTTTTGACGCTTCTGCTCTCGATGCCGAGCGCAATCGTATAGCAACGCTGTTCCGCAACAACGGCTATTATTTCTATCAGCCCAGTTTTGCTTCTTATCTCGCCGATACAACCATGACGCCGGGAAAGGCAAACCTGCGACTGCAGATGGCCGACAATCTGCCTGAGATGGCCAAGCATAAATGGTATATCGGCAAAATAAAAATAGACATACGCAAGCAGTTTATGGAAGAATTGAAAGATTCTTTCAGTCACCGCTACTTTACGGTGAGGTTCAACGGCCGCAAACCGCCGATACGTCCGCGAATAATATTGAGCGACCTAAAGTTGCGTCCGCGTCAGCTTTACAGTTATGACAAGTATCTTGAGTCGTCAAATAAGATTAGTGGTTCAGGCTTGTTCAGTTCTGTCGAGTTTGCTTTTACTCCTCGCGACACATCGGCAACGTGCGATACGCTCGACCTTAATCTCTCTTGTACGTTTGGCAAGCCTTATGACTTCTATATTGAAACCAATTACACCAATAAGATTAACGGCCGCACAGGTCCTGAGCTTGTAATAGGTTTCACCAAACGTAACGCGTTCCGTGGAGGCGAGAAGCTCGACATCAATCTGCACGGTTCATACGAATGGCAGAAGGGAGGCAACGTCAGTGGCGGTTCTGCCGACATGAACTCTTATGAGTATGGTGCAGATGCGTCAATTGAGTTTCCGCGACTCATAGTGCCGTTCCTCAAGCATCGCCGTTATTTCACTACGCCTTCAACTTATGCCAAGATAGGAATGAACGTAATGAAGCGTCCTGATTATTTCAAGATGCACACATTCTCGGCGGAATGGACCTATACATGGCAGAAGTCTTCGCTGTGGCGTCATGAGTTCAGTCCGCTGACTCTTCAGTATCAGCGCCTTAACTATACCACGGCTAAGTTTGACTCTATTCTTCAGGCAAATCCGTATCTCCAGACATCAATGCAGAACACGTTTATCCCGAAGATGCGTTATATGTTGTCGTACAGCAGCACGGTAAAGCACCGCAATCCTATTGTGTGGCAGACCACTGTAACCGAGTCGGGCAATATTCTTTCGCTTGGATATATGGCTGCCGGCAAGAAGTGGAACGAGGTTGGCAAGCAGCTGTTTAAAAACCCGTATGCACAGTTCCTGAAGATAGAAACCGACTTCAGCAAAATATGGCAGCTTGGGCAGAAGTCACAGCTTGTCGGGCATATCAGTGCCGGAGTTATTTACACTTACGGCAACAGTATGGCTGCTCCTTACAGCGAGCAGTTCTACGTAGGCGGAGCCAACAGTATCAGAGCCTTTGCCGTGCGCAGCATCGGTCCGGGAAGCTATACCACAAATGAGTCGAAACTGTCGTATCTCGACCAGACCGGCGACATAAAGCTGCAGTTTAACCTTGAATATCGCTTTAACATCTTTGGCAGCCTTTATGGAGCCACATTCATTGATGCCGGCAACGTGTGGGCAATGCGTGACGACGGCTATCGTGAGGGTGCCAAATTTCAGTTTAAGAATGTGTTGAAGGAGATGGCCCTTGGTACAGGTGTAGGCTTGCGTTATGATCTCGACTTTCTTGTTCTTCGTCTTGACTGGGGCGTGGGTCTTCATGTGCCTTACAACACTGGCAAAGGCGGATTCTATAACATACCAAAGTTTAGTGACGGTCAGGCTATTCATCTTGCAGTCGGTTATCCGTTCTGATAATTATATTGCGGTGATGTGTCTAAATCCGGTGCAGGGGTATGACAAGTGTTACATTGTGCCTGTGTATTTGTAACTTAACTACGAATCCTAACGTTAAGGGTTAAAAAATCACTGTCTGATTGTGTCATGATATAGGTGCTATAATGATGCTTCAGAAAAAATAAAGTATGTTTCTTTACAAATTTCAGGCCAAAAAACAACATTCACATAATGTTTTCCTAAAAAGTGCGTCTTTTTATGTTGAAAACGTTGTGAAAAAGATTATTTTCGTAAAAAAATAAGTATATTTGCATTCAGTTTTTAGTATTATATATCCTGGCGCAACGATTAAAGCGCGCATAGCCGGGACAAACAAAATTAAACCTTAAAAATAAATTCACAGAAACATGAAACCCGCATTATTATTGTTGGCAGCCGGAATGGGTAGTCGTTACGGCGGTCTGAAGCAGCTTGACGGACTGGGCCCAAACGGCGAGACAATTATGGATTATTCAATTTACGATGCCATAAAAGCCGGATTCGGCAAGATAGTTTTTGTTATTCGTAAAGATTTTGAGGATGATTTCCGCACAAAGATTCTTAGCAAGTATGAAGGTCATGTGCCTGTAGAACTTTGTTTCCAGAGCCTTGACGCACTGCCCGAGGGCTTCCATTGTCCTGAAGGACGTGTTAAGCCATGGGGTACAAACCATGCTGTTCTTATGGCTAAGGACGTTATCAAGGAGCCTTTCTGCGTAATAAATTGCGACGACTTCTATAACCGCGATGCATTCATGGTTATCGGCAAGTTCCTTTCAGAGCTTCCCGAAGGCAGCCATGACAAGTATGCAATGGTTGGTTTCCGTGTAGGCAATACATTGTCTGACAATGGAACTGTCGCACGTGGAATATGCTCAAAGGATGAGGCCGGAAACCTTTCTACTGTTGTTGAGCGCACAGAGATTATGCGTGTCAATGGTCCTGTATGCTATAAGGACGAGAAGGGCGAGTGGGTTGCTGTTGAGGACAACACTCCTGTTTCAATGAACATGTGGGGATTCACTCCTGACTATTTTGAGCACAGCGAGGCTTATTTTAAGGAGTTCCTCTCTGATCCTAAGAATATGGAGAATCTCAAGGCTGAGTTCTTCATTCCGCTTATGGTTAACAAACTGATTAACGAAAAGACTGCAACTGTTGAGGTGCTTGACACCACAAGTAAATGGTTTGGCGTTACTTACGCTGCTGACCGTCAGTCTGTTGTTGACAAGATAAAGAGTCTTGTTGACGAGGGTGTTTATCCAAACAAACTGTTTTAATCATAACAATACTTTATAGCGGCCGTGTGCCGCTATAAAATGTTTATCGGTGTTGAGCTCACTTTGTTATGCTCACGCCTGAAACATTTTCCTTGTATATTAAGAAATGGATATAAACTTGCTTACCGCTGCGGAGACCGAACACCTCCGCAGCCTTATCAGTTGTTCGGACAACATAGTTCTTTGTTGCCACCGCAGTCCTGACGGCGATGCCGTCGGTTCACTTCTCGGCATGACCGAGTATCTTCGCTCTTTGGGCAAAGTGCCCGTTGCGGTAGTTCCCGATGCCTATCCTGATTTTTTGCAGTGGCTTCCAGGCACAGAGCGCATAATACGCTACGACAAGCACAAAAATTTTGTTGACGGATTGCTTGCTTCGGCCGACCTTGTGTTCTGTCTTGATTTCAACACCTTTTCGCGTACTGATGAAATGGCTGTTCCGTTGGCCGGGTCAGCTGCAAAGAAAGTTCTTGTAGACCATCATCTTAATCCTGACATCGACACAGAACTGTGTGTCTCTCATCCTGATGCTTGCAGTACGTGCGAGCTTGTGTTCCGGCTTATTTGGCAGCTTGGCGGTTTCGACATGATGACGCGCAAGTGCGCCGTTCCGCTTTATTGTGGCATGATGACCGACACTGGCGGATTTACATATAATTCAACACGTCCTGAAATATTCTTCATCATTAGTCAGCTTCTTACCAAGGGTATTGACAAAGATAAGATTTATCGCAACGTTTATAACAATTACAGCGAGTGGCGAATGAGGCTCATCGGATATGTGCTTAACGAGAAAATGGTGGTAATGCAGGAAGAACGTGCAGCCTATTTCGTGCTGAGTCGTGAAGACCTGAAGCGTTTCCATTACATCAAGGGCGATGCCGAGGGACTTGTCAATATGCCTCTTCAGATTAAGGGCATGCGCCTTAGCATTTCGTTGAGACAGGACACAGAGAAAGACAATCTGGTTTGGGTTAGCACACGTTCAGTAGACAATTTCCCGTGCAATCGTCTTGCCGAAGAATATTTCAACGGCGGTGGACATCTCAATGCTGCCGGCGGGCGTCTTGAATGTTCGGTGGAAGAGGCTGAGGCTATAGTCAGAAAGGCCGTTACGGAGTTTAAATTCTGACACACGTCCGTTTTGTCTGCCAAAAAGCATTTTCAGCATATTTAGCCGTGTATCGTTAAAGTAGCATAATTATAAATTATGATGTGGCATAATTAGTGTATTTTTTGTAATTTTGCCCGTTGTACTTATATTACTATAATTAAGAATGAGAAATTTAGCTTTGGCTTTCATAGCCCTTTTCGCAGCTGTTACGGTTATAAGTTGCGATGATACAGAGACTTATGCAGAGCAGAAAGATAGAGAGCGTGCTGCAATTAGTAGATTTATTGCCGATTCGGCCATAAATGTTATAACAGAAACACAGTTTGCCGAACAGGGATATAAAACTGACTTGAGCAAAAATCAGTTTGTCTTGTTGAAGAATTCTGGCGTCTATATGCAGATTGTAAGAGAGGGCTGTGGCGAGAAAATAAAGGATGGAGAGACAACAACCGTTTTGTGCCGTTTCAGTGAGCGCAACATTCTTACCGACTCATTGCAGTTAACCAATGATGTTTTGTCTTTCTCGTCAATTGTCGACAAGATGACAGTTACAAACACCAGTGGAACGTTTACTGCTTCGTTTATCAAGAATCAGAGCGTCATGGCCATGTTCTACGGAAGCACTTCTGTGCCTTCAGGATGGCTTGTGCCGTTTACGTATATAAAGGTTGGACGCCAGGAAAATGCTGACGAAGAGATTGCAAAGGTTAATCTTATTGTTCCTCACACACAGGGACATCAGTATGCATCTTCGGGCGTTTATCCTTGCTATTACACAATTACTTATGAAAGGGGAAGATAAATAATGACACTTATTAAATCTATTTCTGGCATTCGCGGAACTATCGGCGGACATACGGGCGACACGCTCAATCCGCTTGACATCGTTAAGTTTGTTACCGCTTATGCCACATACATCCGCCGCAGCGGCAAGTCGTCGAGCGGCAAAATCGTTGTTGGCCGCGATGCACGTATTTCAGGTGAAATGGTCAGAAGCATTGTCTGTGGTACATTGATGGGCATGGGTTATGATGTTATCGACATAGGCCTTGCTACTACGCCTACTACAGAACTTGCAGTGCGCATGTCAGGTGCCGACGGAGGTATAATAATCACCGCAAGCCATAACCCGCGCCAGTGGAACGCTCTTAAACTGCTTAACTGCGAGGGAGAGTTTCTTGACAAGGCTGCCGGTAACGAGGTGCTTGACATTGCTGAAAAAGAAGACTTTGAGTATGCCGATGTCGACAGTCTCGGCCATTATATAAAAGATGACTCGTTTAATCGTCGTCACATCGACTCTGTGCTGGCTCTTAAGCTTGTTGATGTTGAGGCTATCAGAAATGCTCATTTCCGTGTGTGCGTTGACGCAATCAACAGTGTCGGAGGTATAATTCTTCCGGAACTTCTGAGGTCACTCGGTGTTGAATGTGAAGTGCTCAACGGCGAACCAAACGGCGACTTCGCGCACAATCCTGAACCGTTGGAGAAGAATCTCGGCGGTATAATGGAGCGTATGCGCAGCGGAGAGTTTAATCTCGGCATTGTTGTCGATCCAGATGTCGACCGCCTTGCGTTTATCTGTGAGGACGGACGTATGTTCGGTGAGGAATATACGCTTGTAAGCGTTGCCGACTACGTGCTGAGCCACACACCGGGCAACACCGTAAGCAACTTGAGTAGCACGCGTGCCCTGCGCGACGTAACCGAGAAACACGGCGGACACTACACTGCGTCGGCCGTAGGCGAGGTAAACGTTACCACCAAGATGAAAGAAGTTGGTGCAGTTATCGGCGGCGAAGGCAACGGCGGAGTTATTTATCCTGAAAGCCATTATGGCCGCGACGCTCTTGTAGGCATAGCCCTCTTCCTGTCGTCTCTGGCTCAGAAGGGCTGCAATGTAAGCGAGCTTCGCGCCACATTCCCTGATTATTATATTGCCAAAAACCGTATAGATCTTACTCCTTCAACAGATGTCGACGCTATACTCGAGAAGGTTAAGGAGATGTACAGCAATGAGCAGATTAACGATGTCGACGGTGTCAAGATTGATTTCCCCGACAAGTGGGTTCATCTGCGTAAGTCGAACACAGAGCCTATCATCCGCGTTTACAGTGAGGCTTCATCAATGGAAGAGGCCGACGCGCTTGGCAAGAAGATAATGCAGGTGGTTTACGATATGCAGAAATAATATAAGATTTAAAATATCTTTATAATATATCATACATTCGGAGCATTTTGCTTCGGATGTATTTTTTCTGTAATAGTCAAGAATCTTTGTTGCTTAATGTAATATAAAAACGGACAACAGCGAGAAAAAAATCCTCTTACTGTTGTCCGTCTTTCTTTATGACAGGTAAGAATATAGTGTAAACATCAGATGCCCATCAGCGGTAATATTGACGGTGTAAGCAGTGATGTCAGTATGCCGTTGATAGTGAGGCCCAGACTGGCGTAGGCTCCGTGAACCTTGCTCACGTCCATTGACGTTGCTGTACCCATTGCGTGAGCAGCCGTTCCCATCGACAGACCTTGTGCCACAGGACTATTAACGTGGGCAAATCCCATTGTCTTATATCCTGCCACGGCACACAGCAGACCTACGCACACCACTACGGCAGCCGTGAGCGACGGTATGCCGCCGATGCTCTTTGTAACCTCCATGGCGATAGGCGTGGTTACAGATTTTGGCGCGAGCGACATTATCACGGGTTTAGATGCGCCGAGAGCCTTGGCTATGAGCACTACAGATATTATGCCTGCCAGACAGCCCGCAAGCTCTGACATGAGTATCGGCATAAACTGCTTCTTGATGGTTTCAAGTTGCTGATACAAGGGCACGCCGAGTGCTACTACGGCAGGCTGGAGCCAAAACTCTATCATGTGTCCGCTTGTAGTGTATGTCTCATATTTCACGCCCGATATTTTCAGAAAAGTGATAAGCACGCATATACTTACCAATATTGGATGCATTATTGTCCAGTGAGTCCATTTGCGGAGCAGTTTTCCGAAGAAATAGCTTCCGAACGTAATGGCAATAAGGAAAAATTCGTTTGACAGATAGCTCATTGGTCGCCTCCTTTCTTGTGTACGGCTTTTCCGTATATCTGATGAACCCATCCCGTTACGGCAAGCACAATGACGGTTGATGCTGCCGTTGAGATTACTATGGGCCAAAACTCGGCTTTGATTATGTCAAAATAGAGCATAATTGCTACGCCGGGCGGAACGAAAAAGAAACCGATGTTTGCAACCAAAAAGTCGGATATGGTCTTTACCCATTCCAGACGGATAATCTTCAGCTTGAGCAGAAGAGTAAGAATAAGCATACCCAATATGCTTGAAGGCAATGGTATGCCTGTGAGCCATATTATGAACTCACCCAATGCGAGGCAGCCAAACAATATGGCCAGTTGTCTAATCATCATAACCTTAAAACAATAATCTTTTTACCTAATGGGCTGCAAAGGTATAACGTTTTTAACTGATATACAAATTTGTTAACATATTTATTGCCTTATTTTTTATGTTGCTTACAATTTGTCGCTTAAAACGTTAAAATCTCTTTGTCAGTTTATCTTTGATTGCCTGTTTTCTGTTGTGTGGGCTTGATGCTGCTATTACAATTTGAGCGTGTTTTTGAGGTAGATAAAATTTGCAATTGCTTTTCTGATGTTATATTTTTGCGCTGAGGATAACAAATAATTATAAAATCATGAAAAACGAATTCAATGTAAGTTTATTTAAAAACTTCCTTAACAGGGAGACTATTGTTAATTGCAGTCTGGAACATCTGGCACGCATCATCCGTGAAGGCCGTTATGCCGCAGCGCTGACAGACTATCGCTGTTACATTCCTTTTGAACGTAAGGATAACTTGTGTGTATCTTCGGCTAAAGAGGTTAAGAGTGCTGACAACCGCATACCGCGTGTATGCTTTTCTTCCGTATTCCGCCGTCGCAACGGCTGTCGTATGCTCATAGAGCGCAACTCACTGCTGTTTATCGAGATGGCCGGACTCAATAGTTTCGACGAGGCCCGGTCCTTGCGCCGTGAGGCTTCGCGCCAGCCTTACACCATGATGGCCTTTGTTGGTGCCGATGGCTTGTCGGTCATCATAGTGTGCACCGTTGCCTATGCCGACGGCACCGTGCCTTCCGGTGCAGAAGAGTGGGGCAGGATGATGGCCGAAGGCTACAGGCGGCTCAGCTATGTCTATTCTTCGCAGTTGCGTAAGGCCGTTATCGGAGCCGACAGGTTTTCAGATGCTATGTGTCTTGTCAGTGCTGATGCCGGTGTGTATTACAATGCCGGTGCCATTGCTATGAGCGTAGATGCAGACGGACATACGCCGGCATTTTGTCTCGGCGGTAAGTTTAGTCCTGATGCCGATGAGTCTCCCATTCCGGGCAAGTCGCCTTCAGAGGCTTACCGCTATATATTTTATTGCTGCTGGAACCGTGTGCTCGATTCAGGACTTGATGCCGCCGGCGCTTATTATGCCGAGGACGCCGTTAAGAAGCTGGCTTCGTTGTGCCATAAGTCTGGCTTGCCGTTGCAGATGTGTATTGACAGAACTATGGCTCTTGACGGCATAAATGCAGACCGCAGCCTTGTTGAGCTTCTCTTTGTTCAGGCTTACCGGCAGACTATTTCAGAGCCTAATCCGCTTAGATGTGTTGAGGCTCCGAGGCTTCAGGCTATCAAGCTCGACAATTTTTTCAAGGCCAATTATGTCATGCGCCGCAACGTGCTGACAGGTGTTGTGCAGTATAAACGTGCGGGAGCCTGCGGCACAGAGTTCAGTCCGGTTACTCAGGAAGTTATCAACACTATTGCTGTTGAGGCTCAGCGCAATGGTATAAAGGTGTGGGCGCGCGACATCAAGGAACGTGTAAACTCTACGCTTGTTGCCGATTTCGATCCGTTAAACGACTGGCTTCTGTCGTTGCCCCAATGGGACGGACGCGACCGCCTAAAGGCCTTTGCGTTGCGGGTGCCTACCGACAATCCTCGTTGGTCCGAATATTTCGGCGTATGGATGCGTTCAATGGTTGCTCACTGGATTGGGCTTGATTCTATTCACGGCAACGACCTTGTGCCTCTGCTCATTGGCAGTCAGGGCTGTGGCAAGTCGTCGTTCACAAAGATAATATTGCCGCCGGAGTTGCGTGCATATTATAATGACCGCATCGACTTCCGCAACGACAGCACGCTGATGCGCGGACTTTCGTCCTTTGCCCTTATCAACATAGATGAATTCGACCGTTATTCTGCCGGTCGTCAGCCGCTTATGAAATACCTCATATCAAAGAGCGAAGTAACTTCCGTAAAGGCATACCGCAGCACTTTTTCAACCGACCGCCGTTATGCCAGTTTCATTGCCACAACCAACAGCCTGCAGCCTTTGACCGACCCTACGGGCAGTCGCCGGTTTGCGTGCGTTGCAGTTAATGGCAATATAGATTTCACTTCAAAGGTTGATTATAGGCAGCTTTATGCACAGATCAGGCATGATATACGCAGCGGAGCTTCATGCTATCTTGACCATGCAGCCACAGAGCAGCTTATGGATTACAACAGCCGCTTTATGCGCATAACTGATTTAGCTTCGGCAATAGCCTGTCTTTTCCGTATCCCTGAATCAGATGGCGCAGGGCATGAGATGTCGGTCGACGGCATTTTGTCCGCGGTCTGCCGTGCCTATCCCTGTCTGCCGGTGTCAAAGCTTACTGACAAAGGCGTAGGCATAGCCATGAAGCGTCTCGGCTTTAACAGACGCCATACCCGCAATGGTGCGCTTTATATGGTTGAGCAAATAGTGAAATAATTTTTCAGAAAACTCATCACTCGTCACATCTTGATGTAACGTGTTTATTATCAATACTTTAAAGTGTGATGAGTTGATTTTTCAACTCATCACACTATAACTCTTTGTAAATAAAAAAGTTACATGCCGACGAAGACGGATTCAACGTTATATGGGGATGGTTCGGATGGGCCAACCAGACGCTTGCCGTGTTTACGCTTTGGGCAATGACGGTGTATCTTGCCCGTAAGTCAAAGCCTTACATCATAACGCTTATTCCGGCAATGTTTATGACGGCCGTATGTGTGGCGTTCCTTATGGTGTCTAAAAACTCGTTTGCGCTCAGCAATATGGCAGGCTATATAGCAGCCGTAATAGTGTTCCTGCTGTCAGGAGTGCTGTTTGCGTTCTGGTGTAAGAAATACTGTCGTCCAAGCACCGACAACGATTAGTTCTAAGTGTGAAAATATGTCATCAGCCCCAGAAACGGGCTTTAGGCCATGACCTCTGCATTATGAGGTTATGGCCTTTTATTTTAAATTATGTGTGGGTCTATTGTGTTATGAGGCAATGCCCTTGTTGTCTGTAAAAAATGAGCTGCCGGACCAAATATTTAACATTGGTCCGACAGCTCATGCTTATGTTTATTGAGTTATGCTTTGTCTCAGTAATGTCGTGGAAAAAGTATTATCCGAAGAAACCTACGATATACTTTGTTATGAAGTATCCGCCTACAACGAGCCATACGTAAAGCATGCCGGCAAGGAGGAACGGCTTGGCTCCGGCCTGTTTAAACTTCTGTATGTTTGTGTCTGTTCCGAGAGCAGTCATTGCCATGGTCAGCAGGAAGGTGTCGATGTATTCAATGACGCCGTTCAGCGGTATGTCCTTAACTGTCGGTGCATCGAAAAGATACTGCAGGAGGGAGTTTACACAGATTATGCCGATGAAGCCGAAGGCAAACCATGGTATTGTGATTTTGCTCTTTTCCTTATGTCCGTCGGCTGTGGCCTTCTTGCGTCCGGCAAGCGCGAAGCTCATTATGACGAGCACCGGGGCAAGCATCATTACGCGTATCATCTTTGTGATAGTTGCAGTGCCGGCTATGCCCAGGCTGTCTGTCGGGTCCATGGCGTTGCCGGCTCCGGCTACGTGTGCCACTTCGTGCAGCGTGCTTCCAGTGTAGATTGCAACGGCAGTGTCGCTCAGGCCTGAAAGTATTCCGGAACGATACATGATGGGGTAGAGGAACATTGATATTGTTCCGAAGATAACCACAGTTGATACGGCAATGACTGTCTTGTGGCTTTCACATGATACGGCAATGGCTGTCTTGTGGCTTTCACATTTCACTACGGGCTCGGCTCCGAGCACGGCTGCTGCACCGCATATGGCGCTTCCTGTAGAGGTCATTAGCGTAGTGTCGCGGTCGAGCTTGAGCATGCGGCCAAACCACAGGCCAAGAAATATTGTTCCTGTAACGATTATGGCATCCACGATTATTGCCGGCACTCCTACTGCCGCAACCTGTGTCAGCGTAAGGCGGAAACCATAGAGCACGATACCCGTGCGGAGAAGTTGCTTCGTGCAGAACTTAATACCCGGCACCCAAGTTTCGGGCAGTTTGTTGCGAAGGCTGTTGGCATAGAGCATACCAAGGATGATTCCGATGATGAGCGGACTGAGCGAGAGCTGCTTCATGATGGGCAGGTCTGCCAGATAGAATGCTGCAAACGAAAATAATGCAATCAGCAAGATTCCGTGAAGGGTGTTTGCCCTGTTTCCTTTTTCAAACATGATAGATTACCTTTGTTAATAATATTTATTTTATTCTCTTTTTCTCCTTGCCTGGCAGACCTTCGTGTCTTGTTGTCGGGCTGCCTTTAAGTTTACTACTGCAAAGGTAATTAATTTTTTGTTATGTAGTATATCTTAATTTTTTATACTCTATAACCTGAAGTTATTATGCTGCGGCGTGTAAAGTCTTTGAACTTTTCGGTAAGCGGTGAATCCTTGCCGGCAGAGGCCACAAAGCAGAAGTGGCGGCTGAAGTTGAGGCCGGCAATGTCGATGACTCTGAACACGCCTCTGGCCAGTTCTTCTCTCACGGAGAACACCGACACTATGCCCATGCTGCGGCTGTGGCGCAGAAAGGCCTTGATGGCTTCAGTGCTGCCGAGGCGTATGCGTATGTTAAGTTCCTGGGGCCTTATTCCGTACTTTTCCAGTTCGGTCTCTATCACCTCGAGTGTTCCTGAGCCTTGCTCGCGTATGACGAGCGGTTGGCGGCACAGCTCTTGCGGAGTAATTTCTTCGGGCATCGACTCGTTGCCCGACTGCTTTATTATGGCCACGAGTTCGTCTTCAAGAAACGGCTCATACTGTAGGCCGGCTGAATGGGTGATGCCTTCCACCATGCCAAGATCGATGTCGTGGTTGAGCAGAGCGTTTTCTATGTCGCGCGAGTTGCCGTTGGTGAGCGACACCTCTATCTGCGGAAATCTTTCGGTAAATTCTGCCAGTATCTGCGGCAGCACATACTGCGCCACAGTGGTGCTTGCGCCTATGCTTATGTGTCCGCTGCTGCGCTCGTTGAGCAGGTTCATGTCGTATTCCATGCGGTTATACTCGTCGAGTATGCAGCTGCAGTGTTCAAGCATGAGCCGTCCGGCATCGGTGAGCATTATCTTTCCGCCTGTGCGGTCGAAGAGTCTTACGGAGTATTGCCGTTCCAGTTCGTTGATGTGTTTGGTTATTGCAGGCTGGCTTACGAACAGCTCTTTAGCCGCACGTGTGAAACTGAGGTTCTTGGCCACGCTGTAGAATGCTTTTAGTCTGAAATCTGACATATTACCGTTATTTGTTTCTTAACCTGACAAAAATACAACTAAAAAACGAGAACGGAAAGCAAGGCGTGATAAAAGTGGTTGTCTGGAAAAGAAAATATCCTGAGATTTATATTTTGCGGCGTAAGCATGAATGCGCAAAATTGATAAAGCTATTGCAGCCTAATGGTGATTTTGATAGAAACAGAAATGGCTGTCCATAAATTAATCTTTGGACAGCCATTTCTGTTCTTATCTGATATGCCGCAAGCGGCATCAGCTTTTTTTATTCTGCTTATCAGTTGTTCTTGCTGACGAATATGGCGTTCTTTATTTCAATTGTTTCGCCGTATGTCAGGTGAGCGCCGATAACTGTAATCTCGTCTCCAACCTTGAGGCCGCTGTTGGCAACAAAGTCGTAGCGGTTGTCGCCAGTTGCACCATAGCCGGGATACAGACCATAGAGATAAACCTCGTTTGTACCGTCAGAGATATAGACATTGCCGTAATGGTCGTTGGCTATCTTTGTGATTGTACCGGTTATCATATAGTTGGTGTCGCTGTCAGGAAGACCCATGAAGTCGGCAATAGAGATGGTGGTTGTAGGATTCAGCTCTGTAACGTCGCCGCCTACCAGTTCTACTGTGCCTTTATATGTGTCGTGTGTGCCTACAACGGTTACGATGTCGCCGTTCTTAACGCCTTTGGCTGCAGCATTGGTGCTCTTGTAAACCAAGGTAGAGCCGCTCCAGTCGGTCAGCGTGAAACTTCCGTTGTCCTGAACGTCTGTTGCCACACCCTTAAGGCGATATTGTGCATCGCCGTCGGCAGCAGCGTTGAAGTCAGCTACAGATACGTCCTGTATGCCGCCTTGCTGTGTGATTGTAGTCAGTGTGGTGTATGTCTTACCGTCTGCCACAGTAGCAAGTGTCAGCTCTGTTGAGCGTATGCCTCCTTCGTTGGGTGCAGCCTTGAAGGTCAGTTCTGCAGATGTGCCGTTCTGCTTTATTGAAGCGATAGACAGCCATTCCTTGGCATCCTCTGGAATGTCTACTGACACGCCAGAGCCTTTTGTGGTTACATATGCTGTAATGGTGCCGCCATCTTTAGAAATGGCGTCTGCAGAAAGAGAGTCAACCTTGATAAGGCTCTTGTTGATGTCAACAACAGTAACGTTTACCAGCTCTACAGTTCCGTTGTAAGTAAGCTTCGGACCCTGAACTGTGATTTCGTCGCCTACCTCGATGCCAAGGCTGAGGAAGTTCTTCTCAGCGCCTGACGCGTCGAGAGTTCCGTAGATGTAAATCTCGCCTGTACCGTCGTTCAGATAGAGGTTTCCATAGGTGGTGTTGGCGATAGCTGTCACCGTACCTGTTACCTGATAAGTCTTGTTGTCAGGTCCGGCAATAACCTCGGCGCAAGTGGCGTTTGTGATGCTTACTTCACCCTGTACGACGTTGAGATGCTGCACCTTGCCGTTGCATGTTATTGTCATGGCGTCAGAGCTGCGGCCGCCTGTGTAAGGTTCTGCAGAGAATACGAGCTGTGTTTCACCGGCCTTGCCTACTGAGTCAGAATGCTCGTTAAATTTAAGCCAATTGGGCTTGTTCTCAAGTACCCAGTCGCCTTTGGCTTTTACAATGATGGTGTCGTTACCACCTTCCTCGGGGATGGATATGTATGATTTTGATACCTGAATGTCATCAAGCAGAGTGATGTCATCGTCGTTTGAGCAGCTTGTGAACAAAGCCACAACACTCAGCAGAAGCAGGGAAAATATATTTTTTAGTTTCATAATTATACTTCCGTTTTAAAAATTAGTTGAATGTGTACTTGATGCCGATAGACATATACCAGCATTGACCGATTGCATGGTTTGCTGTCCATGTCTTTGTTGATCCGTTGATAGATGACGGAGTAGAGAACACAGCATAGCCGTCAGCGTCGGCTCCTTCATATTTCAGGATCTTTGCTTCTGTGCCGATAGCCGGGTTGAGAGTCTTGGCCACACCCCATGAAGAGTTGAAGAGGTTGCCGACGTTCTTGATGTCGAAGCTCAGGGTCAGCATGTGTTTGCATGCGCCAGTGTTGAACACGAAGTCGTGCTTGTAGCTGAAGTCGAAGCGGTGAACCCATGGAGAGTAAACGCTGTAAGCCTCTGCATATTCGCCCTGATGATTCTTCAGGTAGCTGTTGTTGTGAACATAAGCCATGAAGCGGTCGCGGTCGTCAGCTGTCTTGAAGCGGAACTGGTTCTTCTCAACTTGCTCGTCGGTCGGGATGAAGATCGGGTCGTAAGCCTGTCCGTCGCCGTTCATATCGTTCTGCAGCATGTATGTGTAGTTGTAAGAGCCGCGCCATCCCTCATAGATGAGGCTGAAGTGGTTGTGGCTGTTGTCGTGAGCAGTAATCTGTGCTATCACGCGGTCTGGCTCAACATACTGTGAGTTGTGCAGCTTGATGTTGTTAGGACCTTCTACTGAAGGCAGATATGCTATTGTAGAAGAAGCGTTAGAGCCGGGCATACCTGTAAGCTCCTTAGAGCAGGTGTGAGTATAGGCAGCCATGATGTCGATGTTCTTTGTAGGAGATGCGTATGCTGACAAGCTTGCGCTCCATCCGTAGCCCTTGTGTGTGTTAGACAGCACATAAGCAGGCACAACATCTTTGTTGTATCCGGTAGGGAATATCGGGCGGTTGTCAACACCGTTGAAGCGTGCAAATCCGCCTACATCAGGAATTGACCAGTCTTGCATTGTAACGCCATATATTGTCTTGTTAAAGATACCTTCGGCTGTGATTGTCAGAGGGAAGCCTACTGGTACAACATAGTCAATAGCCAAAGAAGTCTTCCATACTTCAGGCATCTTGAAGTCGGGGTCTACGGCTGATATCTGTGAAGGCAGAGTTCCGTCCTCAGGTCTGATTGTCTTAGGATAGCCCAGTTCAAACAGTTTGTTCTGCAGGGCGTCGATAGTGGGATAGCCGTTCTCGTTTGTAACAAGTCCTCCGGCAAATTCTTCCATTGTGAATCCTTTCTTTGCAGCGTTTGCGGCATTGATGATTGCCTGATACTGCACCATACCTGAGTTTGTAGGCATGTTGGTGAAGAATACCAGCGGCAGACGGCCCTGGAATATACCTGAACCTCCACGCAGCTTGAGGGTCTTGTCGCCGAGAATATCCCATACGAAGCCTACACGCGGAGCTACAGTAAGGTTAGAGCTCGGCCATTTGCCTGTGTCAATGTGGCGTCCGTCGTAGTCGAGGTCGTAGATGGCCTTGTTTGTCATAAGGTCAGCGTTGCTGAAGAACATGTCGTCAAAGCGCAAGCCGTAAGTAAGCTTGAAGCGTGGATTGATAGACCACTCGTCCTGCAGATAGATACCGAGAGTGTTGAAGCTTACTTTCGCAGCCGGATCGCTCTTGCCGTCATAGCCGTAGGTCAGGTTAACAATCTCAGGAGCAGCTCCGTTGAGGAAGTCGTCGAGTGAGTAGTAGCGGTAATATCCTGTACCGTTACGCATATAAGAGTTGAGCGCCATCTGGTGTTCAAACTTAGCTCCAAGCATAATCTTGTGGTTGCCGGCATAGTAGGTAACATCGTCCTTGATGTTCCAGATGTTATTACGCACGGCGTTGTTGTGTGTGAACAGCTCCTTACCGAGTGAAATGTAGGCCGTGTTAGTGCCTGTGCCGTCCATGATGTCTATGAAGGGGAAATCAGCCGAATTGGTGAAACGCACATCATCGAGCTTTGAGTAAGTAACCAAGAACTGGTTAGAGAGGTTCTCGGTGAAGCGGCTGTTAAGGTCGAGAGAGAAAGAGTGAACAAGATTGTCGAGAGCATACATAGAGTTGGCGTAGCTCATTGACATCTGTGAGAAGCGGCCGTAAGCCGAGCGCGTACCTCCGTCCATTGAAGATGCGTTAGTGGGGTTCCAGTTGCGGTTCTTCGTATAGTTGTAACGGAATGACAGATGGTGCATGTTGGTGATGTTCCAGTCGAGACGTGCCAACAGCTTGTAGTTGTTTTCGTCGGCAGGGAAGTTTGTCCATGAGCCAGTGTCGTAGCCGTATTTGTCTTTTACAAAGTTAGACACCTTCTCAAGGTCGGCCAATGTCGTACGTGAGATGTAGTTGTCTGCGTCGGCTACGCCGTCTACAGAACCGCGCCAACGGTTAACCACTGTAGGAGTCTTGCTCATTTCTCCGCTGACGAAGAAGAACAGCTTATTCTTGATGATCGGACCGCCGAGAGTGAAACCATAAGTTGTCTTCTGGTCTTTCTCGCGTGCGCCGCTTATCTGCTCGCGCTCAATGGCATCACCGCGCATGTTCTCGTTCTGATGATATATGTAGGCAGTACCCTTGAAGGTGTTCGTACCTGACTTGGTTATGGCGTTCACGCCACCGCCTATGAAGTTAGTCTGACGTACGTCGTAGGGTGATATCACAACCTGCATTTCTTCGATGGCATCGATAGATATAGGGTTGCCGCCGCCGGGCAGACCGTCGCTCAGACCGAAGTTGTTGTTGAAGTTGGCACCGTCCACGGTGAAGTTGGCTGTACGGCCGTCAGTACCGGCAAAGCTCATTCCGTTGCCGCCGTAGGGAGACAGACGTGTGAAGTCGGTGATTGAGCGGCTTACTGTAGGCATGTTCTCCAGCTGTCTCAGGTTGATGTTGGTAGAGGCACCTGTTCTTTCTGCAGTAAATTTTGTAGCCTTGGCCGAAACCACTACTTCGCCCAGCTCATTGGCGTCTTCAGCGAGCTTTACGTTCAGGCTGTATGACTCAGCCAACTGCAGCGTCACATCTTTTGTAACGCTCGTTGTGTAGCCTATGTAGCTCACTTTGACGGTGTAGGGGCCGCCCACGCGCATACCGTTGATAGAGTAGCGGCCGCTTTCGTTCACCACGGTGTTATAGGTGGTTCCCGACGGCTCGTGCACTGCTGTTACGGTGGCGCCGATAGCCTTGTCGCCTCCGGCCGTAACCATACCGTTGATTCCTGACGTTGTCATCTGGGCCAGCATGGCGGTCGCAGAGAACAACATCAACACGAATAGAATTTCTAGACGTTTTCTCATACTGTTATTGTTTATGATTAAAAATAAAATTTTAATAATCTGACTTAATTTTTCTTTTCTAAGGCGCCTCTGTTACGTCAGAATGCGCCTTACAACTATTCCACATGCAAAATTAATTAAAAAATAGATATATTATGTTACAAGGCGATTAAAGTTGACCTTAAACCCTTAATTTTTTTATATAAACGCCCTTTTCGGCTATTTTGGACGTTAATTTTAATAAAATTTGTTTACTTTAATGCGTCGGCTGTGCATGTGGCGATATGCAAGGTAAGTTAAATTTCAATTGTTCACAGGGCAGCATGTTGTTTAATTCGACAAACATATTGGTGTCTGCAGATGTCGTTTATAGTTTAGGTTAATTCTGGCCTTAAGCAACGCGAACGACTTGCTGTCTTTTTACTGATTATTATTTATAGTGGTTTAGTCTTGCATTAAAGTTTATGTTCATGGGGCATATTAGGCTGTATTCTGTTTTCATCGTGTAAGTTGTCGGTAGAGAACATCCACAGTCAGTGTGCGTCTTTTGGCGATAATAAGTTGTTGGTAATGTCTGTATAAAAAGAATGTGCCTTTGGGTAACATAATTTTAAATCAGCATACCTTTTTTACTACTCTGATGCTTATTTCGTATAACAAATACAGGGGCAGAGTAACCAAAATAAGACTTAGGATGTCTTGCCCGGGTGTGATTATTGCGGCAATTGTAAGAATTATAATAAATGCGTGTTTACGGTATTTTGAAAGTATTGTTGCGTTTATTATTCCCATTTTACCAAGGACAAAGGATATTACGGGCAACTGGAACACAACACCCATGAGTAAAGTCATGGTGATGAATGTAGAAACATAACTGTCAAGGGTTATTGTGCTTTCTATTCTGTTTGAAACACTGTAAGTTCCAAGAAATCTGAACGAAATAGGGAACAGCATGTAGTAGCTGATCAGAATTCCGATGATGAAAAGAAAATATACTGCGCAAATTACTTTTGCAGAGTATTTTCTCTCATTCTCGAATAATGCAGGTGAAACAAAATGGAACAGCTCGTATAGAATATATGGAGATGAAATCAATAGACCTAAATATATGGATGTGGAAAGATGTGTCATGAATTGGCTTGACAAATCTGTCGCTATCAGCTTAACGTGAAATTCGTCAAAATGGAAATTATGCAGCCCTAACATGTGCATAATATGTTCGGTAAATGAGTAAGAAACAAAATTCCATTCACTTGGCGCAAGCAGAATGTTCCAAGTTGTATCTTTAAAGCAAAATACAATTATTGCAAACAGACTGCTTACTCCGAGTATTCTAAAAATCATTTGGCGCAACACCTCAAGATGTCCGCCAAAAGTCATCATTCCATTATTTTCGCTATTTTTCATTATTTACTTTGTTGCCTTTTTCTGTATTATGATCTTCAACAGTGGCATTTTCAGCAGATTCTTTTTTCGTATCTTCCTCTATGGATGTATTAATGTCGTTAACTCCTTTTTTAAATTCTCTTACGCCTTGTCCTAAGCCCTTCATCATTTCGGGCAGTTTTTTGCCTCCGAAAAGCAGCAGGGCGATGGCTCCTATGAGTAGGAGTTCAGTTGTGCCTATAAACAAAAATAGTGATGTCATTGCGGCGTCCGCCGCGGTCGCCGATGTTGGTGTCGTAGCCGTGTTCCGACTCCATTATGAAGTCGTGCGCGTTGGCTATTTTGGCAGCATTCTCTATCTGCTCCTGCGTGGCGTTGTCTACGCCGAACGATATGTTGTTGCGGAAACTGTCGTTAAACAGTATCGCCTCCTGGTTAACGTTGCCTATGAGCGAGCGCAGGTCGTGCAGCCCCATGTCCTTTACGTTCACTCCGTCGATGAGCACCTCGCCCTCCTGCACGTCGTAGTAGCGTGGAATGAGGTCGACGAGCGTCGACTTGCCGCCGCCGCTCTGGCCCACCAGCGCCACGGTCTTGCCCTTCTCTATGGTGAGGTTGATGTGGCGCAAAACCCACTTTTGGTCATACTTGAACGACACGTCGCGGAACTCGATTTTGCTCTTGAATTCGGTTACGTGTACCGGGTGTTCAGGCTCCTTGATGTTGCTCTCGGCCATCAGAATCTTGTCAACGCGCTCCATCGAGGCCAGGCCCTTGGGTATGTTGTATCCCGCCTTTGAAAATTCCTTCAGCGGGTTGATTATGCTGTAGAGTATGACGAGATAATAGATGAACGTAGGGCCGCTCAGCGTCATGTTGTTGAGCACCAATACACCGCCGAACCAAAGCACAATGACAATCATCACCGTGCCCAGAAACTCGCTCATCGGGTGAGCCAGCTGCTGGCGGGTGTTCACGCGGCGTATGTTCTCGCGGTATTCAGAGTTAATCTTGTCAAAGCGGCGGTTCATTTTCTCCTCGGCGCAGAATGCCTTTATTATGCGCAGTCCGCCAAGCGTCTCCTCCACCTGGCTCATCGTGTCGCTCCACAGCGACTGCGCCTTTATCGACTTCTGTTTCAGCTTTCGGCCCACAAAGCCCATAAACCAGCCCATTATGGGCACGATGATGAGCGTGAAGAGCGTCAGCTGCCAGCTTATGACGAGCAGCGTTGCAAAATAGAATATTATCAGTATCGGGTTCTTGAACAGCATGTCGAGGCTCGACATTATGGAGTTCTCAATCTCCTGTACGTCGCCGCTCATGCGCGCTATGATGTCGCCCTTGCGCTCCTCAGAGAAGAATCCGAGCGGCAGCGACGTGATTTTGCAGTAAAGCTGGTTGCGTATGTCGCGCACAACGCCAGTGCGTATAGGAATTATCGTGGCCGACGAAAGGAAGTAGGCTCCGGTCTTCAGAAAAGTCATGAAGGCCAGGAACAGTCCTATTATGAGCAGCGTAGTGGTGGCGCCCATGCTCTCGATCATCTGATAAATGTAATAATTGACGTTATTTATCATCACTTCCTTCATGTTGCCGCTGCCCCAGTCCATCAGTCCGGCAGGCACGCTGGCTGCCTGAGTCTTGAAAAGTATCTGCAGGATTGGTATTATGGCCATGAAAGAAAATATGTTTAATATCGCCGAGAGGATATTAAACACCACCGTCAGTACCAGGTATTTTTTATATGGAGGTACGAAACGGCGCAATACTTGTAAAAATTCTTTCATCTATACGTGGGTTGTTCTTTTAATGGAATCTTTAAGCGTGTTCCGTGTGCAAAGATAGTGTTTTTGCTTAAAAAAACAAAATATGACAGCCGTTTTAGTTGATTATGAGGCTTTGAGAGGGGCTATAGCTTATACTTTAAAGTTGGCATGGCTTTTTTCTAACGGTTTTATCAGACTTTGTTTGTTGCGAAATATTGCATATAATGTTGTTAGTCATTCTTTGGTAGGCTCCGTCTGATGTCATATTTCAGTATATTGCCTTATGCGCTTGATTTTATAAGCGCTGCAAAAGGCCAGTCTTACGGCATTTTATACTTTTGCAGCGCTTGTGCCATACGCATACGACTGCAGTAGCGTAAGCTGTTTAGTGATGCGCTGCGTATAGCCATGGTGTTTTACATGAATATTTATCAATTTTTTCTTTCCGCTTTATTCACTATCAGTATGCTTATTTCATACAGGACATACAGCGGCAGCGAAACGAGCGTCAGGCTCAGAATGTCCTGTCCGGGTGTTATTATTGCCGCGATTGTAAGTATTATTATGAAGGCATGCTTGCGGTATCTGGCCAGCAGGCCGGCGTTAATGATGCCCATCTTGGCTAGCACGAACGATATTACAGGCAGTTGGAACACCACTCCCATGAGCAGTGTCAGTGTGGTGAAGGTTGACACATAGCTGTCGATTGTTATTGTGCTTTCAACCTTGTCCGAGACGCTGTAAGTACCGAGAAATCTGAACGATATTGGAAACAGCAGGTAATAGCTTATCAGCACGCCTGCAATAAACAGCAGATATATGGCCACGATGATTCTTACTGAATACTTGCGCTCATTGTCGAACAAGGCGGGTGATACGAAGCGGAACAGCTCGTAGAGAATGTAGGGTGAGGATATCAGAAGACCAAGATACACGGATGTTGTAAGATGAGTCATAAACTGGCTCGTAAGGTCTGTGGCTATCAGTTTTACATGAAACTTAGGAAACGTAAGGTCGCTTATGCCCACGGCATGCGCCATATCTTCTATCCATGTGTAGGTGATAAAGTCCCATTCGCTCGGTGCGAGCAGTATGTGCCATGTTATGTCTTTCATGCAAAACACAATCACAGCTATCGTACAGCTCACACCGAGCACACGGAACAGCATCATGCGCAACACTTCTAAGTGTCCGCCAAAAGTCATCAGGCCGTTATCGTTGCCCTTATGCCTCATTTTTAGCCCTGTTGTTGCCGTTGGCGGTTTCGTTGCCAGTGATGTTCTTGGCTTCTTCTGCCTTCTTGTCGGCATCGTCGCCGTTTACGGTTTCGTCAACTTCGTTAACACCCTTCTTAAACTCTTTCACGCCCTGGCCTAAGCCGTGCATCATTTCGGGCAGTTTCTTGCCGCCGAAAAGCAGCAGGGCTATGGCTCCGATGAGCAGAAGTTCAGTAGTGCCTATGAAAAGAAATAATGATGTCATTGTTGTACTAAATAAATTTCACATGTTTCGAAGTTTATCTCCCAGTTGCCGCCTTCGGCGCTTTCCCATTGATATTTGTCGCTCATGCGGTCCCACCATGCCTGAAATTTGGTGCCGGTCTCGCCGAGATCCTTTACCAGTTTCGCCTTCGGCGCTTTCCCATTGGTATTTGTCGCTCATGCGGTCCCACCAAGACTGAAATTTGGTGCCGGTCTCACCGAGGTCCTTTACCAGTTTTTCATACAGCTCGTTGTTGTCGGCCGTCAGAATCTTAGCCAGTTCGTTAAGGCCATTTCTGCGCTCAAACAGCGCCTGTATCTCGTTTTTTTCTTCGACAGTTACCTGTCCTATTACTTTCTTTACCATTCTTTTCTTACGTCAAAGGGGTCTAAATAATCTATTTTGTCAATCTCTTTATAGTCGGGCAAGAACGTTCCGTGCTTTCTTATTGCAATAAGGAGTTCACGCGATGCGTTGCGTTCGAGATGAGCCACAACACACTGTTCGTGTGACGGCGTGTTCACCTCGAGCGTGGTCTTGCGGTTGAGCCATATGCATCGGCGGCACTGATAGGCGTCGCATATGCGGCACAGAGGTGCATGGTCGAGCCTGTATAGCTGGCTGTTCTTTATGTCAAGTCCGTCTTTCAGATTTCCAATAGCATATCCGCCGGGCTGCTGATAGAATGCCGGGCATACGTAGAAGTTGCCGTCTGGCGCAAGTGTTATTGTCGTGTCGCCCGCACCGCAGTTGTTCATTTTGTTGAGCATCATGCGGTCTGTCAGTATGTTGAGCTGCGGTGAATGTCCTTCGGCATACATCTTTTCAATATCTGCAGCCAACAGTTTCAGCATATCCTTGTATTTGTCAAAATCGTCGTCGGTGAATGTGTCTACGTCGGTCAGCGTTATGTTCAGCCTGTCGGCATTCTGAAGCAGCTTTACTATTATGTCGTGTCCGCCGAACTGCCCAGCCTTGTCTGTGCGCAGCACGTATGCCGCTCCGCTTCTCACGTCAGTTCTGCCTGCCTCTTCCATGCCGTCTATCACAACCACGTCGGCACCTTTCTGCCGGCTTGCCGG
>HF992636.1:1118-34183 GCA_000436695.1 Prevotella sp. CAG:1185 | reverse complement strand
GATTGGCAACTTGCGGACATTCATTTTCTTTTTTATTTCGCAAGCACAATATGTAAGTTTATTTTCCTTTTTTGTGTCAAAGTGTGTTTATTTTGCTCTGTATGTGCTTAATTGGCTAATATTTGTGTATATGTTTTTTTTCGCTTTTTATGTCTAAATGTGATGTGTTTATCCCCGGTTTATTAGCATTTTATAGAAAAATGCATTTATTTCTATGAAAAAAGAGGTGAATGGTCATTACTGACTTTTCACCTCTTTTTTATTATCTGTGCGCCTGATAGGACTCGAACCTACACGACACCAGCCACTAGATCCTAAGTCTAGCGCGTCTACCAATTCCGCCACAGGCGCAGACTTTTTATGTTTTTGCTGTGGCATAAAATGTATGTTTTATGTATCACCTTTTAGCCTTTTCGCAAAAACTTTTGCAAAGGTACATCCTTTTTGCGTAAAAACCAAGGATATTTCTGGGTTTTTGATTAATTTTATTTGTCAAACACTTGTTTTTATGTGCATATTGATGTTTTTAGAGTATTTTGTCAACTGCAAATTCATTTCTGTTCACACTTATATTATTGCTGCAAGTGCTGTTTCTGCCGCAAGTGTTATCAACAACATAACCAGTTCGGCTCTACGGCTTGTCTTCACTGCCTTTTTCATGTCTTCTGTTGTCAGTTGTCGTTCGTTGTCGCCTATGTATGGCTTGTAGAAGTATTCGTTGAAGTAAGTGTGTCCTCCGCCGAAACGGCAGTTTTGTATTCCTGCCAGGGCTGCTTCAGGATATCCGCTGTTCGGACTGGCATGCTTTCGTCCGTTGGCAGCCACAAATTTTAGCAGAGAAGGTCTTCCTGCTACAAGCACCATGAGCAGGGCAGTTAGTCGGGCAGGAATAAAGTTTGCCACGTCGTCAGTGCGTGCCGCCATCATACCGAAGTCTTTATACCGTTCGGTGCGGTAGCCAATCATAGAGTCAAGCGTGTTTACCATCTTATATGCCACCATTCCCGGAACTCCGAGTATGATGAGCCAGAACACCGGGGCGATGACTCCGTCGCTCAGATTCTCAGCAAGAGTTTCCAGGGCGGCTTTTCTTACCTCATTGTCTGGCAACTGCGATGTGTCGCGTCCCACTATTCGCGACACCTGCCTGCGACCGCAGTCGAGTGATATGTCGAGTGCCTTGAATACGCCTTTCACCTCTTTTATGAGTGTCTGTCCGGCAAGGCAATAGAATATCAGAACCGCCTGAATTACTATTGCGGCTATGTCTGACAACCTTTCGGCAGCCAATAGAATTGCCGCCGTAATGGCGAATGTTACGATTGTGAGCGACAATGACATTACCGCACCTTTTATTTTGCGGTGATTGCCCTTGTTTAGCCGGTGCTCTCCGGCTGCAATCACTTTGCCGAACAGCACTACGGGGTGGGGCAGACGCTCAGGGTCGCCCAGCAACCGGTCGGCAATCCATCCGGCTATTATTGATATTACTGATGTCATTTTCTTACTTTATCTGTTGCGTTTCTTTCGTTATTTGATGTATCTGTCATTACTCATAAAGTCTTTTATAGCTTCAGTGAGCATGTCGTTTTCGGCTCGTGTCTGTGCCGCAACTCTGAAATACGAGTCGTCCAGTCCCTCAAAGTTGGATGCGTCGCGTATCAGTATGCCGTAATTCTGAACCAAAAATTCCTTCAAATCAGCAGCCTTTCGCTCTTTTAGACTTGCGAGCATAAAGTTTGTCATTGTCGGTCTTACGCTCACTCCGTCAATTTTGTTCAGTTCGTTTCTCAGCCTTTGTGCCTCTTCGAGCAACAGGTCTGCATCAGATATAGCCTTTTCTTTATTCCTTATGAGGTAAAGTCCTGCTTCTATAGCCAGTGCGTTTACGCTCCAGGGATGGCGCAGAGCCTTTAGGCGGCTAATCAGTCTGGCTGAGGCTGTTGCGTATCCGAGACGCAGTCCGGGTATGCAGAACTGCTTTGTCATTGAGTGTAGCAGAATGATGTTGCCCGCGTCGGCAGCCTCGCGGTCAGAAATAAGTTTCAGCGTGGTGTAGTGTTCATAACTTTGGTCTATCACGTATATCTCATCCTTGTGGCTTTCAGTAATGCGGAGCAGCTCTTCGCCGCATACCACCGAGCCTGTCGGGTTGTTCGGGTTGCACATCCAGTGGGTAGCTTTGCCCTCATATCCGCTTTCGTCGCTCATCACCTTTCCTCCGAACATCCTGCAGGCATCGGCATATTCGCTGAATGTCGGCATGCTTATCAGATTAATGTTGTTGCCGTTATTCTGCCTTGCGTTTGTCATCATTGCCGCGAGATATATGGCCTCGGTTGCTCCGTTGGTTACCATTATCTCGTCGTTCTCTATGCCACATTCTTCAGCCAAGGCTTTTTCGAGTGAGTAAGGCTCAGGTTCTGGATAGCTGCTTATCACGTCCATGCTGCATGCCAGATGCTTTTTAAGACCGTTGAGGTCGGCATGCGAGTAGATGTTTGAGCTGAAGTTCGACTTCACCTCTACATTATATTTATATAGGTCGTCACCGTGTCCGTTAATCATCGTTGTCGTTTTGCAGAATTTCGTAAACCAGTTTCATGTCAACATTGCTGCGTATAAGTTCAGCCAGTTTGTCGTACTGTTCATCCTTAAACCGTTTCCAGTTGTCCGTCTCGCTCTTTGAGTGTTCCGTTTGAGTGTAAGGATGCAGCAGAAAATCTATAAATCTGCTGTTGTCCAATATTCCGTGGATATATGTTCCCATACATCTTTCTCCGGCCATGCATCCGTCTTGTGTTCCGTCCTCTTTTATGCATAACGGCTTTATGTCGCTGCCGTTGTCGGCTTCGGTGCGTCCGTTGTGTATCTCGTATCCCTCCATGTCGCAGCTGTTGTCGCCGTTGAGGCCGAATCTCACCTGTGTCGTGGTCTTCTCTTTGTTCATCACTGTGTGCATCGGCAGCAGTCCCAGTCCGGGCATACAGCTTATGCTACCCTCAATGCCCTCGGGGTCGCTTATCATCGTGCCCATCATCTGATAGCCGCCGCAGATGCCAACAACGGTCTTTCCGCTTTCGGCAGCCTTTATTATTGCCTGTGCCATGCCGCTTTTGCGCAGATAGCCAAGGTCGGCTATTGTGCTTTTGCTGCCCGGAATTATTATTATGTCAGCCTTGCTTATGTCTTCGGCACTGTCGGCATAATACAGATTTACACGACTGTCGCGCTCAATCTTGTTGAAGTCGGTGAAGTTGCTTATATGCCGCAGCAACGCCACGGCCACGCTCACCTTGCCGTTGCCGGCGGCATGGCGTGCCTTTGTTGCCAGCTGCATGTTGTCTTCCTCCTCAACGAATATGTCCTTGAAGTAGGGCAGCACTCCTATTACGGGCACTCCGCACAAATCTTCAATCATCTTCACGCCCGGCTGAAACAGTCGCAGGTCACCCCTGAACTTGTTGATAAGTATGCCTTTTATGCGCTTGCGCTCTTCGGGACGCTGAAGCATCACCGAGCCGTAGACGCTTGCGAACACTCCTCCGCGGTCTATGTCGGCAACGAGTATTATGTCGGCACCGGCATACATCGCCATCGGCATGTTCACAAGGTCGGTTTCGCGCAGGTTAATTTCAGATATGCTGCCGGCACCTTCCATTACAACAGGATTATAGCGGCTGTTGAGTCTGTCGAACGCGGCGTTCACTTCTTTTCTCAGCACGTCGCGTCCCTTCGGGTTGAAGTAGCTGTATGCATCGCGGTTGCCTATAGGCCGTCCGTTGAGCACCACCTGACACGTCTTGTCTGTCTGAGGCTTCAGCAGCAGCGGATTCATGTCCGTGTGCGGATTAAGTCCTGCCGCCTCGGCCTGCACAGCCTGCGCCCGACCTATCTCCAGTCCGTCAGGCGTGGCGTAAGAGTTGAGTGCCATGTTCTGCGCCTTAAACGGTGCCGGACTGTATCCGTCTTGTTTGAATATACGGCAGAATCCGGCTGCCACCACGCTCTTGCCGACGTCGCTGCCGGTTCCTGCGAACATTATGGGGTGAAGTTTCTTCATTTTTACTTTCCTTAAGTAAGATCTTTATCTATATTCCGAAATGCAAAGTTACGGATAAAAATCAGAACATACTGCTGTGTCGCGCTTTTTTGTTGAAAACCGCCGTATAACTTATACGGTCAATCAGGCAAATATAAAATAAACGGGGGATGCGTCTGCCTATGTCTAATCCGGCAGTTGCATCCCCCATTGGTGTTGTGTTTGTTTCAGTCTGTCAGCGTCTTATTTCTTTGCATTACATTCAGTATTGCTGCATTTCTTGCAGTCTTGCTTACATTTGTTCTGCTTTTTGTCGCAATTGTTCTGTCCGTTTTCGCAGCAATTCAGTTTATTTTCGCATTTTCCTTGTTTCTTGTCGCATCCTGCCTTAGCATTTTCACTGCAATTCTGTTTCTTGTCGCAATTTGCCTGCTTCTTATTGCATCCGGACTCCTGCTTGTCACATCCGGTCTTCTCTGTAGCAGTATATCCGAATTTCTCAAATCCCTTAATCAATTTTTCGGGTGTTGTCTTGTCGGCATCGTAAGTAAGCGTAACTTCCTGTCGGCTAATGTTTGTCTCGATGCTCTTTATGCCCTTCTCAAAGCGCATGTTGTTCTTTATCTTGTTCTCGCAAGATTCACAATGCATCTGTGGATCAGGGGTTACTACAATGGTCTTAATGTCTTTTGCAAAACTTGTTATAGCGCACAGCGCCAATGTTAATAATAAAAAACTTCGTTTCATAACTTTATTTTTTTATTTGGTTTAAATTCAATTCTCGGTCATTATCTTGCATGCATCAGGCCGAGTGCTAATGCTCTGTTTTTATTTATGGCGATTTTGTAAATCAGATTACATCCTTCCGATGTTTATCCTCACTCCGGCATACAGCATGCGGCCGTGTACAGGACCCCATACGAGCGTAGGCTCAAAACCGGTGCCCCAAGGATTGTCGGCGCCGTAGATAGATGTCTTTTGAGTGAAATTTGTCAGGTTTTCGCCTCCAATGTATACCGACCAGTGACGGAACCAGCGGGTTATCTGTGCGCTTAGCTGTTCGTATGAGCCGAAACGCCTGTTCCACGACATTGTGCCGTCGGGCAGCTCGTAAGGTTCGGGCATTCGGCCTCCGCCGTTAAGCTGGAGCGTTGCGTCAAACTGCCACAGGCCGAGCGGCGTTTTGTATGATGCCGTGATAAGTCCCTTATATCTGCTTGTCAATGGTTTTTCGAGCAGTCGGCCGCCGTATGTGGTCTTCACGTCGTTCAGGCGGTAGGCAGCCGTGAGTGTCATGCCCTTGAATATTGGGTATGTGGCATCTATCTGCAGCGTGTGCGAATACGACTTGCCGTTAAGGTTGCCTATGTGTATCACTCCCGGGTCAGTGTCATAGTCGGTTACAGCCTGCGCCGTGAAGTTGGTGTAGTAATATTCGGCGTTTAGCTTCAGCGTCTCGCCCAGCAGCGGTATGTTTAGTGCGGCACTCGCCCCATAGTTCCATGCCTCTTCCTGTTTTAGGTCGTCTATTACGAGCCGGCGTCCGCTCGCCAGCAGATAGTTGTTCTCAGCCAGTGCATGCGCCGTGCGGTAGCCCTTTCCTGCTGATAGGCGCAGAGTCAGTATGTCGTTTGGCATGTATTTAATGTGCAGGCGCGGTGTTACGAATGTGCCGTACACCGAACTGTGGTCGGCCCTTATGCCCGCCATGGCTGTCAGACGATGGTCTAGGTTGAATGTATATTGGGTATACATGCCGGCAACGGTCTCCTTCTCGTTCATTGTTTCAGGCGATGCCGTTTTGTCGTTAACCATGCGCACGTGCTGTCCAAGGTAGTCATGGTTGAGGCTCAGGCCTGCCGACAGGTTGTGCATCTTTGTGAAATTGGTCTCAAACATCAGCGACGCGTACACGTTCTTCTCGTTCACGTCATACGTCTTGTGCCCGTATCCGGCGTCGAGCAGGTGCATCGAGCCTGATGCCATAAGGGCAATGTTGGTGCCCTTTTCACGGTTTGTTATGAAGGCGTGCTTCATGTAAGCCTCATATCGCTCCGTGTTGAGTCCGATTCTGAACAGTTCGGTGCCGTTAGTGTCCATGTGGTCGGTCTGTCCGCCGGTGCGCTGTTCCTTCATTGCGCTAATTCCGCCGTGAAATATATATTTGTCTCCGGCCCAGAGCCATCTGTTCTGCAGGTTATACTGCTCAACTTTCGGCTTGTCGTAGAATCCGTCGCCGTTGTCGTCGTGGTTCTTTATGCTGTTCTCATAGTGCATAAGCACCTCCGTGCTAAGTTGCCTGTTTATGTGCAGGTTGGCATCGGCGTTGGCCTCTATGCGGCTCTTTGTGTCGCCGAAGAGATTTATCTCAATGCCCTCCTCGTCCTCAGGCTTCTTGTAGTCGACGTTTATCTGTCCTGTTATGGCCTCGTAGCCGTTTTTCACCGAGGCAGCACCTTTAGACACCTGTATGCCTTTCATCCACGGACCGGGCACGTAGCCGAGTGCGTAGGGTGCCGCCGCGCCGCGGAAGTTGGGCATGTTCTCGGTCATCATCTGCACGTAAGTGCCGGCCAGTCCCAGCAGTTTTATCTGTCGTGCGCCCGTAGTGGCGTCGTTATAGCTGACGTCTACCGACGGATTTGTTGTAAAACTCTCGCCAAGGTTGCAGCATGCCGCTCGGAACAGCTCCTCGCGGTTCACGTTGAATCCGTTTACGGCTCCGCCCATTCGTGTGGTGCCTGAGCGGCGCGCCACAACAGACACCTCGCTCAGTGAGCTTTCACGGTCAATGCTGTCGTTATGGCTTATGCTGTCAGTCGCCAACACGGCAGTAGCGTTGTTGGCGCATATCGTAGTGCAGGCAGCCAGTGTGGCTCCAGCAGCAGTAAGTCTTATGTTCATCTGTAGTTATTGCTTTTATCCGTTTTATTGTTCTGTTATTTCCTGACTGACGGCTGTCTGTGCCTCAGTAGTTTATGCCTTTGTCTCCTCATCATGCTTTTGCCTGACCGTTTGGGCTTTAGCCATATATAATTTTGTCAGGCATGTATGCTTTTGCGTTTGACTCAGGAGAAAATATGATAATAAAAACAGGATAAAATCAGATTATCAACACACTTATCATGGCCAGATACAGCCGTGGAGGTGCGTGAAGCAATCTTGCTGCATACCTGCTGATATAGTATGCCGTTACGGGTATGTGGCCATACATCACTGCCTGATACGGCGGCAGCATCATTGCCGGAGCGTCGGGCACGTATGCCTGCTTTTGAAGTCCCGTGGCCGACGGCCACAGTTTCATTACAATAGTTTCGGCGCAAGGTTTGGCTGCGATGTGATGTTTGCCGTGTTGTGTGCAGCATTTGCTGCGGCATTCGGTCTTTGCCATATTACCCTTACAGCAGCATTTCACTATTACGAATCCGGCTCCGCCTGCCACCACCATGAGTGACAGCAGCATGCATATCAGTATGTTGCCTTGGCGTTTCATCGTTTTTTGGGTATGCTGTGTAACAGTGTTAAATTAGCCGTGTCGTTGCGTCAGACCTTACGGCAGCGTTAATAATATTGTGCAAATATAAATCAACAGCTTTACAGCACAAAGCAAATTAAATTTTTTTATAATCTTCACATACAAAATAATGATTTTGCCGTTTACCGATAATGCTCATTATGGACGGAGACTGTATAGGCCATGATTATAAAGACATAGCAAACTACAAACAATTATGAAAAACATTTGTAAGTCATTGATTCTCATGTAAACCATGGAAAAGCCGTTTACTAAAAAAGGAATAGATTAATTATATATTTCAAGATAATTATACCACAAATTTTTTAATTATACTACTTAAAATAGAAATATTCTTTCGATAACATTCTATATGACATTGTCGAAAGAATATTTCAAATAAATCTTTATCCAATTGAAACTTTGCCATCTGTTTCTTTTAATTTTTCTGAAGCTATTGCTTTTTGATATACTCGTCGCAATGTCGATATTATATTTTCTCCAGTGCGTTTATAGCCAAATTCTCGTGCAGTAACAATAAATAAGTCATCTGGAGTAATGCCAAAGCTCTTTTGGACAATGGTTGTCATTGCCAATAATAATTCTTCATCACAAATATAATTTATTTGCCTTGAATACTCACTTCCATCTTTAGGAATTCGTACTGTTAAATTTTTAAAATCATTAAAACATATAAAATTGTCATTAATCTTAATGAAATTTTTTAAAGATGCAAGTAATGAATTAATTTCATATCGAACGACTGAAGTTGCTTTTTGACGACCATATAATGGTGCCATTCTTCTACAAAGTTCTTCAAAGTGTATGGGTTGTTCTATTTTGACGATTGTTTTTAATGCGTTCAGTGGACTCATGTGCATATATTTTTCAGGAACACATAATTCATATTCTACAAAACCGAATCCATTAGAGTTTGTTGGCTTTTCAACAGTTTCCTCTATAACAATGTCATTGATAAGTTGTGAACATTCTATTGTTTCTGTATGTTTACTTTGAGTCCTTTTCAAGGAATTTTCTACAGCTGTGATTAGTTTATCTTCTTCTGATTTAGAATCTTTAATCCAGTCTGTTGACCATATTCTATAGATTGTCCATCCCATGTTTTCCAACATTTCCTGACGCAGTCGGTCCCGTTCACGAGCGGTTCTAGAGCTATGATATGTTGCACCGTCACATTCTATTCCCAATGTGAATTTTCCACTTTTTACAGGGTCTTTTATTGCCATATCAATTCTAAAACCAGAGCATCCAACTTGCGTTATTACATTGTATCCTTTTGATATCAAAAAGTCATATACCGATTCTTCAAAAGGTGAATCAAAATTTAGACTATTATCATAAGATAATTCATTTTGTATTGCTGAAATGCCCTGACTCGCAAATTCCATATAAGAACGTAACATTTTTACGCCCTCAGAAGAAGTTTTGTCAATATCTATATCTGTTGGTACAATAGACCCCACAAGTTTTATATTAAATTTTGCACGTGTTATAGCAACATTTAATCTTCTATAACCACCATCACGGCTTAGAGGTCCAAAATTCATATACATAACTCCTTTACTGTCATGTGCATATCCAATGCTAAAAATGATTGTATCACGCTCATCACCTTGTACATTTTCAAGATTCTTTATGAAAAAAGGTTCATCATTATCTTCATTGAAAAAATCTTCATAAGAATTATTTTGAATTCTTTTTTGTCGAATTGCAGCATCAACTGCATTTTGTTGTGCCTCACTAAATGTAACAACACCAAGTGATCTATTAGGATATTTGCGTATATGTTCAAAGACCAAATCTGCGACTTTATTAGCTTCTATAGGATTGTTACGTTTACCACTTCTGTCATAAATTCCATTGGCAACATAAATATATTCAACTCCAAAATCAGGTGCTTTTTCAACAGATGAAGGAAATGTTATTAAAGAACTATTATAAATTTTGATATTTGAAAAAGCTATTAAATGTTCATGCTTACTTCTATAATGCCAGCGCAAGCCTCTTTCGGGTAAGACTGCTACTGCTTCATCAAGAATAGATTCATAAGCTCCAGAATAATCATCGTCCTTCTCAGTATCAATGTCATAATCATCATCATTTAATGAAGCTGCAAAGAAATTTGTAGGTGGTAATTGTTTCGTATCCCCCACAATTATTGCTTGCTTTCCGCGCATAATAGCTCCAATTGCATCTTCTGTATGGACTTGTGATGCTTCATCAAAAATAACCATGTCAAATTCATAACTATTAGCTTCTAAGAATACGCTTACAGATAGTGGTGACATCATAAAACAAGGCTTTAATGATGTTATCAGATTTGGAATTGACATGAATAATTTTCGCAAAGGCATCAGTTTTCGTTGTTTACTAAGTTCTCGTTTTAAAATTCCAATCTCATCTCTTGTCGTCGTGATTGCGTTAAAGTCTGGCATTCTTGACATAACACGTTCTCTAACTCGTGCCTGTGCAATTTTAAATTGGGCTTTATCCAATATACAGAATTCTTCAATCGTTTGTTTGTGGATTTTTCCTCTGAAGTTTAAAACCGCAGGAAAATGCGGAAGTATTTTATCAAGCCATAAATTGTAAAATCTTTTTAAATAAACATTTACAATATCATTGGCACATATATTATTGCTTTCAATTTCTGACAAGTATGAACTTAGGCCAATATTCTTGCATTTTTCTCTTATTGACCTATAATCAACCCATTCTTCAAGAAGATATTTATTGTCTTTACATAATTTCATCCTATTACTTAACTCCACAAGATCTTCTTTATAAAATGATGAAGAATCATCAAATAAAGCAAAGTACCATTCAATGGAATCGTTTAATTTATTGCATAATTCAGTGAGATATTGTAGTTGTTGTTCACTATACAAAATGTAATGTCTTTCGGTACATATTTTACTGATAAATTCTTTTGAAAGATTATACGCATCTACGTATTCTCTTACATCTTTTGCATAAGATAATGCATTTCTTAATTCATTCCAATCTGTTTTTAAACCTTTATAATATTTGTCATAATGCTTTGAAAGATAAACTTCTCTACTTTTTAATTCATTTTTATTGGTTTGCATTTCAGAAAGCATCTGAAGTTCAGATAGAATTGTGTCAAAATCACTTTTTTCCTTACGTTTATTAAGGACACTTAAATACGATTCTTCAAAATCAGACAAGTAAGTTATCACGTCATCTAATTTTTGAATTATTGTACTTATTTTTGTTTCTTCATTAAAATTACTAATAAGTAATAAATTTACATGATCATAAATTTCTTCAGCGAGTGATTGGGGGGATGTTTCAATGAAGTCTCTTAATTCTACGGTCGGAACAGAATTCCCAATCAACATTTGTTGCATAGTTTGTGTTACAATGCTCATCATGGAGAGCATCGTATTAAATGTACTAACAATATGTTCAAGTAAATCCCAATCAGTTTCTATTCCTTTGTAATATATTCCATAATCGGCAATGTATTGTTCTTCCTGGTTTTCTATTTCTTTATTTATATCAGATACGTTCTTTAATGAAGTAAGCAGGGACAATGCTTCTTGATATGACAAATTTGAAGAATCTGTTATATATTTTTTTAGTTCTCGTTTATCTGATTTGTAGCTTTTATTTAGAAATCTAAAGATAGAATTGTATTCTCCCCTGAAACGTTGAAGCATTGGATAGAAATCTTGTGATAAAATGTCTTTGTCACACAGATTTAGAATTTCAGATTGCGTTTCTTTACATTTCTCATGCAGCAATTTGCAATTTACTATTGTGGCTTGTATTCTTTGTATTTCATTACGGTTGAGAAGATTTTGCGTAGGGGTGTATTTTGATAGTGATAATAAAGTTTCAAAAACAGACACATATCGTTTGTATTGTGTTAAAGTTGTAGGAACTTCTTTTATTCCTAACATCTTAGCCATTTTTCCTATGCGATTATACAAATCCGTCAGATTATTTTTATATGATAATAATGCCTCTTTAATGTTAACTGTATTATTTGCAATGTCATTGGCGTGCAACTCCTTGAGTTCGTTTTTCAACATTCCCATTTTTTGCAACAAAACGCTATGCATTAAATTAGCATTGCATTCGTCTATATCTTCAGTGTAAGATTCATGTATTTTAGTATCTAATTCATTAATATTATTAGTTAATTTGTTATATTGTTCAATATCGGTAAATAATACATCAAACTCATCTGAATATATCCATTTTAACGGTATAACAAAAGGTTTAGCTGCTAATTGCAATAGTTCTTTTAACAAATTACATCCTTCAAAAGAAGCTGAGATGGATAATCCTAATTTTGTACAGTAGTCTGTTACACAATCATTAATTTCAGCTATCAATGGCAAACAAAATGTGATATTAGCATCAATGTCATGTCTTAATTCGTTGGTCAAATATTTTATATTAGAGTTTCTCCAAACATTAGTAGAGTAATCTTCAGTTCTTTTGCCTATTGTAATAGATAGTTTTTTTAAGAGATATATTCTCTCTTCCAATTGCTCTACGGATGTATTCTCAACATCCTTTATCTCAAAAATATAGTTGGGTGTTTGTTCTAATTTTGACAATCTGCCATTTATGTCAAAAATAGTGACATTCAATTTAGAACACGGCTTATGTAATTGTTGTTGATAATCATTTAGCTCTTGACGTTTCTTTTCTAATATGGTCAACTCATGTAGTGCCTCTTCACGTACTTTTTTCCTATTTAAAGAAATCGAATTTGCAAGCTCATGTAAAATTTCTTTTTTATTCGCTTTGTGACTATGCAAAGAGAAGCAAAAATCTGCTAAGCCGACTTTTGCTAAACGATTATATACAACTTGTAAGGCTGCCACCTTTTCAGATACAAATAGAACTTTCTTTCCATCGGCAATTGCTTCAGCTATTATATTTGTTATAGTTTGACTCTTTCCTGTTCCTGGAGGTCCTTGTAGCACGAAGCTGATACCTTTTTTGGATAGTAATATTGCGTCTTGTTGGCTTGAATCAGCATCTACTACTTGAAAAGTATCAATAGGACGCTCATTTTTATCGTGGTCATAATGATTAAACTCGTCTGGTATTTGTAATGGCTGTTGTTCACCAACTATCGCAGATATAATAGCATTTGCATTTAACTTATCTTCATTCCTTTCCAAATCTTTATACATATTGATTTTTAAAAAAGAAAGAGTTGTTAAATTAGTACACCGCTCAACAGACCATCCTTGAGCTCCTACAATATTCTCAATTTTGCAGAAATAAGTTTCGAGTTCATCATGACTTATATCAAAATCTGGTAAAATAATTCCAAAATCGTTATCCAATTTATAAACCAATGTTGGATTTACGACTATTTCATCATCATATAAAGATAATTTATATGGGGATGTCAAAGATTCTATTGTTAGTTTAACTGGTACTAAGATTAATGGTGCATAGAATATTTGTGTAGAATCTTCACGCTCTTTCCATTTTAATAAGCCAAAAGCAAGATATAAAATATTTATACCTTGTTCTTCTATAGAAGTATTTGCCCTATAGCGTAAGTGTTTCAATGTCTTCTGAAGTTCTTTGGGACGTTTGGATGTTTTTACATTGCCTTCAGAAATTATTTCATAAGGTTCATCATTTTCATCATCAAATAAGTCCCTTATGCGTTCAATAGCATACGGAAATTCTATTTCTTTTTCTTGAATGGCTATCATTGAAAATAGTGATTCGCAAGAAGGTGATGTTATACGAACATTTGACCGTATATTATCTTTAAAGTTTATTAGTCGGTTTCTTTTGCCAAAATCGAGCAAAAGTTTTTTCCATGTATTTATGCGATTATGAAGTTTTTGTCCCATTCTTGATATTATCTTTTGTTCTTATCTGTTATCAATTTTTTAATCAACATATTGTATGTCTGCGGTTTATAATAAAATATCAAAACTTGACTGAATACGATTACATGCATATGAATTAACCATTTAAAAACTTTTCTCAAAGCATTTGGATGGTCATGTTTGTGATATGCTTTTTTTCTAATATCAGTTTCATCTTGTTCAGTTTTATATTTTATTTTATATTATTGTGCAAATGTAGCTATTTTAATCGAATATATAAGGACAATTCATCATAAATATGATACTTATTATGCACTATGCGCAAAGTATCTAAATTTCATAATTATTATTTGTGCGAGCACTAGTCCTATTATATTTTTGGCTTTTGTCTGTTGAAATAATTTTTTATTAGCAACAGATTGATATAATAAAAAAATTCCATTCATAAATTTAAATTTTTGGTAATAATACAACGAATTGAACGGAGATAAATTTTGGATAGTTCGTTTTGTTATGAAGTATTATACATGATATTTATTTTTTCTGGCAAGTGTCAAAGTATCATCTTTCAAAATCACTTTTACGACTTTTGTGAAATGGAAAAATATATGCAGATATGTTTCAATAATAAAAAGCGACTCGATGATTTGAACTTAGTTAAGAGATTGGACATGTTATAATCTTGTAAAGATATAGTTCTTGCCTTAAAGTATAAAATGTTTCATCAAAAGAAACTTGTGATTTGGTTGTGAAAACTCACTTATTTGCGATAAAAAACTCGGCCACTTTTAATGCAAAAGTGGCCGAGTTACGATGCGTAAACGATAGATTAATGATTTGAAACCAATACGTTATATTTTGCTTACAGTCAGTATTGAATTTGCTGGATTTATGAACGCTTGTTAATGTAAAATAAGCGTTTCCCTTATAATTTTTTGACCTTTTGAAATTAATTGACTTTTTATGCTTTAAAATCAGGTGCAGAATAATGCGCTTTGTAATATTATCGTGGTTAGTGTTAAAAAACTCGTCACATCTGAACGTAACTCTCTGAACAAAGTTACTACGGATGTGACGAGTTATATTTTTAGAAAAAAGATCTTTTTGTTCAGTCTGCCGCTTGGCTGTTGCTATATATTTGATTAATTAGCCTTGCGTGCCAGAAGTTTCAGCAGGGCGAAGCCGCCGAGGAGCTGAACCAGCAGACCGGGCCAGCCTAAGCGCAAATCCTGAAGTGCTGCTGCCATTGAGCCACTGATGGCCCATTCGGCTATTGTGCCTATGCCCTGATATATCACTATTACGGCGGCAAGGGCTACGATGTTAATCTTCTTGCAGCGCGACGCAACGGCAGCTGCGGCAAGGGCGAGCAGTGCCGACTTGATTAATATTATCGGCAGCATTGGTGCCGGCGGCATGCCGAACAGCAGGTTGTTGACTATCGGCGACGCTATTGCCGTAAGCAGTCCGGCTGTTATGCCGTAGCGGTAAGCCGCGATGAGTGTGAAAAAATAAATGGGCAGCCACACAAGTCCGCCCTGCGGAATCATGTGGCACAGTTGCGGCAGCAGTATGTTGCCTGCAATGAATGCTGCCGAAAGGGCATAAGTCTTGCCCTCGCGGTAGCTGAGTTGTTGTATCTGTGATATTGTTGTTTCCATGAATTATGAATTGTGAATTATGAATTATGAATTACGAATTGCGGTTTATGAATTCTTTAATCAGCTTCCATGCCTCGTCGGGTGATTTGGCATTGGCTGTAAGACGTTCAACGGGGCATATTCCCGTGCCTTCGCGGTTGATAATGTGGTCTACTATCTTGCCGTAGCTAAGGCTTATGCCCGCGCTCTGAAGTTCGTTTGCGGCCGGACGGCTTATCACTTCGGCATAAACTTCAGTCACGCCTCCCTTTACGAGTAGAAATGCTGCGCCCAGTCCGATAACTTTGTCGGCCACGATTGCGCCTTGAGCAAGGTCGGGATGACTGGTCACGGCGTTGAACAAGTCAATCACTCCTCTGTTGTGGAACACAATAGTCTCGCCGTTATTCGAGCGCATAACTCCACGGCATCCGTCATGGCCGAGCATACTAATAAGCTTATCCATTCTGTTTCAGTTCCTCCACAAATTTGTCTATGCGTTGCATCTCTTCAGGAATCTTGATGCCCTGCGGACAATGCTCCACGCACTGGCCACAGCCTATGCAGTGAGATGCCTGTCGCAGACGCGGCACGCTGCGGTCGTAGCCTATGAGGAAGGCGCGGCGCGCACGTCGGTAGTCGGGATCCTGAGCGCCCTTGTTGGGCAGGTTGCCCTCCTTGATGCAGCGGTTGTAGTGAGAAAATACAGCCGGGATGTTGATGCCGTAAGGGCAAGGCATGCAGTAGTTACACTCGTTACACGGAATGGTCTTCAGATTGTATATGTCGTTAGCAATCTCCATTAGGAACGCCTCTTCCTCCTTGTTCAGCGGTTTCAGCGGCGAGAATGTGCAGAGATTGTCTTTCAGATGTTCCATGTATGTCATTCCGCTCAGCACCGTCAGCACTCCGTCGGGTGTGCCAGCAAAGCGGAAAGCCCAGCTTGCCACGCTGTTTTCTGGTTCGCGCTGTTTCATTTTTGCCACGATGGGGTCGGGCACGTTTGCCAAACGGCCGCCTAACAGCGGTTCCATTATTATGGCAGGTATGTTGCGCTTTTTGAGTTCGCCGTACAGATAAACGGCATCAGTGTTCACGGGATTAATCTCGTTGGCATAGTTCCAGTCGAGATAGTTAAGCTCAATCTGCACAAAGTCCCAGTGATATTTGCCCTCGTCGTGCCATTTGAGCATCAAGTCGAATATCTTTACGTCGCCGTGATATGAGAATCCAAGGTTGCGTATGCGTCCCTTCTCGCGCTGTTCTACAAGCCAGTCGAGTATGCCGTTGTCCATATAGCGGCCGTTGAACGTAGCCAGCGAGTCTTTGCCCTGTCCGATGGCGTGCAGCAGCAGATAGTCAACATAGTCGGTCTGAAGCTCCTTGAGCGAGTTCTCAAACATCTCCATCGAGGCCTTGCGTGTCCATGTCTCGGGATTAAAGTTGGAGAGCTTTGTGGCAATGAAGTATTTGTTGCGCGGATGGCGCTTCAGTGCTATACCCGTAGCGCGTTCCGACTGTCCCTGGCAGTATGCCGGTGACGTGTCAAAATAGTTGACGCCGTGCTCCAGAGCATAGTCTATCTGGCGGTTCACCATGTCCTGGTCTATCGGTGTAACCTCTCCGCCTTCCTTGTTTTTGTCTTTATCCTCAATCACCGGCAGTCGCATCATGCCGTATCCGAGGAGCGACACCTTTTCGCCGGTCTTTGGATTGGTGCGGTAGGTCATCTTGCCTTTGGGCGGCTCCTTGGCCGATGTGGTATTGTTGGTGTTGCCCTTGCAGGCTGTGAGCAGTGCTGATGTGGCAACGGCTCCGCCTCCGAGCAGTTTCAGAAAACTTCTTCTGTTTATGTCTTTACTCATAACGGTAATTGTTTTTAAGGTTCTGGATAATTAACCAATTATATAGGTTGAAGCTATACCGTGCGGTGAACTTCATGTCCTTCAACATATATTGCGCTGAACGGACGTGCCGGACACAGATTCTCGCAAGCTCCGCATCCTATGCATCTCGCCTCGTTTACGGCAGGGATGGTTATTTTAGAGTCGGTTCCCGGATGCAGCGGAATCATTGTTATTGCTCCCACGGGGCAATGGCGGGCACAGTTGCCGCAACTTACGCCGTCGGTAACGCTCACACAGTTCTTTTTTATCCACACTGCGTGGCCTATCTGTGTTGACGACTTTTCTTCGCGTGTTATCGGCTTGATGGCTCCCGCAGGGCACACCTCGCTGCATCGTGTACATTCGGGACGGCAGTAGCCGCGTTCGTATGACATGGTGGGCTGCATTAGTTTAGACAAGTCAGACGACGGGCGCAGCACATCATTAGGACATGCCGACACACAGAGCTGACATGCTGTGCAGTGCTGTGCCATGTGGCGGGCTGACATAGAGCCGGGAGGAGTTATCGGAGTGGCGCGTTCGGGCTGAACCTTGTCTTCTATCACGGCCAGTCCGCCGTCCACTTTCTTCTTCTCCTGAGCCAGCGCAGCGGCAGTTGTTGCTATGGCTGCACCGAGCAGGAACGACCTGCGGCCGTTGTCTATGCCCTTGTCTTCATGTGAAGTGTCGTGACCGTTTTCAGTTTTACGTGCCACTGCTTTATTTGGGTGAACATATCTTATTGCACTCTTGTGGCATTTGTCAATACAGTTGCCGCATACCACGCAGCGATTATAGTCTATTTGTCCCGTCTTTACGTCAATGGCCGACGCCTTACAGTTTTTCTCGCAGAGTCGGCAGCTTACGCATTTGTCGCCGTCAATGCTGATCTTAAACCATGAGAAACGCGCAAAGAAACTCAGAATTGTGCCTACGGGGCATATCGTGTTGCAGTAAGTTCTGCCTCCGCGCCATGCCAGTACGGCAATTATAACGAACGTTACGGCAGCAATTATGAGCGTTGGCAGACTGCGCATCCACACGTCAACGCTGTAGAAGGCATAGCTGTCAATGCGCTCGGCTATAGACGCCAGCACATTGTTGCCTGCCGTCCATATAGGGCGGACAATGCTGTTGACCATACGTCCGTAAGAACTGTAAGGAGCGAGGAGCGACACGATGACGTTAATTCCGGCAACGCATGACGCCAGAAAGACAATCAACACGCCATAGCGCAGCCATCTGTGTTCGGGCGAAAAACTGAAACGGTTGCGCTTGGTTCTGCTGTGCAGTGCCGAGATGAGGTCTTGCAGTATGCCTAACGGACAGATAACGGAGCAATAGATGCGTCCGAATATCAGCGTAAGTATCAGAAGACCTGCCACCACGGCCACGTTCATTGCCAGCACGGCAGGCCAAAACTGTATCTTGGCAAGCCATCCAAGCCAGGCGTGAAGCGAGCCTGTAAGGTCGAGAAAAAGCAGTGTAATCAATGTGAAGGTTACGGCTGCCAGTAATATTCTTATTTTTCTTAGCATGATTTATAGATTTTTTTTTCGGATAAAGGTTATTTCTTTTCGGTTACTCTCACAATCATTATGCTTGCCTCATAGAGCAGCCATATAGGCAGCGAGACTATAAGCATTGTGAACATATCGGATGTAGGCGTTATCACGGCCGCAAGGATGAGTATCACTATTATGGCGTGGCGGCGGTAGTGAGACATCCAGTGAGCTTTAAGAAGTCCGAAGCGGGCGAGCAGCCAGCTTATTATCGGTATCTCGAACACGGCACCCATTACAAGGCTCATGCCCAGAAGAGTGTCCATATACGAGCTTATGGTCAGCATGTTCATCACCGCCGTGCTTACCTGATAAGTGCCGAGAAAACGGACGGTGAGAGGAAACACTACAAAATAGTTGACGGCAACGCCCATGAGAAACATGACGTATGCCCAGAGAGTGATGCTTACAGAATAGCGCCGCTCGTTGTCATACAGCGCCGGCGAGACAAATCTGAACAGCAGATAAAGAATATATGGCGAAGCAATGAGTACGCCTGCGGTGAGCGCCGTCTTCAGGTGAATCATAAACTGCTCGGTGAGTCCGGTGTTTATCAGCTGAAACTTAAACTGCTCGGCGCCAAGCAGTCTGTATGTTATGAAGTTTGGGTCGGCAGGCGCAAGTACAATGCCGAACAGTTCTTCCTTGAAACCGAAAGCCGCTGCCGAGGCTACTGCCGCTGCTGCAATCATGCGCAGTATGCATCCCCTAAGCACTTCGAGATGTTCCCAGAATGTCTGCGGTTCGCCGCCGTTGCTCTCACGGTTGCTCATTCGTCTTTCTTCTTGTCCTTATCTTCAGTGGTTTCGTCTATTTTTCCGTTCATGCCGTCTTTAAAACTTTTGACGCCCTGACCCAGACCTTTCATCAGTTCGGGTATCTTCTTTGCGCCGAAGAGCAGCACCAGCGCGAGCACGATTAAAATTAGTTCAGGTGTTCCAATCATAATGTTTTTCTTATTTTGTTCGTAATGCAAAAATACTATAATTTATTTATTATGAGTTTTTTTTGTCGAGAGTCTGCGCAAGTTTATGCTTTTTTTATCATTCTGCAATATGTTTTGGACTATTCAGCAAAAATTTTGTTCATATTGAAACCTTATTCAGTAATGTAGTTACATTCAGAAAGATAGGTTTACGCCACCCATAAACGTTGCCTTTGGCATGGGGTAGCCGTAGTTTATTTCATACTTTTGTGCCAGCAGGTTCTCGCCTTTTGCCCAAAGCTGAATCATTCTGTTTGCCCTGTAGCTTACGGTAGCGTTGAGCAATACAACATTCTCTTTCACCTCATTTGCGCCAGTCTGCGTGTATAGTCCGCTGATATATTGCAGTCCGCCGTTAACGTTCCAACGTCCTGACGTATAGTCGGCTCCGAGCCATAGCTTCGACTCCGGCGCTCCGACGATAGGATTGTGCATGTGCAGCAGACTATAGTTTCCGTTCACCTGCCAGCAATTGTTTATTCGCCAGCCCAGTTCCAGTTCAGCGCCGCTGTTTTCTATTGCTCCCGTGTTCACGTTCATCGGTCTGCCGTCAACCATCTGCTGCTGAATGATGTTGCTGCCCTTCATATAATACATGTTTATGCCGTAGCTCAGTCCTGCTGTCGGCAGTTTGTGAGTCCATGAAAGTTCGTAGTTCATTATGCGTTCGGGGCGCAGTTCGTCGTTGGCAGGTTTCCAGAAATACATTTCTCGTATCGACGGATTGCGGAAACCCTTGCTCACCATTGCCTTGATTTCGCCGTTTTTTATTACTCTTGTTACAATACCTCCGCGCGGAACCCACTCAGTGCCCGACTGCGAATGGTGGTCAAGACGTATTCCCGCACTCAGCGTGAGCCATGACAGCAGGTCTTGTCTTACGTCAACGTATCCGGCAATCTCATTCTCATTCTCGTGTCCTATTGTCGAAGTTGTCTCGCCCGAAGCCCTGTCACTGTTCCATGCCTTGCCGTAGATGTGCTGATAGTCGAGTCCGATGGTGGTGTGGTTGCCGGGCAGGAGTTTGAAATTCTGGTATATAGACAGTCCTGCCAGTGCGTCGTTCGACCTGAAATAATAGTCTTTAGGCGACTCTCCGTCTTCATATCCGTCGTTAATCTTGTGCCGTCCGAAGTTGTAGTAGACGCTTATTGCACCAGATGTGTTGCCGTAGTCGTTGCTCACCACAGCCGATGCCACGCCGCGCGTAATCCATTGGCGTGCGTCATAAACGGGTACTTGAACGCTTCCCGGATAAGACGCGTTGAAATGGGTGATGTTGATGTCTGCGTATGCCGACCAGTTTTTCGACATGTCGTAGCCCAGTTTCACGTATCCGCCATACTGCTCAAAGCCTATGCGAGGCCTGTTGTTGTCAGTTCGGCCGTATTGTCCTGATACAACGCTGTAAAACTTTCCGCTTCTTATGCGGTTGGTCAGCTCACCTTGAAAGGTGCCGTAAGAGCCTCCGCCGAGGTGTATGTCGGTCTTAACTCCGTCTGATTGCATCTTTCGTGTAACAATGTTGATAACTCCTCCCATGGCGTTAGAGCCGTAAAGCGTTGACGCCGGACCACGCATCACCTCAATGTGGTCGGCAAGCATTGTCTGATAAAAGTCGCTTATTGAGTGGCCGAAGATGCCTTGATATTGCGGATGACCGTCGATAAGCACCATGAAACGTCCCTGCGAACTGCTGAGTCCGCGCATGGATATTGTTCCTGCGGCGCCGTCGCTAACGCCGTAGCCGAGCATTCCGCGTGATGTTACAAACAGTCCAGGCACATATTCTGCCAGTGTAGGCAGCACGTTGGTGCGCTGAGTCTCGGTGAGAGTCTTGCGTCCGATGACGGTAACCGTAGCAGGCAGGTTCTCGATGTCTGCCGTGCTGCGCGTGCCTGTAACCACAATGTTGTCGAGCTGATACGTCAAAGAATCCTTCTGTGCGTGTGCAGAGGTTAAGATTAGACTAAAAAGTATGGCGGTAGGAAATGTCTTGTTCATTTGGATAAGTATTAAATAATCCACGGCAGAAGCAGCATTCTGCCATGGATTTGTGTGTAATCTTGTTTTAACCGATTGTGCGATGGTCGTGGAAGTTGCCGGAGAACTGTATATCATTTATGACGTCCGACGGCTGAAAATACGATGAAGGAGCTACTGACATGACTTTTTCCCTCAGCCATTTTAAACATCATGAACATTCCTCCGGCAGGCTTCCTTACGACACATTCATTTTTTAGAAGAAGCTATTGATTGTCTATATCTATGAGAGTGTAGGTCTTACTGCCGAGACCAATCTTCTCTGCATAGTCGGTTATATAAGTGCCGTGCTGACGGTTTATGCGCTCAATGAGCGGTTTGTTGTCGTCGCCGGCAGTGGCTTTATGATTAAATATTTTGTCGAGACATGCCTGATCGAGAGCCACGGGGTCGAGCGATGCCATTATGCCCATGTCTTTTATTGCCGGTGCGGCAGGATTGCTGTCGCAGTCGCAGTCAACGCTCATGTTGTTCATCACATTAATATATATAATGTTTCCGTTGAAATAGTCGGCCACGGCTTGGGCTGCTGCCGCCATGCTTTCAAGAAAATAATCTTGTGCGGGCAGGTTGTTCCACACTTCTTCCTGACTCTGCACCTTTCCGGCAGAATGAATGTAAGCCTTGCCTGCGCTTGAAGCCACGCCTATTGACTGGTTTTTCAGCACTCCGCCGAAGCCTCCCATGGCATGCCCCTTGAAGTGAGCCAGGTTAATCATAAAGTCGTAGTTGGCAAGATGAGAACCAACAATATCGTATTTGATGTGTTTCTTGTCTTTCACCGGGATCCTTATGTCACCGTATTCGTCCATGATGTCAACGGCAAAGATTGAGTCGAAACCATGCTCATGTATCGTTTCCCAGTGAGCTGCAGTGGTGTTGCGCTTGCCGGGATACGCTGTGTTGCACTCAACAATGGTTCCGTTAACCTCGTCGACAAGGTCGCGTATCAGCGTAGGCTTAAGATAATTGTGGCCTCCTGCTTCGCCTGTGCTTATCTTTACAGCCACGCGTCCTTTGGCTTCTTTGCCCAGAGCCTTGTAAATGCGAACAAGAGCTTCAGGTGAAATCTCTTTAGTGAAATAAACTTTCGACTGAGCCTGCGCGCATAAGTTAAACAGCAGCGCAGCTGCTAAAATAAAAAATGTTTTCATATATATGTAGTCTTTTTATGCCTTTATTCATTCTCGGCTGTGTGATGTCAGGGGCATGCAGACGGTAAATATTTGTGCATGCTATTTTTTCATGTTGCAAAATTATTATTAATTTTTTATTAATACATTATCAGAATTACAGAAAATAGTACCACTTTTACATAAAAGTTCATTTCGCTTTATTTTATAATGGCAATACGGGGCATAAAATACAGTTTTACATTCTTTTTCATAGTTATATTTGTTATAGAGTTCATAATTTTTGTATTGATATTTTGTAATTAGATATATTTTAGTGGCGCATCAGAACTTAATTGCTGACGCGCCACTATAATCATGCAAATATCGTTTAGAGCCACCGCTTAAACTTCTTGATATACCATTCTTTTATTAATTGCGTGAGCACACAATACGCAATCAGCGTCACAGCCAGCCACGGAAAGTAGGAGAGCGGCAGCGGTGTAAGTCCGATGTAAGAGCCGAATTTGGTGAACGGAATAATTATTCCGACTGCCATTATTGCCAGTGTCATGCTCATCACGGGCCACGAAGCTCGGCTTTGTATGAACGGTATCTTCTTGGTGCGTATCATGTGAACGATAAGCGTCTGCGACAGAAGGCCTTCAACAAACCAGCCCGACTGGAACAATGATTGAGCCACGGGCGAACTGCAGTTGAACACATACCACATGAGCAGATATGTGGTGATGTCGAATATCGAACTTATCGGACCTATGAATATCATGAAGTGGCTGAGGTCGGATGCGTCCCACCGGCGCGGTTTTCTGAGATAATCTTCGTCCATGCGGTCAAACGGTATTGTGGTCTGCGATATGTCGTACAGAAGATTTTGCACGAGCAGGTGTATCGAGAGCATAGGCAGAAACGGCAGAAAGGCGCTTGCTGCCAGCACACTGAACATATTGCCGAAGTTGGAACTGGCTGTCATCTTCATATATTTAGTGATGTTGCCGAATGTGCGGCGCCCCTCGATAACTCCATTTTCAAGAACCATAAGGTCTTTTTCCAGTAAAATGATGTCTGCGCTCTCTTTGGCAATGTCTACGGCAGAGTCTACAGATATTCCGATGTCCGACTGCCGCAGGGCTGCCGCGTCGTTAATGCCGTCGCCAAGAAAACCCACCGTGTTGCCCTGAGCCTGCAGTATGGTTATTATTTCGGTCTTTTGTAATGGGGTGACTTTGGCAAACACGGTAGTCTTGAGCACAGCTTCCTGCTTCTGCACGTCGCTCATTGCACTCAGTTCTGCACCGGTTAGCACGTTAGCTGTGTCGATGCCCACCTGTCTTGATATGGTGCGCACCACGGCATCGTTGTCTCCCGACACCACTTTCACCTCTATTCCGTGGGCATAAAGTTGCTTTATTGCCTTGGCTGCCGACTGCTTTGGCGGATCGAGGAATGCCAGATAGCCTATTAGCACCATGCCGCTCTCGTCTTCAACGGCAAAATTGTTTTCCTTGCTCAGAAAACTCTTTTGAGCTACAGCCAGCACGCGAAGTCCCTGATGGTTCATCTTCTTGCTTATCTCATAAGCCTTTACCCTAAGTTCGGGAGTAAACGGCACAACCTTGTTGCCCACTTCGGTGTGTGAGCATATCTGCATCATTTCCTCCACCGCACCCTTGGTTATAATCTGCCTCTTGCCGTTGACGTCTTCCACAACAACTGACATGCGGCGACGGGCAAAGTCAAATGGTATCTCGTCAACTTTTTTGTATCTTTCCCTTACTGACTCCATCTCCAATTCCTTTATATGCGACAGTATAGCCTTGTCCATAAGATTCTTTAGCCCTGTCTGGAAGAAACTGTTGAAATATGCGTGACGCAATATCCGCCTGCTGTTGTCGCTTGTGCCGTCGGCGTTAATATATTTCTCAAGTACAATCTGGTCGCATGTCAGTGTGCCTGTCTTGTCGGTGCATAGAATGTTCATCGCCCCGAAATTCTGTATGGCATTCAGGTCTTTCACTATAGTCTTTTTGCGCGACATGGCAACGGCGCCCTTTGACAGGTTGACCGTTACTATCATCGGAAGCATTTCGGGCGTAAGGCCAACAGCAACAGACACGGCAAACAGAAAAGCGTCGAGCCATTCGCCTTTTGTGAGTCCGTTAATCAGAAACACAAACGGAACCATTATCAGCATGAAGCGTATCAGCAGCATGCTGACCTTGGCAATGCCTTTGTCGAAAGCTGTTGAGGCACGGTGGCCGGCTATGCTCTTGGCTATTGTGCCGAGGTATGTGTTGTTGCCTGTCGACACAACAATGCCTGTTGCCGAGCCGCTCACCACGTTAGAGCCCATGAAACAGATGTTGTCGAGTTCCACTATAGTCCGTATTGTATCGCATTTGCAGTCGGCAACGGGTTTCTTCTCAATTGATTCAGACTCTCCGGTAAGAGTGCCCTGACTGACAAATAGGTCTTTAGTCTCTACGATGCGGATGTCGGCCGGAATCATGTCGCCGGCTGCCAGTTTTACTATGTCGCCCGGCACGAGCGATGATATGCCTGTCTCTTGTTCCTTGCCGTTGTCTCTTATTACCGTACACGTGTTTGTCACCATCTTTTGCAGCGACTCGCTCGACACGCTGGCCTTATATTCCTGCCAGAAACGCAGAATGGTGCTGAGGATTACCATTGTGGCAATGATGGCTATCGACGTAAAGTCTTTTTCTTCGGGAGAGGCAAGGTATACATCAAGAAAATAAAATATGATGATCAATACTGTCAGCACTCCTATGAAAGGATTAATAAACGCCATTATGAACATTGTCAGCGGACGTATTTTCTTTTCATGTTCTATTTCGTTTTTCCCATAAATTGATTGTCGTTTTGTTGTTTCTTCACTGTCAAGTCCTTGCGGGGCTGTCTGAAAAAAGTTGAACACAGAGGTTATTGGCTGTTCGGATGCCAGAAAAATTCTTTCGGCATTAAATTCTAATTTCATTTTGCGCGTTTTCTTCCACATAGCGTATCCGTGTTTTTTTAGATTAATACTTCATACAAAATCAGTCATTAGGCTGCATATCGTTTAATGTTTCAAGTAGAATGATGCCATGCCGGCTCCTGATGCCCGATTGGGTTTATTAGTTCTTACGCTGCAAAAGTCGGAAATGTTTTTCTGTAACGCCGTTAGAATGTTATTAGAACGGTATTAGAAAATCATTAGAGAAATTTCAATGTTAGGTCTTGTTTGGCGTGTCTGTGGCCTGTAATGTGTTGCTAATCTGAAAGTTACGGATATATGAATTTAAACTTGTTGCCGACTGAATGTTATATGTGCGGAAGTTCAACGATGAACGTAGTGCCTTTTTCTTTTTCAGAATGTACGGCAATCTCTCCTTTGTGCAGATGTATTATCTTTTGCGAAAGAGTCATGCCTATGCCATGTCCTTCGGCTATCTCCTCCTGCTCGCCACGATAAAACAGTTTAAAAAGATGTTGCTTGTCGTTGTCAGACATTCCTATTCCGTCGTCGGAACAGCGCACCACGGCGCTTTTGTCCCAATAAGAAATCTGTATGAACGAAGAGTGGTCGGCAGAATATTTGCAGTTGTTCTCTATAAGATTCGAGAATGCTATAGACAGCAGATAATGGTTGCCGTTTACGGTTATCATTCTGTCGTCTTCGGCTTCTTCCTGTTCGAATATTATTTCAACGTGATAGTCGGGATGTGCTCTAAGTATAAATTCTCTAACGTCGAGCAGCAGTTCGTCCAGACGCAGATGCTCCATCTTAATCTGTTCCTGCTGATAGTCGGCCTTGGCAAGGTTCAGCAGTCCGTCGATAAGTTTGTTCATGCGCCTTGCGTCGTTAAGGGCGTTAATTATTGTGGTGCGATATTGCGTGCTGTTGCGTTCTTTCTGCGATGCGATGTCGAGTTCGGCTGTGAGTGCTGCAAGCGGAGTTCTAAGTTCGTGCGATACGTTGCTGACGAACATCTTTTGTGCGTTGAACGATATTTCCAGACGATTAAGAAGTGCGTTGAACGTTGTGGAGAGTTCTCCGAGTTCATCCTTGCTGTTCTTTACCGGCAGCCGTCTTGATATTTCTGACGCGGTTATTATATCAGCCTCTTTCACAATCTCCCTTATTGGGCGCAGGGCTGTGCGTGCAAGGATGTAGCCCGTAGCAAACAGCAGGGCTAGGGCTATGACGAATAATATGAGCAAAGCATTCTTCAGCTTTGCCAGGTTGGCATATCCGTATCCGTCATAGGCAGCAGCAGTTACGATGTAGTTCTTGCCGTTGAGCGTGTAGAGCATGCCTATGCCCTGATATTTGCCGATATAGAAGTCTATTTCCCTTTTGTTCAGTATGCTGTTTATCATCTGTCGGCTTTCCTTTATTATGTCATTCTGCACGGCGTCATGATACAGCATCTTAAAGTCTGGCGTGTAGATGGCAACCTCAACTTCATTGATAAATTCCTTGTTGTTGAGATAAATGTCCTGCATTGTCTTTGGGTCAACCTTGTTTTGCAGAAACAGGTGCGCCTTTGTTATGGCTTCACTTCTAAGGTCGTGAAAGAAAGTGTTGCTGCGTGTGCGTTCGCTGACAATATATACCAATATCGTACACAGCAGAAAAACGGCTGCCGTGGCGCATGTGTTCTTTAATGTCAGTGCTGTGCGTATTTTCATGGCTTGTCGGTGAATATAAAGCCTATACCGGGCCTTGTGTGTATCAGTTTGGTGCTGAATTCCTTGTCAACCTTCTTTCTGAGATAGTTTATGTAAACATCGATGAAGTTAGTGCCTGTGTCAAAGTGGGTGTGCCATACCTTCTCGGCAATCTCTGTGCGGCTTATCACCCGTTCGGCGTTCTCCGTGAGATATTGCAGCAGATTGTATTATTTTGGCGAAAGCTTTATCATTATTCCGTTTCGCCAAACCTCTTTTCTCTTGAGGTTTATCGTAAGGTCGGCATATTCAAGCCTTTCGGGCTGCTCTGTTGTTATGTTGGTGTTACGTTTCAGCAGCGCTTTAATTCGTGCGTTGAGTTCGCGGAAGTCGAAAGGCTTAACCATATAATCGTCGGCTCCGGCGTCAAATCCGTCGAGCTTGTCGTTTGTAGAGCCAAGCGCGGTAAGCATGAGTATAGGCACCGACGCGTTGGTCTTTCTTATCTCTTTGCAGAGTTCAAAGCCGTCCAGCTTAGGAAGAACGATGTCAGAAAGCACAAGGTTGAAGCTGTTTGATGCAAACAGCCGCAGCCCCATTTCGCCGTCGTATGCCACCATAGTCTGATAACCGTTCTCTTCAAGTCCGGTTCTCAGCAGGTCGGCCACTCTTTTGTCGTCTTCAATGATAAGTATGGATTGCATGGCTTGTGAACATTTAAGTTTCTGATGCAAATTTAAGTAATTAATCAAAACTTATCACAGGCGTGGACAAAAAATATGAATTCTTGGAAAATTTTAAGTAAAACGTTCAGATGCCGGCATGTGTGTATGCATGCAGTGCTTTATATGTTTGCAATGCCTCTTTGTTCAGTTCTTGCACACGGTGATTTTCATAGCCTCTTTGTCAAACTTTATCCCCGTGCGCTCAATGAAGCGGCTGAGCGTTCCGTCGTCGGCAAGTGCGTCGGGTGTGCCTACAGACAGAGTGCCGTCCTGTTCCATAACCCAAAGAATGTCGGCAAGCTGAATGACGAGTTCGAGGTCGTGCGACGACATGAATATTGTCTTGCCCTCGTCGCGGCACAGATGTGCAAGCAGCAACATGGTCTCCACCTTGCTCGGATAATCGAGGAAGGCGGTTGGCTCGTCGAGCATTATCACGGGCGTCTGCTGTGCAAGAGCCTTGGCTATCATCATCTTCTGACGTTCGCCGTCGCTAAGCGACATGGCATTGCGCTTGGCAAGGTGATATATGCCTGCCAGTTTCATGCTCTCGTCAACTATTGCTTTGTCTTTGTCGCTGAGCGTTCCCCAGAACCCTGTGTAAGGCGTGCGGCCAAGCGCAACAATCTCTTCGACGGTGAAGTTGACCGACGACGGCCTGGACGTAAGCACCACGCTGACAACGCGCGAGAGGTCGCGCGGCTTGTATCCCGACAACTCGCTGCCGTTGATGACTATGCTTCCGCCCAGATGTGGCTGAAATCCCGACAGAGTTCTTAGCAGTGTTGACTTGCCTATGCCGTTGGTTCCTATTAGGCAGGTCAGCTTGCCGCTTATTATAGACGCGTTGATGTCCTTTGCCACGGTGCGTATGCCGTCGCGTGTCTTGTAGCCTATGGTCAGGCTGTCGAGCTTTATAGTGTCAGAAGTGTTGCTGTTGTTCATTGGTTAAGGATGTTGCGTGCATATTCTATTATAGTGTCGCGGCCTTTGGCAAAATCGCTGTCGGTGAGCTGTACGTTGTGGTCAGGCTCTATGCCAAACTCGGTGCAGTTCTTGTTGCGGTCGTACATAGGGCATGCACTGAAGCGCACCGACCATCCGTTGGGCAGCTCGCTGCTGAACGGCATGCCTGCGCCTCCGCCCGTCTTGTCGCCTATAATGGTCACGCCGGGGCAGCATTTCATATACTTAACAAACTCGTTGGCGGCGCTGAACACCGACCTGTTGGTAAGCACAGCCACGGGCTTGTGCCATCTCAGTCCGCTCGACGGCTTGAGCTTTTGCTCCTCAAGGGCCGAGAAGTCGTTGTGTCCGGGACCCGTCTTGTGCTGCATGTAGCCCACGAGTATCTCCTCGTCGGTGAAGCGCGATGCCAGAGTCTCGGCCGAAGTAAGCATTCCTCCGCCGTTGTCTCTTATGTCAACGATGAGAGCGTTGCACGTGGCGAGATCCATCAGAATTTCGTCAAGGTTGCCGCTTCCTATCGTGTTAGAGAACGAACCGCAGTAGATGTAGCCAATGTTGTCGTCGAGCTTGCGGTATTTGATGCCTGAAGAAATCTTATAGTCGGTGCCGAGATAGCGGCGCTGCAGCGAGTCGCTGAAGTTGGCGGGATAGTCTTCTTTCCAACTCCAGTAGCGCGACTGGTCGAACGACGCGTACATGTTGACGTGTCCGTCGCGCAGTTCGCCAAGCATATTGCCCAATACTTCAAACAGCTGAGTGCTTGTCATGCTGTTGTCAATCTGACGGCTGTAGCGCGCGTACACCTCGTTCCAGTCGAGTCCGTATTCGCTGTTCTTATAGTCGAAGAAGCAATAATGCTCGTTGATAATCTTCCAAAGTGCCTCGAAGTTGCCGCGCGGGTCGTCGCTGTATTCTTCTTCATCGACACACGACACAGCGGCAAGTGCCACAATGAGCGGAAACAGAAAGTTTAATACTCTTCTCATGGTACTATTTTGGTTATGTTGAACTGTCTGACAATGCCGATAACCAGCATGTTAGAGTAAGAATGATATTTCAGGTTGTTGACCTTGGCCTGCCTGAAGTCACCCAAATAGCCAAGGCGCAGGGTGGTGCGGCCAAGCGAGAAGTCGAATGTAAGCATCTGGCGGAGCGACGGCGTGCTGCCTATGGTTGTCGGCACGATGTTGTGGTCGTAGTTGCCGCGGCTGAAAATCTCGTAGTACGACTGGCCGTAGTTGGGGCTGAACATCATGCCGATGAGCGGAACGCTCAGCTCATAGCGCAGCGAATAGTTGCGCTGCCAAAGGCGAAAGCGGTATGTCGCTGCTGCCGACGGCGATATGTTTACCGACATTCGTGCCTGCGCAGGGTTGTTGCTGTTGCGCGTGTTGTAGAGAAATCCCACACTGACATCGGCCTGTGCGCCCGCCTTGATGTTGAGGCTGCCGTCAAAGAAGTTCCAGTTGTAGTGAACGCCGTAGCTGAATGTGTAGTCGCCTGCAATGTAGGTGCCGTTGCCGGCGCGGTTCTTGCTGTAGGACATGTCGCCCTGATGAATAATCATGCGCGACCAGCGGCTGTCGTTGCGCTCGCGCAAGGTGTGCGAGATGTAGCGCAGTTCGGTGCCGCTATACTTCTCGGGCGAGAGATAAGTGTCGAGAATGTTCACAGATCCGACGCCAATCATCTGTGCGTTGGTTATAATCTTGTTGTTCCTAATGGTGTCGGGGGCATAAGTGCCGCCGTCGGCCTTAAGGCTGTGCGCTGCCGGTTCACCGTCGGCTCTGCTGCCGCAGGGCAGTGCCTGAGCCGCCGTTGAGGCGGCAAACATGGCTGCGAGCGCAAATAGCTTAATTGTCTTCATTTTCATTGAAAAGGTTGAGCTGTCCTGTAATCTCGTCGATAACCTGCTGCTGACTCTTGCCTGCATCGGGGTCGAGGTTTTCCTGTTCGGCTTCCGGCTGTTCGGGCTGTTGCTCAGGTTCTTCTGTTTCAGTCTGAGGCTCTGGCTGCTCAAGCGGTTCGAGTTGCTCTATGCTTTCAGTCTCCCAGGTAGTTATGCGCTTGCCTTTTGCCTTGAATCCCTTCACGCCGACAAACTGTTCGGCATCGATCTCCATAGTTCCGCGGAACGCGTCGCGGCCTCCGAATGTTACGAGGAATCTCGGATGCGGGTCGTCGGTTAGCGCCACGAGGCGGCTTGCCGGGTTGTCGCTGACATAGTTCTGCTTGCGCTTTGTGGCCTCCATGTTGAATCGCTTCAGGTAAGGATAGCCCTGCTGGTCGGCATCATATAGAACGGCTGTCCACACCTTGTGTTCATCAAACTTCTCAATAATCTTTATGTTGTCCTCATAATGGTTGTTTGCGTCGAAGTTGGTGAGATAGAAGTCGCCGTTGTCGAGCACAACCAGTATGCTGTCGTCTTCGTTAAATTCGCCGAGCAGACGTCCGTGGTTGTCGTAGTTGAGTCGTTTTACATCCGGGTCAAACCATACTTTGCGCCCGCCGAGCGTGCTGTGGCCGTGACTCTTGAGCGAAATGCGGTGAACATTGAAGCGCGTCATCACCACGCCTTTGGCTCCACGGCTCTTGATGGCAACCTCAGAGAAGTCTTTTTCCTTGAAAATATTCTTCAGTCGCGGTGCCGGGTCGAGCGTAACTTTTATTACTTCAGCCTCGCCGTTGGGGTTGGCAGTGAAGTAAACAACGCGCGATCCGGGCGTGCCTTGCGTGAATTCGTATTCGCGGTCGCGCGTAATGCTTGTTACGCAGAAGCGTTTCATGAAGTATTTGCCCTGCTTTCCGTCGCGGTAAACCACGTTGTAGACGGTGCGCCGGTCGTTCTTCTTGAACACTGCCACGTGCAGGATGTTCTTGCCGACGAATATCTTGTCGGCCACGCGCACCACCTTGTATTTACCTTCCTTGTAGAAGATTATGATGTCGTCGATGTCGGAGCAGTTGCAGACAAACTCGTCTTTCTTCAGCGCCGTGCCGATAAATCCGTCTGCGCGGTTGATATACAGTTTCTCGTTGGCCTCCACCACCTTTGTTGCTTCAATGGTGTCGAAGTTCTTTATCTCGGTGAGTCGCGGATGCGATGCTCCGTATTTCTCCTTCAGATATTTAAACCAGTCGGACGTAACCTCAACCATGTTGTTGAGCTTACGGTTTATGTCGTCCACCTCGGCCTTTATTTTGGCTATCAGCTCGTCGGCTTTGTCCTTGTTGAACTTCAGTATGCGCGCCATCTTTATCTCCATGAGCTTTAGGATGTCTTCCTTGGTAACCTCACGGATCATCTGCGGATAAAACGGCGTCAGCCTGTTGTCTATATGCTCGCAGGCTGCGTCCATGTCGGAAGCCTGCTCAAATTTGCGGTCTTTATAAATGCGCTCCTCGATGAATATCTTTTCGAGCGACGAGAAGTGCAACTGCTCCAGCAGCTCGTGCTTGCGTATCTCGAGTTCCTTGCGCAGCAGAGCCATGGTGCGGTCGGTCGAATGACGCAGCACGTCGCTCAAGGTAAGGAACTTAGGCTTGTTGTCCTCAATGACGCAACAGTTGGGCGAGATGTTTATCTCGCAGTCAGAGAAGGCATAAAGGGCGTCGATGGCCTTGTCTGACGACACTCCGGGAGCCAGATGAACCTGTATCTCCACCTGTGCGGCAGTGTTGTCGTCCACCTTGCGTGCCTTAATCTTGCCCTTCTCGATGGCCTTAAGTATCGAGTCGATAAGCGTAGTTGTGGTCTTGCCGAAAGGTATTTCGCGTATCACGAGCGTCTTGCTGTCGAGCTTTTCTATCTTTGCCCTCACCTTCAGCGTGCCCCCTCGCTGTCCGTCGTTGTATTTGCTCACGTCTATGCTTCCGCCGGTGGGGAAGTCGGGATAGAGCGTAAACGGCTCGCCGTGCAGATAGCTTATGGCGGCGTCGCATATCTCGTTGAGGTTGTGAGGTAGAATCTTTGACGACAATCCTACGGCAATTCCCTCGGCACCCTGAGCAAGCAGCAGCGGAAACTTGGCAGG
>HF992636.1:0-1065 GCA_000436695.1 Prevotella sp. CAG:1185 | reverse complement strand
CCGTCGTAGCTCAGCTGCCATTCGGTGGTCTTAGGATTGAACACCACGTCGAGCGCAAACTTAGACAGGCGAGCCTCGATGTATCGCGGCGCTGCGGCACGGTCGCCCGTAAGAATGTTTCCCCAGTTACCCTGGCAGTCAACGAGCAGGTCTTTCTGCCCGAGCTGCACGAGCGCGTCGCCTATAGAGGCGTCGCCGTGAGGGTGAAACTGCATGGTGTGGCCCACAATGTTGGCCACCTTGTTGTAACGTCCGTCGTCCATGCGCTTCATAGAGTGCAGAATGCGCCGCTGTACGGGCTTCAGTCCGTCTTCGATATGTGGCACAGCACGCTCGAGGATGACATAAGAGGCATAGTCGAGAAACCAGTTCTGATACATTCCGCTAAGATGATGTACGGCTGAGGCGTCAAACCTGTTGGCCGGCTTATAGTCAGAATGGCTTTCCGGTTCTTCGTTGCTGTTGTCGTCCTGAATGGGCATGTCCTGCTCTTCTATGTTTTCGGGGTCTTTAATATTGTCGTCCATGATGATGTGTATCTGTACAAAAGATAATGCTAATAGGTGTGGCTTTTCAGCCCGGCTTGTTTTAGCTTGATGCCGGCAAGCGGCTTATCTTGCGCAAAGATAGCTAAAATCGGAGACAATACAAAATAAATATTTTATTTTTTATATATGTGTAGGCGTTGCGCCCCTATGTCTGCACGAGGCTTAATGTGCCTGTCGCGAGGTTAAATAACGTTAACGCAGATTGCGCTAAATCGTCCGTTTAAGGCTCTCAGAATGGCCGTGGTGTCGGCGGAACGGGCTTCGGACATGAAAAGCCGATGAAAATCGTGATTTCTGTAAATCGTTGTCAATCAGTTGTTTATGAAGTTATCCACAATGGGACGTATGCGGCTGATATGTAAAAGACGGCCTTTTAGAATGTAAAACATGGCCTTTTGCAGCATGAAAGGCCGTGTTTTGTGTGTCAAAAGGCCATGTCTTGCACCTGAAACGGCAGCATTTTCAGCATAAAACAATAAAAATTTGGTTCATCCGACATTTCGCGTGATAGTTGTTA
>HF992635.1 GCA_000436695.1 Prevotella sp. CAG:1185 | reverse complement strand
TCGGCAGGGGTATATAGTGCAGCTTGCCGTATTCGAGCCATGAGCGGTAGCACAGATAATATTCGTAAAGGCATGCCACAAGAGCGTCAGACTCGCGGTTGGCAAAGCCGCTGCAATGGCGCACCGGCACCATATTCATCTCGGCCGTGCGCTCCCTGTTAAGCTCAACGTTCTGGCGCCGTCCGTCCCAATATGTATCCGAATATTCGGGCACTCCTACAGCCTGACTGTCTAATACCACGGGGTCATCGCCGAAGCAGCCCTTGACCATATACCTGTTATGCCGTTTAAGGAAGCTGATAAGATGTCTGTTCCACCACATCTTCAGCGGCACAAACTGATAGTTGTGTATCTGCACGATGTCGTTGCCCACAAGACATTTATAATGCCTCAAGAGCTGCCACAGCACTTTCAGTCCGCTCAGCTTTCCCCAGCGCATGTCTCTTTTCAGGTCGATGTCCCTCGGAGAGTTGTGCCAGTTGTTGCCGTCAGACATCAGCACCACCTGATGACCGTCTTCAATCAGTCCCTTCTTCAGAGTGTTGTGCAGATAGCTCGCCTCACCAATTAATAATATTCGCACGGAGTACTTATTAGAATTAAGAATTAAAAATTAAGAATTAAAAATTAAAGGGCTGGAAATAATATAATGTCAGAAAATCAACAGCCTTGCGCTATGAATTAAATCGCCGGCTAAAATTTTTTCTTCATTATTATTTCTCCATTCCTCCCAGCCCTTTAATTTTTAATTATGAATATCTAGCTCATCTCCAGCATGCGGTTTATCGGCTTCACTGCCTCGGCTGCTATGTCGGCAGGAACGTCTACGCTTGGCCATTCATATTTAAGAGCGTTGTAAACTTTGAGCAGAGTGTTCATCTTCATGTATTCACACTCGTTGCAAGAGCAGCCCACCGAGCCTTCGCTCACTTCGGGCGGCACGGGCAGGAACACCGTGTCGGGGCACTTGCGCTGCATCTCGAACAGTATGCCCGGCTCTGTTGCCACGATATACTCCTTCTCGGGATGTGCCACGGCATAGTCGAGCAGCACTGCCGTTGAGCCTACCACGTCGGCAAGCTTCACTACGGGACCCTTGCACTCGGGGTGAACCAATACGATGGCGTCGGGATGTTCCTTCTTCATCTCAACGATGGCCTGAGGCGAGAAGCGCTCATGAACATGGCATCCGCCGTTCCAGAGCAGCAT
>HF992634.1 GCA_000436695.1 Prevotella sp. CAG:1185 | reverse complement strand
AAATATCGCAGCTTAAAGAACATGAACCGATTTTTATGGCTAACGAAAAAAAGAAGGTGCATCGTGCATTACGACACACCCTCATTCTTGTTTGTAACGGTTGTGCATGTTTAGTCTGGAACTCATCGTAACCGGTTGTAAATCAGCTGAATGTGTCTTTTGCATTGGCGGATATTATTCCTGGCCCTCCTGCATCTTGCGTGTCAGGGCTTGGTTGGTAGAACCTTTGTGCTCTGAGTGCTTTAATACAACGGCATCGATGTAGAAGATTATTTCCTCTGCAAGGTTGGTTATGTGGTCGCCTGCACGTTCAAGGCGCAGGAATACGCCTTTGAAGTCGAGGCAGAACGCAGCTTTTTCCGGGTTCTTCGATATATAATCGGCCAATGCCGCAGTGCTGGCCGCGTTGATTTCGTCAACGAGGTTGTCCTTGTCGAAAATGCTGTTGGCAAGTGAAATGTCGTTGCCTTCGAGTGCGGCGTATGCCGTGTCCATCATGTCTATTACCGCTTCGCACATCTCTTTCAGGCGTGTAGCCTCCACAAGGCCGCTGTCTATAGGCTCGCCTTCTTGCCTGATGATGAAGCGCGCGATGTTCTCGGCAAAGTCGCCGATGCGTTCAAGGTCGGTATTGACTTTGAGCATTGCCACGATAAAGCGCATGTCCACCGCTACGGGGTTGTACAGCACGAGGAAATCTTCTATGTCGCAGTCAAGCTTCAGTTCGCTTGCGTTCACCTTTTTCTCCCTTACCACAACTTCCCATGCACGCTCCTTGTCGGCCGTAAGCAGCGCTTCGGTCACGGTTTTCATCTGTCCGCTGACAAGTTCCCACATCTGTAGCACTTCGTCGCGGACGGCGTTCAGTTCTTCTTCAACAAATTTAACCATATCTTTTTCTTGTTTATTTCTATGAGTTTAATGCTGTATGTACTTTTATCCGAACCTTCCCGTTATATAGTTTTGCGTCTGTTCTTTGCTCGGGTTTGTGAAGATTTTGTTGGTCCGGTCGAACTCTATCAGTTCTCCGAGGTAGAAAAAGGCCGTCTTGTCGCTGACGCGTGTCGCCTGTTGCATGTTGTGGGTGACAATGACTATTGTGTATTCGCTTTTCAGTTCGTGTATAAGTTCTTCCACCTTAGCCGTAGATATCGGGTCAAGGGCTGACGCAGGCTCGTCCATCAGCAGTACCGACGGGCTTACGGCCATGGCCCTTGCTATGCACAGACGCTGCTGCTGTCCGCCGGAAAGGGCGTAAGCCGACTTCTTGAGCTTGTCCTTTACCTCGTCCCACAGTGCCGCTCCGCGCAGCGAACGCTCAACCCGTTCGGCGATAAAGTTCTCGTCTTTCACTCCGTTCACACGCAGGCCGTAGGCAACATTCTCGTATATGCTCTTCGGAAACGGGTTGGGGCGCTGGAACACCATGCCCACATCCTTGCGCAGCTCGTCAACGTTGACGGAGCGTGCGTAGATGTCCTGTCCGTCGATGGTTATGCTGCCTTCCATGCGCGCACCGGGTATAAGGTCGTTCATGCGGTTGAACAACCGGAGGAATGTGGATTTACCGCAGCCTGACGGGCCGATGAAGGCCACTACCTCGTTGCTTTGTATATCCATTGTGATGCCCTTCAAGGCATGGAACTGCCCGTAATAGAAGTTTACGTCTTTTGCTTGTATCTTTATGTCAGCCATTTTCTAATTGGGGATTAAGTGTGAAGAATTAAGATTTTGAAATGCGTATTTTATTTGTTGAACAATGTGTCAGTTCGTCTTCAACTTGTTCTGGAAGTAGTTGCGCATCGCGTTTGCAAGCAGGTTTACTGCGAGTATGATTACTATCAGGACAAGAGCCGTGCCGTAAGCGATGGGTATCTGCAGTTCCATGTCTGTACCGCTGGTAGCCAATACGTAAAGGTGGTAGGGCAGAGCCATGCACTGGTCGAAGACGCTTTCAGGCAACTGCGGCAAGAAGTATGCTGCACATGTGAACAGGATAGGCGCCGTTTCGCCTGACACGCGGCCGAGAGCGAGGATAAGTCCGGTTATCACATTAGGCATTGCCATAGGCAGGATTACGCGCCTTATGGTCTGGAGCTTGGTCGCTCCAAGTGCAAGACTGCCTTCGCGGAATGTGTCGGGGATGGCCTTCAGAGCCTCTTCGGTAGTCCTGATTACAAGAGGCAAGGCGAGAAGTCCAAGCGTTAGCGAGCCTGCAAGGATGCTGTCACCGAAGCCGAAGAAGTTGACAAAAAGTGACATTCCGAAAAGACCGAACACTATTGACGGTATGCCCGCGAGATTGTTGGTCATCATTCGTATGAATCTTACAAGCTTTCCGCTCTTTGCATATTCGTGCATGTAGATGCCGCTCATTATTCCCAAAGGGAAAGCGAAGAGCGCACTGCCCACCATAAGGTAAAAAGTGCCGACGATGGCGGGCCATATTCCGCCGCTTTTCATGCCGTCGGCAGGAGGCGTAGTGATAAAGTCCCAATTGATGACGGCTGCCCCTTTTATGATTATGAAGGCAAGTATGACAAACAGTATTGTCACAATAACGCCGCTCAATAAGCGGAACAAGGCGAATGCCGACTTTTCGGCAAGCATCTTCCGGCGGTGGTTTGACTGGTTGCCCGTTCCTTTTTTGTCGGAGAACGGAACTCTGATTACCTTTTCATCAGGCGTTTCAGACGACTTACTGTTGTTTGGCATATTCGATATGTGTTTTTTATTTGCGCTTGTTATGTTGTGAAAGGCATGCCGCCATGCTGTGAGTAGAGCACTGGCGGATGTCTGCCTGTCTTTATCTCTGCTTGTTTTTCGAGGATATGTATTCAACGCTTGAGTTGATTATAAGCGTTATGAAGAATAGGACAACGCCTAGGAGGAACAGTGACTGGTAGTGTGGTCCTCCGGCAGGAGCCTCTCCCAGTTCGGCTGCAATGGTTGCCGGGATGGTTCGCAGGGGGTCGGTTATAGACAGAGGTATTACAGCTGCGTTTCCTGTTACCATCAATACGGCCATCGTTTCGCCGAAAGCGCGGCCTATGCCGAGCACCACAGCCGATGTTATACCTGAAACGGAGTAGGGCATTACGACCTTATAAATGGTCTGCCACCTGGTAGCTCCAAGTGCAAGACTTGCTTCACGTTGCGAGCGCGGGCAGTTCATCATTGCGTCCTGGCTTACCGTTATGATTGTAGGCAAGGCCATGATAGCCAACACTAATGCTCCTGCCAGTCCGCTTTCGCCTACAGGAAGGCCGAAGACATCCTGCAACAGAGGCACTATCACGATAAGTCCGAAGAAACCATAGACAACTGACGGTATGCCGTTAAGCAGCTCTATGACGGGTTTTAGCACTTTACGCATACGCTCGGATGCCACTTCTGACATGTATATGGACACCGCCAGGCCGAACGGAAGGGCGAATAATATTGCGAAAACCGTAACCCATACAGTGCCGAGAACCAATGGTACGAAGCCGAATTGCGGAGCTGGCGTTGCCGTTGGGAACCACTCCTTACCTGTAAAAACTTCTTTTATTGATATTTTATGGTCGCGGAGCTGTTTGCCGCTGAATTCTTTTTCGACAAACGATGACGGCACGAAGGCAATTATTCCCTTGTCGGCGTTTACCAGAGAGTCAATGCATACGCCTGCACGCTCATAGTTCTCTCCAAGTTGCGACGGCGAGAAGAGTTTTGGCAAATCGTCAAACCGTACCAATGTAATGGCTTCATCGTGTCCTCCAACTTCTTTCCAGTTGGTTACATCTTCGTCAAAAATCTCCTTTATCTGTTTTGCGTCAAGCTCGTAGACAGGGTTTTCCTTGTTTACCAACAGGCTGTAGCCTTCCTCAATGGTTTTCTGCGAGAACAAGCCAAAGCCCTCGGAGAAAAGGAAAATTACTATAAGCAGTATGATGAAGCTGCTTAAAAAGCCGCTGCATGTTATCACACCCGTAACAATCTTTTCCAGAAACTTTTTCATAATCTTTAATAACGTTGTTTTACTGGTTTGCGATGCAAAGTTAAGGCTTGGTCTTGACGAACATGTGACAAGGACGTTACAAAGGTGTGACAAGGTTGACGCACACCTGTAGGCAACCTTTTCGTAACACTTGTGTAATGCTTTTGAAATCGTTTTTGTGTTATTTCGCGCCGTGAACGGTTGGTTACCGTATATTGTTTGACAAATTTTAAGTATAAAGATATGAATTTAATCAGGATTACAACATTGTCGCTTTTGTCTGCGGTTGCCGTGTGTGCGTCGGCGCAGAAGATAAAAGGCAGTGACACAGTGCTGCCGGTTACCCAGGAAGCGGCCGAAGTTTACATGAATGAAAATCCGCAGGCGCGCGTGACAGTGACCGGCGGAGGTTCGGGCGTAGGCATCTCCGCACTTGTTGACGGTACAACCGACATAGCCATGTCGTCACGCTCAATCAAGTTCAATGAGCGCGTGAAGTTGAGCAAAAGCGGAAAACAGCTGCGTGAGGCCGTTGTCGCATACGACGCGTTGGCCGTCATCGTGCATCCGTCGAACCCCGTAACTCACCTTACACGCGAGCAGCTTGAGGCGATATTCAGGGGCAAAATAACCAACTGGAAGCAGGTGAAGGACTATTATACGGGCAAGTACGGGCCTGATATGAAGATAATAGTGTACTCGCGCGAGACTTCATCGGGTACGTATGAGTTCTTTAAGACGAGCGTGCTGCATGAGAAGAACTACATGGCCGGAGTGCTGTCAATGCCTGCAACGGGAGCCGTAATACAGTCGGTAAGCCAGACAAAGGGTGCGATAGGTTACGTCGGCATGGCCTACGTCAACAAGAACGTAAAGGCGGTGAAGGTGTCATACGACGGCAAACACTTTGTTTATCCTAACATGGACATGGGGCGTCGCCACGTTTATCCCATCATCCGTGAGCTGTATTATTACTACACGGCCGATAAGGCCGATGTGGTTGAGCCGTTTATCAATTTCCTTCTTTCCCCGAAAGGCCAGCAATTGGTTATGAAGAGCGGTTACGTACCGGCAAAATAGCATCAAGATTGTTTTTATAAAGATAACCCGTTTACTGCCAAACAGTTACGTGCAGCCATGCAAAAGAAGGTGCATCGTGCATTACGAAACACCCTCATCGGTTGAGTAAACCTAAATCAGAGCATGAAAGCCGGATAGGGCAGTGCCGGCGTGATGAGTTCACAATTCAACTCGTCACACTGCAATGTGCTGACTGTCAGATATTTACCAGCGATTGTGACGAGTGATGAGTTTTTAATAAAATTATTTTTAGTTTTCTCTATTGTTCAAATGCCTTATTCTGTATTGCGAAACGATACCTTTTGCGTTGCGAAAGGATGCCTTTTACATTGTAAAAAGCCGTCTTTTGCATTGCAAAAGGCCGCATATCATCTTGTAAAAGCATGCTTTTGGGCATCACCGGATTATCCATCGTGCCGTATTTCTCATTAAAATAGTTGTCAGCCTTTTGCCCGTCTTGCGTTATATTCAGGTGTATGCCGGCATGCTTTCACTATCCGCAGAATATTGCGGTGACGTAAAACTGCCGGCATACATTTTATCAAGTCTCGTGCATCAATACAGATGCAGAGCTATTCAATGTCTATAACCTGAAATTTCTTGTTGAAAGTTATTTCAATGCGGTTATTCAAGTCAATCTCATATCCGTCGTCGTCTTTTTCAATTTTAAGAATGATACATCCCGGATAATTCTTTTTGACGTATGCTCTTATCTGTGCCGGAACGATGCTTGCAGGCACGGCAGAGCGCTTGCAGCTTATTTCGGTCCAGTTGCCGTTCTTGTCAAACTCAATCTTCTCGCCGTTGGTAAATATCACGGTGTATTCTTTTGAGAAGAAGCCCGACTCAACCTTTGCCATAGCCACTTTCTTGTTGCCGAAATGACTGTTGAGCAGCTGATGCGCCTTTGCCGGAAGCTGGCTCACGTTTATAGGCTTTTCGTTGCCGGCTGTTGTGCTTACGGTGAATGCAATGAGCATTAGTATGGCCATTGCGGCTCTTTTGATGTATCCTTTCATAATATATATAGGGGCTTTATTTATTATTAAATGCAAACCTGTGTAGTCAGAAACTTATGTTTAACCTTTACTTGTAAGCTGTTGAAGTTAACAGACTCCGGCCGGCCATTATTATGTCCGTGCCGTTGTCTGTTAACTTCTGATATGTCAGGCGCCGTAGCGTCTTAATCCCATATTACTTTCTTTTTTAAACCTTATTGTGTTATATCTAATCAGCGTCTTTAATCAATGTCGATTACGGCAAAGTTCTTGTTGAACGTTATTTCAATGCCGTTAGCCAGACTTACTTCATATTCGTTCTTGTCTTTTTCAAGTTTCAGAACCTTTGTTCCGGGATAGTTGGCTTTCAGATAGCTTGCTATCTTTGCGGGGATGAGTCTTGCCGGTACAGCTGAGAGTTTGCAGTCAATCTCGGTCCAGTTGCCGTTCTTGTCAAATTCTATCTTCTCTCCGCTTGTGAATGTTATCTCGTAACTCTTGTCGAGCAGTCCTGTCTCCTGTTTAGCCAGTGCGACCTTCTTGCCTGCAAAGTTCTTTTTGATTATCTGCTGTGATGTTGCAGGGAGCTGAGTTACTGCTATTGGCTTATCGTTGTCGGCGAGAGCTTTGATTTGGAACGCGATCAGACAAACTAACACTACTACACATGTTTGGATAATTCTTTTCATAATCTTCTTCTTTTTAGGGTTTGTATTCATTGTTAATTCTTTTGTTTGATGCAAAGATGATAAGCGTTTCTGAAAAGAATCTGAAAAAACGGGTAATCATCTTTTGTTTAACTATTTTTTGCATTTGCTTATTTCAAATGCGTGTTTTCCGTTGTTGAATGTGTAATTTACGTCCATGCCGTATTGTGCGCAGATGGCTTTGACGATGGCAAGACCGAGTCCGGTTGATGATTTTTTGCCGGGCGAATGATAGAAGCGTTCAAATATCTTGTCGCTGTCAAGCTTGTCTGCCTGTCCGGTGTTCTCTATCTTTATGTACGTGCTGTCTGACGTAATGTTTATTTCGCCGCCTTGTATGTTATGCACAAAGGCGTTTTTTACGAGGTTGGTCATAAGCACCACTGCCAGCGACTCGTCCATGTCTATCACCGGTGCCTCTTCGCACATATTGTTTACGGTTATTTTCATGCGCGAATAGACGGGTTTCAGATTGTTCACCGCCTGAGCCGTAACCTCTTTAAGGCTGACAGGCTTGACAGACGCAAACTGTCCGTTGTCAATCTTGCACAACAGCAGCAGCGAGCGGTTGGTCTCAGTAAGCTCTTTCAGCGTGTGCAGTGTCTTTATTATCTCAGCCATCTGTTCCTCGGTAAGTCCCTCGTCATCGAGCAGCATCTCAAGTCGGTTGCGGCATATAGCCAGCGGAGTCTGCATCTCGTGCGACGCGTTGGCTATGAATAGCTTTTGCTGTTCATATTGTCTTTCGTTCCTTTCAATGCTCCTCATCACCGTCTCGTTGAGCTTTCTGAATTCAGTTATTCTTGTATTGTTTTCAAGCGGCTTTATATTTTTGCCTAGTTTATATGTGTCGAGCCATCCGAACAGCCTTTTCAGCGGCCGCATGCTGTGGCTTACAGTCCATATGTTGACGATGATGATGCCTGCGAGCAGGCCGAAGAACAGCACTATCAGCCAGATGAATATAGAGTTCTTCAGGTTTTGCTTGTCTATTGTAGGTGTGAACACCGTAAGCTCATGAAACTTGTCGTTGTTGTCTTTAAATATATAAGTTACTGCTCTTGTCTGTTCAAACTTGTTGTCGTCGGTGACATAAGTGTCCATGTCGCGGTATCTTATGTGCGAGTGGCTTTCGGCATACTCGTCCGACACGGCGTGTATGTAATAGTTGTTGCCCGATCCGTTGTGAGTGTCGGGCAGGGGCATTCCTGCCAGATAGTCGGTTATGAGCGATTCGGCATAGTTGGTCAGGCTGTCGTCGGTCTTGTTGTTTATCTCCTTTATTATGGCGAAATAGAAACATACCGCCCACAGCGCGATGGCGATGGCCTTGAGTACGGACAGACGGAAAGTAAGGACATTCTGCAGTTTCATACTTTTACGAGCTTATATCCAAAACCGTATATGGTCTTAATCTCTATGTCGGCGCCTGCCGTCTTCAGTTTTTTGCGCAGGTTCTTTATCTGTGCATATATGAAGTCGAAGTTGTCGGCCTGGTCTATGTCGTCGCCCCACACGCCTTCGGCAAGCGTCTGTTTCTCAATAAGGCGGTTGGCGCGGTTGATAAGATAGTGAAGAATTTCATATTCCTTTCGTCCCAGGTCAATGTCCTGTCCGTTCACCTCCACCTTGAACGTGTCGGGATGTATGGTTACGTTGCCGAATTTTATGTTGTTCTCGCCGTTCTGCGTGTGCCGTCTCATCACGCTCTTTATGCGTGCGTGCAGTTCGGCCAGATGGAAAGGTTTTGCGAGGTAGTCGTCGGCGCCGAGTTCAAGTCCTGTAACCTTGTCGTCTATCGAGTCTTTTGCCGATATAATTATCACGTTTTTCCGTTTGCCGCGTTCAACCAGTTCCCTCATCAGGTTTAGTCCGTTGCCGTCGGGCAGCATTATGTCCAGCAGAATGCAGTCGTATTCATAAATAAAAAGCTTAGTGTGAGCCGTGGCATAGTTGGCCGCAGTCTCCACCACATAGCGTTCCTTTTCGAGAGAGCGCACAATGATGTCCCTGAGGTCAGCATTGTCTTCAATTACGAGTATCTTCATATCCTACAAATTTATTTAGCCCCTTTGGGCATTAAACGAACATCGGGCGGCATCTTGCGACGCCGCCCGATATATGTTGACTGATTATTTCTCAATAAGGATTCTGGCGTCTACTGCCGTAACGTTGTCCTCGTCTGCCAGCAGCGGGTTGATGTCCAGTTCCTTTATCTCGGTGGCAAATCTCAGCAGGGTAGACAGCCGCACGATAATCTCGGCATACTTCTGCTCGTTGAGGCCCTTCTGTCCGCGCGTGCCTTTGATAATCTTGTAGGCGCGCAGAGAGCGTATCATCGAGTAAGCCTCTTCATAAGACAGAGGAGCAAGTCCGCTCGAAACGTCTTTCAGCACTTCAACAAATATGCCGCCCAGTCCGCACAGCACGATGTGGCCGAAGCGCGGTTCGTATTTTGCGCCGATAAACAGCTCTTTGCCTTTGATCATCTTCTGCACCATGATGGCTTTTGCGCCTTCAATCTTCATCATGCGGTCGAACTCCATTGCGAGATGCTCCGCACTTCTTACGTTGAGCGCAACGCCGCCCACGTCGCTCTTGTGTACAGGGCCTACTACCTTTGCCACAACGGGATAGCCGACTTTGTCGGCAAATGCTGTAAGCTCGCTCTTTGAGTCGCTAACCATTTCGGGCACCATAGGTATGCCGGCACATTCAAATATCTGATGTACAAGGTCGGGTGAGATGTAGCCGTTTTCCTTGATGCCTCCGATAATCTCTCTAATCCTCGGGATGTCAACGCCGAACAGTTCGATTTCTGGCGATGCCGGCTTCGGCGTCTTCATAATCTGCGTGAGAGCCGTTGCGAGCGTAACCTCGTCGCTGAAGTTTACGTGTCCTTTCTTCAGGAACTCTGCCACTTCAGGACCTGCGGTGTGCAGACAAGGCAGGATGGGGAATATAGGTTTCTTGCACTCTAACATCTTCTTGTGCAGCACGTCGTAAGCCTCATACAGCTGAACAAGGCCCGGTGTGCCGAAGATTACGAATATTGCGTCGATGTCTTTAAATTTCTTTTCGCAGTAGTCGATGGCTATGCCGAGATGTTCGGGTGTGCCTGTTGCGAGAATGTCGATAGGGTTAGACACTGAAGCACCAGGATAGAGCTTGCTCTTCAGCTCGTCGGCGTCAGGGCCTTCAATCTTCGGAACGTTGAGTCCGCCCTTTGACAGCGCGTCGGTAAGCATCACGCCGGGGCCTCCTGCGTGAGTAACGATGGCAAAGTTGCGGCCAGTGAGCGGCGGCAGTGTGAAGATACAGCCCACCGTTGTCAGTTCCTCTCTTGAGAAACAGCGCACTATGCCCGCCTTGCGGAACAGAGCCTCTACGGCAGAGTCGCTGCTGGCAATGGCTCCTGTGTGCGACGATGCTGCGCGGCTTCCGCTCTCGCTGCTGCCTGCCTTGATGGCTGCAATGCGGCATCCTTTGCGTATGAGCGATGAAGCGTGGAAGAGCAGCTTGTCGGGATTGCCCACGTTTTCGATGTACAGCAGTTTGACATGAGAGTCTCTTTCAGGGTCGAAATTCTCGTCCATGTATTGCAGCACGTCCTCAATGCCTATCTGTTTGCCGTTGCCGATGCTCCATACTGAGTTGAACGGCAGTCCCTTTGTGACGGCCGACTCAAGGATAAACACAGCCGTTGCGCCTGAACCGCTGATAAAGTCGACGCCTTTTTCGTGCAGTGTGGGTATAGGTTTGGTGAACACGCTGTGATGCCATGAGTTGAGCAGACCTATACAGTTAGGTCCTATGAGTGCTGCTCCGTAGCGTTCGCAGGTGTCGAGTATGTGTTGTTCAAGTTTTGCTCCCTCTTTAGTTTCCTCTCCGAAGCCGGCTGATATGATGATAAAGGCCTTTACGCCTTTTTCTTCAGCCAGTCGGTCAACTGTTTCGGGACACATGTGCGCAGGTATTACGAGTATTGCCAGGTCGGTAGGCGGCAGTTCGCTAATGTCGTGAAATGCCTTTACGCCTTGAATTTCGTCTTCTTTCGGGTTTACAATGCGCAGTACGCCCTTGTAACCTCCGTTAATAATGTTGCGCACAATGGCGCCGCCGGGTTTGTGAACGTTGTTTGAGCCGCCTATGACGACGATGCTCTCCGGGTGCAGAAGTTGCTGGTTAATCATGAGTTATTTATTTAGGGTTAAAAGGTTTTGGCCGCTTGCGCCACTGCGTTTCTGCGGTGGCGTGCAGGCGGCTGTTGTATGATATGTTATTTCTGTTCTCCGATAATCTGCTCGGCGTGATTCTTCACCTTAATCTCTTTAGGCGAGATTATGCGCTCAATCACTCCGTTCTCGTCGATTATGAATGTTGTGCGGAACGTGCCCATGTATGTGCGGCCGTACATCTTTTTTTCGCCCCACACGCCAAACTGCTCAACAAGAGTCTTATCTGTGTCGGCAATGAGGTGGAACGGAAGCTCGTTTTTCTCGATGAACTTCAGGTGTCTCTTCTCGTCGTCGATGCTTGCGCCTATCACTTCGTAGCCTGATTCCTTCAGCTTTGTGTAGTTGTCACGCAGGTTGCACGCCTCGGTGGTGCATCCCGATGTCATGTCTTTAGGATAAAAATACAGCACCAGTTTGCGGCCTTTAAAGTCGCTGAGCTTAATCTCGTTGCCGTTCTCGTCGTGCCCGAGTATTTCGGGCGCCTTGTCTCCAATATTCATATCTTGTTATGTTTAATTGTTTTGCTTTAACGTTGTTGTTTGTGGCTTGCGTGTCCGCGTCAGTCTTGTGCCTGTGCGGCATAGTGCGGCTTGTGACAACCACATTGCAAATATACAATAAGAAAATGAGAAACTGTCTAAAATAAAGCAATAATATTTCTTAATACTTGTCCTTGATTGTGTTTACGTTATGGTATAGTCTGTCAGTCTGTTGCTGTTATATTTGTCTTTTAGCTTATTTATCATGATAAGTTTTGCTGTTATGGATAACTTTTGCTAACTTTACAGCCGAAAAACAAACTAATTGAAATGAACAAAACAATTTTATTGTCTCTTGCTTTTATGGCGTTTCTGGCGCCTGACGCTTCGTGCCAGACCGTATTGAACGACAATACCGCCGTAAAGAGCGGATACGTGCGCCATCCTTGGGCAGGCAAGAGGGTGGGGTATATCGGCGACTCGATAACCGACCCGAAGAACAACAGCGATGACATCAAACAGAAATACTGGGCATATCTTCAGCAGTGGCTCGGCATAACTCCCTATGTCTACGGCATAAGCGGCCGCCAGTGGGACGACGTTCCGCGTCAGGCTGAGAAACTCAGCAAGGAACACGGCAATGAGGTTGACGCCGTTGTAGTGTTCATGGGCACCAACGACTTCAATGCCGGAGTGCCAATAGGCGAGTGGTATGTCGAGACAGAAGACACCGTTACCGCTGCCGTTCATGGTCAGAAGCAGGTGTATAAGCGCAAGAAACGCACCCCGGTGATGACAGGCGACACATTTAAGGGACGAATAAACATAGGCATAAGCAAGCTGAAAACGCTCTTCCCCGACAAGCAGATTGTGCTGTTGACGCCATTGCACAGGGCTTATGCCACATTCGGAGCCACCAACATACAGCCCGACGAGAGCTGGCAGAACATCTGCGGTGAGTATTTCGACGCTTATGTTGAGGCTGTAAAGGAAGCCGGAAACGTGTGGGGCGTGCCAGTGATTGACCTTAATTCGGTCAGCGGACTTAATCCTATGGTTGAGGCTCAGTTGCCTTATTTCCATGATAAGTCGACCGACCGCCTTCACCCTTCAACCGAAGGGCAGGAGCGTATGGCGGCAACGCTTATGTATCAGTTGATGACACTTCCTGTTAAATAGTATTTTATTTGTCGCGGCACAATGTTGTCGCTGCTATAGTTTATTGTAAATTCTCAAGTGAAAATATGTTAACGCAATGCTTTTTGCGTTAACATATTTGTTTGACTTTTTGCAATCTCACGCCCCAAAATACGTTTACGATTGAAAAACTCGTATTTCTTGCGCTGATTCTTATTGGCTTGATATTCAATGAGTTATGCAGTTTTGCTGTTTCGCCCTTCACTTCTGAAAGGTTGAAAACATATCCCAAAGGCCATAAATCACCATGTTTTGCTTCATAAACAAGCTTATTTCGCTTTATGAAAAGCCGTGTTTCGCATCGTAAAAGCATGCCTTTTGCATTGTAAAAGCACGCTTTTCGCATATTCAACGGCCTGTTTTCGGCTTTTAAAGGCATATCTTCTGCCATGTATTCTCTGTAATGCTGTTTCATGACGTGTTAAATTCAGTAGGCTAAAACAAACCGATATAATAATTAATGTTAATGCTTTGATGCGCAAAACGTTTGTCGTGCCAAAAAATATTGTTCTGATTTTTGAATATTAAACGTCAAAAAACATTAAATCGTTTTGTCAACTACGATTAAATCGTTACCTTTGTAGAAATATAAAAAACATCGAAGGCAGGTATTTAATATGCCGGTGAGTGGCTTGTGCTATGCGCCATTTGAGTTAATATGCCGTGCCGGATACAATATAAAACTTTGTTGATTATGAGAAAAACCGCTTTCCTCTTGCTTATGGCTCTTATGCTGATGCCTATTGCTATGTTTGGCGACAGCTATTCTATTTTATGGAAACAGGTAGACGAGGCAGTCCAAAAGGATTTGCCAAAGACACAGATACAGCTGCTTCAGACTATCGCCGACAAGGCAGAAGCCGGCAACGATTATGGTCAGTTGCTTAAGGCTGAAACACGGATGGCGTCGGTCTGGTATTCAATATCCGCCGACTCGCTTCCTTCTCAGCTTTCACGGTTGGAAGACAAGGCTGAGAAATACAGCAAGACAGACGGCGCGCTGTCGGCTGTTTATTATGCTGCGCTTGGCAAGATTTACAGTTCTTACTACAACGTTGGTATGTTCAGCGCTGTTGGTATTGACAATTCGGCAAAGAGTGCCGAATGTTATCGTAAGGCAATGGCTAATCCGTCATTGCTGGCTTCAAAGAAGGCTCTATGCTATAAGCCGTTTGTCGTTGAGGGACGCGACGGAAAATATTTTGAAGACGACCTTCTGAGTCTTATCGGATACACGGCAGAAGACTATGCGACGATGCACTCTTATTATGCCACAACATCCAACCGCACAGCCACTCTGCTCACTGCGCTGGCTATGGTCAAGCAGAACAATCAGCGCAACGGCGGTATTTATTTCCGCGAATTAAAGAAGTCGCGCTATGCCGTGTCGCTCGACTCGCTCATAAACATCTATTCTGATCTCAAAGCCTGCGGCGAAGTGGCTGTAGAACGCTATCTTTTCATGGAGAAGTGCAGCGATGTGAAGACCGAAGACCTCGTTACATACATCAATAACGCTGTTTGCCGTTGGGGCGAATGGCCGAGGATGAATGTGCTGCGCAACAAGTTGAAGGCACTTACAAATCCGCAGTTTGAAATAAGTCTCACCAATAACGTTGTGATGCCGGGTAAGAGCAACGTGATAAAGATGAATATAAGGAACATTGATGAGATAAAAGTAAAGATATCACGTCTTGCCGTTGACGGCGACACAGAGCTTGTTCCTACTGACGAAAACGGCTATAAGGCACTGCGAAAGAAGATTGTTCCGCTGACAGAGAACGTTCAGACAAAGCGCTATCCCGGTCAGCCTGAATACAAGATGATTAAAGATTCGCTTGTGCTCGGCGGTATGCCGATAGGCGTATATTTGGTGGAAATATCTGCCGACGATAATAGTCTTGATCCGCAGCGCCGCCTGTTGTATGTTACAGATATGTTTGTAGTTCATCATCAGCTGCCCGGCAACAAGCTGCGCCTTGCAGCCCTGAGCGCCACAACGGGTCAGCCTATGCCCGGCGCAACTATTGAGGTGCTGACAAACGCAAAGAAAACATATACGCTGACATGCGACGAAAAGGGCGAAACAACGCTGAGTCTGCTTGGCGACGGCATCAGAAAGCTGCGCGCATACACAGAGAGAGACAAGGCTGCGCCGCTTTTGAGCACATGGAGCAACTTCTCTTACTATTCACAGAAGAACGACCGCGATGTGCTTAACCTGTTTACCGACCGCACCATTTACCGTCCGGGACAGACTGTTCATGTGGCGGCAGTGGCATATAACATTAAAAACGGAACAGAAAGTAAGGTCATTGCAGGAAAGGCTTTCAAGCTTACAATGAAAGATGCCAACTATAAGACAGTGAGTGAAGCCAATGTAACTACCGACGAATATGGCACTGCAAGTGCTGAATTTGTGCTTCCGTCAGGCGGACTTACCGGGCGTTATACCATACAGTCTGATTTCGGCATCAATGCTTCTGTAGGTTTCAGCGTTGAAGAATACAAACGTCCTACGTTCCAGGTAGAGTTTCCAAAGATTAACCAAAGATATCAGAATGGCGACACTTTGGTGGTTACTGCCCATGCAAAGACTTATGCCGGCGTGCCTGTTCAGGGCGCAAAGGTAAGATATACGGTTAGGCGCAGCCAGTCGATGTGGTGGCGCTATTATGCGGGAGCTTACACTAACGGCTCCGGTACTGACGTGCTTACAAGCGGCGAAGCCGTTACCGATTCAGACGGTGCATTCAATATAGAGATGCCCATGGTGCTTCCTGCATGGGTTGAGACCGACGGCGGAATAGACGAGCGCACGTTTAACAGTATTGCACGTTTCTATACGATAACCGCCGATGCCGAGGTTACCGACCAGGCAGGCGAGACACGCAGCGGACAGCTTGCGCTTCCTCTTGGCAGCAAGCCGGCAGCGCTGAGCACCACATTGCCCGAGCGCATACTCCGCGACAGTCTGAAGACAATAAAGTTTGTTTATAAAAACATGGCAGGTGTTGACATCGACGACAACGTAAGATATTACATCGACGGCTCGTTCAATGCCTTTAACGCAAAGACCAACCGCGACGAGAACATCACATGGAACACGGCGTCGCAGCTTAAGTCGGGCCGCCACACTCTTGTGGCTATATGCGGCAACGACACTTTGAAGCAGGATTTCATCGTGTTCAGCCTTGACGACACAAAGCCGTGCGTCAAGACACACGACTGGTTCTATCTTTCAGACACCCGGTTCCCGTCAGACGGCCGTCCGGTTTACCTCCAGGTAGGCTCGTCAGACGCTGATACACACATCCTTTATACAGTTATTTCAGGCAACAGTGTCATAGCCAACGGCACGACCGACCTGAGCAACCAACTGTCAACACGCAGCATAACATATAAAGAAGAATATGGTGACGGACTGAAGATTAACCTTGTATGGGTGAAAGACGGCAAGGACTACAGTCATAGCATTTATATTACACGCCCTGTTCCCGATAAGCGACTGATGCTTAAGTGGACCACATTCCGCGACCGACTTACTCCGGGACAGAGCGAAGAGTGGACACTCAACGTTACAAAGCCCGACGGAACGGCCGCCGGCGCACAGCTCATGGCTACGCTTTATGACAGTTCGCTCGACCAGATAACTCCTTTCAACTGGTGGTTCTATTACTATGTCAGCATAAGCGAGCCATATACACAGTGGCGTTCGGTTTATCAGAACGGTTTGCATTTCTCGAGTTCGGCAGATATTAAACTTCTTGATGAGAACAGTTTTGACATGAACAAGTTTGATCTCGATGGATTCTTCTTGTCTGGTGTTGCATCTCGGCTTTATGGCGCGACTTCTGGCTTAAGACTGAACATGGCCGGAAGTGCCGTTAAAAAGCAGGCTGTGGCAGCAGATTTAGCCCAGTCTTCAGACAGCAATTCTTCTTCTACAGTTATGAGTAAGGAAGAACTTGCGGAACCTTCGGCTAGTGCTGAAAGCAGTTCAAGTCAAACTGGCTCTTCAAATAACGTTCAGTTGCGCGAGAATCTTAATGAGACGGCATTCTTCTATCCCGCACTCCAGACCGACGCAAAAGGCAATGTAAAGATTAAGTTTACGCTGCCCGAAAGCATAACGACATGGAAGTTTATGGGACTTGCTCACGACAAGGACGTAAACTACGGACTCATTGAAGGTGAAACTGTGGCGCGCAAGACCGTCATGGTGCAGCCCAATATGCCGCGCTTTGTACGTGTTGGAGACCGTGCATCGATTGCCGCGAGAATATTCAACACTTCAGAAAATAGCGCAGAAGGAACTGCCGTTATGCAGCTCGTTGACCCAGAGACCGACAAAACCGTGTTTGAACAGAGAAAGTCGTTTAAGGTTGCAGCCGGACAGACCACATCGGTATCGTTTGAATATTGTCCCGATGCCAACAGCTCGCTGCTTGTATGCAAGATATTTGCAAACGGACGCAACTTCAGTGACGGTGAGCAGCACTATCTTCCTGTACTGGCAGACGAGGAACTCGTAACCAATACTGTGCCGTTCACACTGCCGCAGCCGGGACAGAAGACAATAGACCTTGGCGGACTGTTCGCAAAGAACGGCAGAAACAGCAAACTGACTGTTGAATACACCAACAATCCCGCATGGCTTGTTCTTCAGGCTTTGCCTTACATCGGCACTGCCAATGAAAATAACGCCATAAGTCTTGCCACGGCATATTATGCAAACAGCATAAGCAACTACATCCTGAATAACGCTCCGCAGGTAAAGACAACGTTCGAGCAGTGGAAGCGTGAGGCCGGACAGACAAGTCTGATGAGCAGTCTGGAGAAGAATCAGGAACTTAAAGACATCGTGCTTAACGAGACTCCTTGGGTGGCAGACGCCGACAATGAGACAGAGCAGAAACGGCTTTTGGCCAACTATTTCGACAGCTCATCGCTCAGCAACAATATAAATGTGATGCTTGGCAAACTGCAAAAGCTGCAGAATCAGGCCGACGGCTCATGGTCGTGGTGGCAGGGCATGCCTTACGGTTCGCCGTCGCTCACTGCAAGCATCGTTGAACTGCTTACACGCCTGAACACTATGATAGGCACACAGGCAGAGACAAAGACCATGATAGACAAGGCAATGACTTATCTCGGACGCATCGTTTCTGATGAAGTTAATGAGATTAAGAAGGCTGAAAAAGAAGGCAAGCCATACGTCATACGCAACTATTCGGCACTGCAGTATCTGTATGTCTGCGCCCTCAGCAACAGACAACTTACATCGGCAGAACGCTCAGCGGCAGATTATCTGCTCGAATATCTTAAGACAAAGAACACATCACTTAACCTTTACGGCAAGGCTCTCATGGCTGTAGTATTGTCAAAGAACGGCGACAGCAAACTTGCAGGTGAATATCTGAAGAGTCTTGAAGAATATTCAGTGAAAACTGAGACTATGGGCCGCTATTACGACTCGCCGCGTTCAGACTACAGCTGGTTTGATTACCGCATACCTACACAGGTTGCTGCCATTGAGGCAATGAAACTTGTTGACGCCAAAAACTATTCAGCAGAAATCGACGAGATGAGACAGTGGCTCCTGCAGCAGAAGAGAGTGCAGGGCTGGAACACACCTGTCAACAGCGCAAACGCCGTTTATGCTTTCCTCAGCGGCAACATGTCGGTGCTCGACAAGAGCGAGAATGCTGTAATAAAGCTTGACGGAAAGCAGCTCGATATGTCGCCTGCAACAGCCGGACTGGGTTATGTCAAGTCGGCAACAAATGTCAGCAAGCCCGGCAAGCTGACTGTAAGCAAGACGTCAGAAGGAACGTCATGGGGCGCGGTTTACGCACAGTCGGTATGCAAGACTTCCGACGTAAGCGCATCTTCGGCAGGCTTTAAGGTTACAAGAGAAATACTTTCTGCCGACGGTTCAAAGCCGTCACGTCTGAAAGTAGGCTCGCGCATAAAGGTGCGCATAACCATAGTAGCCGACCGCGATTACGACTTTGTTCAGGTGAGCGACAAGCGCGCCGCATGCATGGAGCCGCTAAGACAGCTCAGCGGATATGCCGGCGGATACTACTGCACGCCGAAAGACAATGTTACGAACTATTATTTCGACCGTTTCAGCAAAGGAACGCACGTTATAGAGACAGAATATTATGTTGACCGTGAAGGCACTTACGAAACCGGCACATGCACAGTGCAGTGTGCTTACTCGCCTGAATATGCAGGGCGTGCAGTGTCTGAGGTTATTGTTATCGAATAAATGAAAGAGAATTGAATTATGAAAAGAAAGATAGTACTTACAGCCCTGGTAGCCGCCTTCGCACTCGACATGGCGGCACAGCGCATATCTGCAAAGCACGAGGTTATCGACTGCGGAAGCGTTCTTTATGAACAGCCCGTAACGGCGAAGTTTGAACTGCGCAACAAAGGCAACGAACTTATAATAGACACAGTGAGGACAAGTTGCGGATGCGCCACGGCAAGCTATCCGCGCACCAGCATCATGAAGGGCGACAACTTTACGGTTGAGGTTACTTATGATGCCCGTCAGCTCGGACATTTTGAAAAGGAGGTTGCCATATTCAGCAATGCCTCTGACAAACCTTTTTATCTTAAGATGAAAGGAGTTGTGGTCGACAAGCTCGTTGACTTCACAGGAAAATATGACTACACCATAGGCAGCGTTAGAACCGACAACAACAACATTGAGTTTGATGATGTCAACATAGGCGACATGCCTGTACAGAAGATACATATCATCAACAGCAGCAGCGAGAGCGTAAGCCCTGTTGTTATGCATCTGCCTTCGTTCCTCACGGCATCTGTATCGCCTACGACAATAGCTCCCGGTCATACCGGCGTGGCAACGATAACACTCAATTCATACAGGCTGCGCGATTATGGTCTTACACAGACGTCTGTATATCTCGGAATGTATCCTGGCGACAAGGTAAGCGCCGACAAGGAGATATCGGTTTCTGCCGTATTGCTTCCAAGTTTCAGAAACATGTCTGAGACGCAGAGGCTCAACGCACCGGTGATAAAACTCTCTTCAGAGACACTCGACCTCGGTACGTTCGGCGATAAAGACGACAAGAGCGGAACAATAATTATTGAAAATCACGGTAAGAGCAGGCTCGACATACGTTCAATGCAGATGTTTACAACAGGTCTGAAGGTAAGGCTGAACAAGTCGAAGCTTGATCCGGGTGAGTCGGCTAAACTCAAAATCACTGCTTACAAGAAGCAGCTGAAGAGCGCAAGAAGCAGACCGCGTGTGCTCATGATAACCAACGACCCGACCAAACCAAAGGTTGTTATACATGTTAAAGTGAAATAATATCGTTATGGAACATCCAGAAAACAGCAGTGAGTATAAGGGGCTTACGGTTAATTCCGGAGTAGAGCAGCCTTCGACAGTTAATCCTTATCTGAAGCGCGGACGCTATAAGCGCCACGAATACACCGTCGATGAGATGGTTGAAGGCATCCTTAAAGGCAACGTTACGGTGCTTAGTCAGGCCGTAACACTGATAGAGAGCATCAATCCCGACCACCAGCAGAAGGCGCAGGAGGTTATCGAGAAGTGTCTTCCCTATAGCGGCAAGTCGCTGCGCATAGGCATCAGCGGTGTGCCCGGTGCAGGAAAGAGCACTTCTATCGACCAGTTTGGCGTGCATGTGCTCGACCGCTTTGGCGGCAAGTTGGCCGTTTTGGCCATCGACCCCAGTTCTGAACGCTCCAAGGGAAGTATTCTTGGCGACAAGACCCGTATGGAAAAGCTCTCTTTGCGTGATGAAGCCTTCATACGTCCCAGTCCTACGGCCGGCTCTTTGGGAGGCGTGGCGCGCAAGACCCGCGAGACAATCATACTGTGCGAGGCTGCCGGTTACGACAAGATTTTTGTCGAGACGGTGGGCGTAGGACAGAGCGAGACGGCTTGCCACTCTATGGTTGACTTCTTCCTGCTTATCCAGCTTGCCGGCACAGGCGACGAACTTCAGGGCATAAAGCGAGGCATCATGGAGATAGCCGACGGCATAGTTATCAACAAGTGCGACGGCAACAATGTTGACAAGTGCCACATCGCCGCCACCAATTTCCGCAACGCCCTTCATTTCTTCCCGCCTTCTGACAGCGGATGGCAGCCCAAGGTGCTTTGCTACAGCGGCTTCTACGGCACCGGCATCAAGGAAGTGTGGGACATGATATACGAGTATTTCGACTTTGTAAAGCAAAACGGATATTTCACCTACCGCCGCAACGAGCAGAGCAAGTATTGGATGTATGAAACCATTAACGAGCATCTGCGCGGCAGCTTCTATAACAATCCGCTGATACAGCAGAAGCTGAAGGCATCAGAAGACGCCGTGCTGGGCGGAACAAAGACGAGCTTTGTGGCGGCTAAGGAGCTGCTCGACACATATTTCGGCACTAAATGACCTTAATGCTTATGCAATGGCAGACAATGATAAAGCAGTAAGAATGTTTTATTAAGGTCTTTATGCCTGTTTGTTTTTATTCATGACCGGCATTGTCCGGTCATGAATAATATTATAAGAAACATCAAGAGATGGTACAGATAGAAATCGACGACGGCAGCGGATTCTGTTTTGGAGTTACCACTGCCATAAGAAAGGCCGAAGAAGAACTTGCGGCCGGAAAGACATTATACTGCCTTGGTGACATCGTTCACAACGGAATGGAATGTGAGCGCCTGCGCAGCATGGGCCTCATAACCATTAACCACGACGAGCTGAAGGCTCTTCATGACGTTAAGGTGCTGCTGCGTGCCCACGGCGAACCGCCCGAGACCTACGAGATAGCGCGCCGGAACAACATCGAGATTATCGACGCCACTTGTCCCGTTGTGCTGCAGTTGCAGCGCCGAATCAAGCGCAAATACGACTCAAATCCCGATGCCCAGATTGTTATTTTCGGTAAGCCGGGCCATGCCGAGGTGCTCGGACTCGTAGGGCAGACCAACAGCAAGGCCGTTGTAATAGCCGGAATAGAAGACGCCAAGGCGCTCGACTTCAGCCGCGACATATATCTATATTCGCAGACAACGAAGTCGCTCGACGAGTTTCACCGCATAATCGACTACATTCAGGAGCACATATCGCCCGACGCAACATTCATGAGCTTCGACACGATATGCCGTCAGGTAGCCAACCGTATGCCTAACATCAGTTCGTTTGCCAAGCGCCACGACCTCATTCTCTTTGTCTGCGGCCGCAAGAGCAGCAACGGCAAGGTGCTATTCAACGAGTGCAAGAGCGTTAATCCGAACAGTTATCTTATTGAAGGTCCCGACGAGATTAAGCGCGAATGGATAGAAGGCATCGACACGATAGGCATCTGCGGAGCCACGAGTACGCCTAAATGGCTGATGGAGCGGTGCCGCGACAGGATAAAGAACGGCATTTAGGTGCATGCATTTATCAAGGTAAGCGCCCAAGTCCGCCATTCTGTTTATCATAATGGCGGCTGAATCAAAAATATTTTTGTAAAAAACTCATCACTCGTCACATTCTGTTTCAATAGATTGAATGTCAGAATGTTACAGTGTGATGAGTTGCTTTTCAAACTCATCACGCCCCGCTGGTTAGGCATAAACTATATGCTGCCAACCACTCGGTTGGGGTTTAAAACGAATTTTTTTATGTGAAAATATACTCTTGTGATGAGTTTAAGATACAACTCGTCACACTCTAACGTGTTGTCTTTCAGGAAGTTAAGACCCGATGTGACGAGTGATGAGTTTTTAATAAAATTATTTTTAGTTTTCTCTATTGTTATACCTCTTTGTGAAAGGTATCCTTTTAGGTTGTAAAAGGCCACATATTGCATTGTAAAAGGTGCCCTTTTGCAGTGTAATATGCGGCATATTAGAATGTGATGATTTTTCTTTGTGTATAGGCTAATTTATTGTAATACATAATGTTACCATTTGAATAAAATTATGAAGTAACAAATCAGACACAATATAGGTGATTTATGAGAATACAAAGTAACTGTTGTTTTAGGATATGCCAGACTTTTACAAGTAAGAATATAAATTTCACATCAAGATTTACATCAATGTCTATATTTTGAATTTTAATCGAAATATTGAATCATGTATCATACAATATAATGTATATTATAAATAGCAGATTCTAAAATGTAAATTTTTCATTTGATATATATTAGTGATTATCAATTATATACATATCATACCAATATCAAATACAGAAATATACCAATGTTAAATATCTAACCTATGAATAAAAAAATCGGTAAATATAACGATAGTTATAAAATTATTTATTATCTTTGTATGTGAATTCATAATAGATGCCCCAAAACCGGTGAGTTGGAGCAAACATTGTGCTTGATACCAATCACGCATAATGGCGTTTAAATTTATAATCAGCATCATAAGCTGATTATAGCTTTGATGCTGATTTTTTTTAATAGAAAACGATATGAGAAGATTAAAGATTTTTCTAATTATATTGATGGATATTGCATTTTCTAGCGGTAACGTCACAGGAGCCAACTACAGAGCAGTCTATGATTTTGAGTATACTAAGGATAGTATCAATTCAATCATAGAAAAAGACATTCTATATTTGGAAATATCTAAAAATAGTTCCTTTTGTTTCAGTTATTATACTTATTATACTGATTCCCTGAGAAACACGCCCGATGGACAAGCAATTTGGAGGAAACTTTTCTCTGCTGCTATAGCAAAAGACGGAACTAATGCTACATCTTTTCCTCATAAACGCAGCACATTTATGGTGACCAAATGTTATACATCGGACACCCTATGTATTAAAGATATGATTGACAACGACGTTTATGAATATATTGCCTCCAAAAATGAGTTCCATTGGCAGCTATGCGATTCAACAAAAACAATCAATGGCTTTGAGGCACACAAAGCCATTTGCAGTTATCATGGCAGAGATTGGACGGTCTGGTTCTCGTCCGACATACCCTTCAGCGATGGACCGTGGGTGTTCTGCGGACTTCCCGGACTTATCCTTGAAGCGCAGGATAAGGATAATCTGTTTTCTTTCCGCTTGGTAGGATTAATGTCCAATCAAGAGCCCAAAAAAAACTGGCTGGGAAACGGGAAAAAGACAGACAGGATTTCATTCTTAAAGAAAAAATATAAATATCTGGAAAATCTCACTTCAATTTTTAATGCAGAAATGGGAACAAACATTCCGGAAAATAAAAATGACACCCGCTATCTGGATGGATTAGAACCTGATTTCAAATCAAAATAATTCTATAATTTTGCTCTCGGTGATTATAGCGATTATTGTTTGTAATCCTTTGTAATTTAGCAC
>HF992633.1 GCA_000436695.1 Prevotella sp. CAG:1185 | reverse complement strand
ATTCATATTTATAAAATTAATTTTGAACAGTTACTTATGAGAATAATCAATCTTATACTATTGCTAATGACTCTGACGGCAGCCTCAGCCAGAGCCGACAATGACATGACAGAGGCACTGGGCGACAGTTGCATGAAGATAAACGACACGTTCAACGCCATGAGATATTACGGCGAGGTGCTGCAGGCCGACAGATCTGACGCTATAAAGGACAAGATGGCGCACTGCCTGTTTATGCGCGGCGAATACCGCAAATGCGCGGCAATGCTCGAAGATATGGCAAAGAAAGGCGCCGACAGTCTGAGCCAGGAGACGATGCGCCGGCTGTTTGACTGCTACAGATACATGGACAACACGGCAAAACAGATAGAATGGGGCAACAGGTTACTGAGCAGATGCCCTATGGACGGCATCGTGACGGCATACATGGCACACATATACAACAGCGACGACAAAATATCGTCGCCACAAAAGGCTTATGACATTACGGCAAAGTATATGCAGACAGACTCTACGTGTCTGCCCGTGATACGCGAATATGCCGACGCAAACTTCCTGATGCGCGACTACAGCAAGGCTATAAATGCGTACAACAGGCTGCTCGAACTGGGCGACTCTACCTACAACACGGTCTACTCGCTCGGCATGGCTTACATGCAGACGGGCAAAAACCCTATGGCACGCAAATGGCTCACCATGGCAGCCGAAAAAAGCAAGATGCAAAATGCGGGATGCCTTTACCGCCTCGGCATAGTGTGTGTCGACATGGACAGCTTAGCCGAGGGCATTGACTATCTGGAAAAATCAATCGAACTGATGGAGCCCGACCATACGGTGCTGTTTGTAGTAAAGCGCGCATTGGGCGAAGGCTACTACAAGCAGGGCAAATACTGGTCGGCAATATACGCATGGCGTGAGGCGCTCAAACTTAACCGCAACAGTATGGCCACGATATTCAACACGGCGCAGGCATACGGATTTATAGGCAAGCACGACATGGAGAAGGCTTACTACAGAACTTTCCTGAGCATGGCGGCATTGGTTAAGCCCAACAAGGAACTTAACCAGATGGTGAAACAGGCTGAGGCAGTAGTGGGAGTGAAGGAGAACTTCAACGGAGCCATAATAAGCCTGCCTGCAAACTGACCATGCCGGCTGCCTAAAACGGAAAGACGCCACGTCGGCACATAATAGAGACAGCTTATCTCAGATTAATACAATACTAATTAAATATTTAAGCCTATGAAAAGAAATCTTTATTTTGTTTCTCTCTTCCTGTTTTTCTTCTCATTAAAAGGCATTGCGGCCATTCCTGAAGGGGCAATACCATTTATCTTTGACAGGCATCTGTATTTTCAGTGTACGCTTAATGACACCATACCTGTTACCCTAATTTATGACACCGGGGCTGATTTTCTATACTTAGACCAAGATTATCTGAAAGTAAATAATCTTCAAAATGCTTTCGGCAGAAAAGGCAGGGCCAAAATCGGAGGAGCAGGCAACAGCGGACCTCAAAGCGTAGAGATATTCATCGAGCCCGTCAAGATTCACTGCGGTGATATGGAATATCAAAACAAGATTACTCCTATAATTAAGCTGCGTGACATTCTCGGCAGACATACCGACGGTCTGTTAGGCAACACTCACCTACTGACATCTCCTTTGGAAATCAATTTTAGCGAAGGATACATAAAACAGCTTAAAAAACCGTTTAAAGATGATTTGCTTGATAACTATATAAAACTTGACGCACGATTTGAGAAAAACCGTATTGATGTAAAGGCCAAACTTCAGATTGACGAGAAGAACACCTTGGAAGGATGGTTTAGAATGGATTTAGGATGTGGATCCTCAATCAGTCTTACTAACGAGGCAGCATCTTCTCTGAATATTGATGACATACCGAAAGCATACTTCAGGACACAAGCCGGCGGCATTGGCGGCGGTTCTGACCAGTTTATTATAAGAGCCGCGCAATTCTGTATGACAGATACACTTAAAGACATCGTAATAGATTATTCTGTTAATGAAAAAGGCGCTCTGTCATTTGGTAAGCCATATTTAGGTCTGATTGGAAATAAAATATGGTCGTTATACGATATTGTCTTAGATCCCGAAAACTCTTCAGTGTGGGTGAAACGCAACAAGAATAAAGGAGTGTATATGCTATCATCCGTAACCCACATGGCAACTTTTGACCGCACGGATATTTATGAAGGATGGATAGTGAACGGATTATACAAAGGCGGAATAGCAGAAAAGGCCGGTATTGAAATTGGAGATATAATCATAGCCATAAACAACCGTCCGGTAAAAGAAATAACATGGGAAGAGCAACGAAAGGGCTTAAATCTTAATGGAGAAGTTAAATATACCGTCAAAAAAGCCGACGGCAAGATAGTTTGCTATACATTACACGTTGACAAACAGATAATCTGATTTAATGCCTGACTAAATATTAAGGTTTTTATAAGCGGGAGAGAAATTCTTGTTTTTATAGGAATGAAGCTAAGATAGCCCTATTGCCGTTTTTATATTGAATATTTTGCCGTCCGCTATTTTCTAGACATAGCCCGTTATGCCTGCTAAATAGCAGACGGCAATATCACAATATGTAAAATAGATAGATGAAAACATCAATCTGCCTGCAGAAACAAACCAGATACCGGCTTGCGACCGATAAAGGTTAAACAGGCTCTTGGGCAAATATGATAAAAATATGAAAAACTGTTTGAGCGTTAGCATTTTATTAGTATCTTTGCAGACAGAATTTTAAGCAAATCACAATAAGGATTATTCCGTTGTGAAAACATTCAGGTTGGCTCGTCGTCCTTTTTTACGGCGGGCATTTTTTATAATGGCCGAAAGGCTTTGACAAATGGGTATTGACAACAAGATTTCACTATAAGTTATGGACACTAACATTTCCGACTATGAGATAATGGCGCCCGTGGGCAGCCGCGAGAGTCTGCAGGCAGCACTGCAGGCCGGTGCCGACTCGATTTATTTCGGCATCGAGAAGCTGAACATGAGGGCACACTCTGCCAACACGTTCTCTATTAACGACCTGCGCGAGATTGCAGCAACATGCAACGAACACGGCGTAAAGACGTATCTGACGGTTAACACCATCATCTATGACGAGGACATCGAGCTTATGCACCAGATTATCGACGCCGCAAAGGAGGCCGGCATATCGGCCGTGATAGCGAGCGACGTGGCCGTTATGACCTACTGCCGCAAGGTTGGCCAGGAGGTTCACCTGTCCACACAGCTTAACATAAGCAACATAGAGGCGCTGAAGTTCTATTCGCAGTTTGCCGACGTTGTGGTGCTGGCGCGCGAGCTTAAGATGGAGCAGGTGGCAAAGATACATGAGCAGGCGGAGCAGATGAACATCTGCGGACCGTCGGGCAAGAAGATTCGCATTGAGATGTTCTGCCACGGCGCGCTGTGCATGGCCATCAGCGGCAAGTGCTATCTGAGTCTTGACAACGCGGCGCGCTCTGCCAACCGCGGAGAGTGCATGCAGCTGTGCCGCCGCTCATACATCGTGACCGACAAGGAGACAGGCACGGAGCTGGAGATTGACAACAAATATATAATGAGTCCGAAGGACCTTAAAACGGTGCGCTTCATCGACCGCATGATGAAGGCCGGCGTAAGGGTGTTCAAGATAGAGGGCCGCGCACGCGGACCTGAGTATGTCTACACCGTGGTGAAATGCTACAAGGAGGCCATACAGAGCGTACTTGACGGCACGTTCACCGAGGAGAAGAAGGACGAATGGGACGAGCGCCTGGCAACGGTGTTCAACCGCGGATTCTGGGATGGTTACTACCAGGGACAGCGCCTTGGCGAATGGAACAAGAACTATGGCTCTAACGCCACGGAGCGCAAGGTTTACGTGGGCAAGGGCGTCAAGTATTTCTCTAAGCTCGGCGTGGCTGAGTTCTCGTGCGAGGCATGCGAATTCTCTGTAGGCGACAAGATGCTTATAACAGGTCCTACCACTGGCGTGATGTATGTAACCGTCGAGGAGATTCACGACGACACTCATGCCGTGCAGACTGCCCAAAAGGGCACCAGAGTATCGTTTAAGGTGCCTGACAAGGTTAGACCAAGCGACAAGCTGTTTAAGCTGGTTAAGGTGGAGCCGAAGTATTAAATTTTTAGGAGTTAAAGGAGTTAGAGTAGTTAAAGGAGTTAAAGGAGTTAAAGTCAAATGCCTTGTTGCGTAAGAGCAAAGCTGATTATGACAACGGTATAGAAACGGAAGCTATTGTTTCTCCTTGACACACAAATAGACAAACATATTAAAAACAAAGGATATTATGACAATAAATGAAGCACAGGATGAGGTGATTGAGGAGTTTTCTGACTTCACCGACTGGATGGACAAATATCAGTTGCTCATTGACCTGGGCAACGAACAGAAGCCGCTCGACGACAAGTATAAGACGGAGAGTAACCTGATTGACGGCTGTCAGAGCCGTGTGTGGCTGCAGGCTGACTATGAGGACGGCAAGATTTATTTTACGGCTGAGAGCGACGCGCTCATCGTCAAGGGCATAATCGCACTGCTGATACGCGTGCTGAGCGGACACACACCGCAGGAGATTCTTGACGCTGACCTGTATTTCATCGAACGCATCGGTCTGAAAGATCACCTCTCGCCCACCCGCTCAAACGGTCTGCTGGCCATGATTAAGCAGATCAGAATGTATGCGCTGGCGTTTAAAGTGAAGAACGAAGAGTGAAGAGTGAAGAGTGAAGAATTCATTTGACTTGAAGTCATACGGATTTTAATTCTTAATTCATAATTCACAATTCATAATTCATAATTTCCTTCTTGGTCAAATCATAATTTTCAATTCTCAATTATCAATTCTCAATTTGAATCGATGCGCAAGTTAAAAGTTACGGAGATGAACCGTCTTACGGTGGACGAGTTCAAGAGTTCTGAGAAGATGCCGCTCATCGTGGTGCTCGACGACGTGAGGAGCCTGTATAACGTAGGCTCGGTGTTCCGTTCGTGCGACGCTTTCCGCGTAGAGGCTGTGTGGATCTGTGGCATCACGGCTTGTCCGCCCCACGCCGAGATACACAAGACGGCGCTCGGAGCAGAAGACAGCGTGAAGTGGCGCTACTTTGAGACGGCTGCCGAAGCCGTTAAAGAGCTTCACGACATGGGACGCACGGTGATGGCCGTGGAGCAGTGTGAAGGCAGCACCATGCTCAACGAGTTTGTTCCCGACGCCGGTCGCCGGTATGCCGTTGTACTTGGCAACGAGGTGAAGGGCGTGCGCCAGGAGGTGGTAGATGCCAGCGACGGCTGCCTCGAGATACCACAATTCGGCACCAAGCATTCGCTAAACGTGTCGGTAACAGCAGGCATAGTGGTGTGGCATTTCTGCCAGGCGGCCATAAGCAGAGAAAAGTAATGACGGGGATGAGGCCTGCTAAAATAAGAAAGGCGTAAACTATTTTATAGGCTGTTTATCGGCAGGCAAGAATGCACAGATAATTATATACAATAAAATATAAACTGCAAGACAGCGGCGGCACAGATAACATCAATGCGTGTTTTACCTGTGCCGCCGCTGTCTTTTTTATTTGTCTCGATTCAGTATGCAAACTTCGAGGTCATGAAGTTATTATGATATTGCCTTCATGCCAGGCATAGCCCTTAGACGCAGCCAATTATACCTGTTCAGGCTATTGGGCGTTGATTATGCCCTGACTGATAGTGTCTATGACGATAGGCTTCATGCCGCTCACGAAACATTCAACGGCGATGACCATAAGCAGGAGTCCCATGAGGCGCATCATTACGTTGTTGCCCGTCTCGCCCAATACGCTTACAAGGCGCGTTGAGGCGCGCAGGATGAAGTATGTCAGCACGTAGATAAATACGATTGAGCCTATCAGTATGCCCTTCATGGCAAACGTCTTGGCGTCGCTCATCAGCACGATGGTGTTGGCTATGGCGCCCGGTCCGCAGAGCATTGGTATGCCCAGCGGCGTTATGCTTATGTCGTTGGCATAAGCCTTAATCTCGCCCGAATTTAGCTTTACGTGCGTATAACGTGCCTGAAGCATGTCGTAGCCAATCTTGAAGATTATCACGCCGCCGGCAATACGGAAGCCGTTGGTGGATATGCCGAAGAACATGAAGATGAACTGTCCGGCAAAGGTGAACACGATGAGGATGATGAGCGCCGTGATAGTGGCCCGTTTTACGATAGACTGGCGCTGCTCCTCGGTCATGCCCTGAGTCATGGTGAGGAACACGGGCATGGTGCCAAGCGGATTGGCAAGCGTGAAGATAGATGTAAGGCACAACAGTGCAAAAGGCAGTAATGTTTCCATAGTTTTAAAATTTTTCCGCAAAATTATAAATAAATTAATAATAAAAAAATAAAAGGATTGAAAAATAAAATATTAACCTTTCTTTACCTTTTATACATACTGCCACCCCTTAAAAAGGTGTATGGGACAAGGGCAAAAAACTGATGCTGCATGAAGGTCAGAAACTTGCTCGGAACGCGAAATACAACGGCCGTTGCCTACTGCCAATATTAGGGGATTCCCTACGCGTTTTAGGTTATTTCCCTTTGGATTCTCATTATTTTTTATTTCCTTTGCATCTGTAAAAACGATTTAAACCTGAAGATTATGGACACGAAGACGATAAAAAGACTGGCCCTGTCGGCACTTGCCGCTTTGGCCATGGCACTGCCTTCACAGGCGCAGAGCTACACTCACAGCCGCTACTATAACGAACATTCTGGCCGACTGGACTACGGCTACCGTGACAGCGGACTCGGCACGGGCGACATGTACTACGGATTCCGTATCGGTCCGGCTTTCTCTACTGTCAACTCTGACGACCCGACGCTCGACGGCAGCGACTCGCAGACAGGACTCACCGTGGGTGCAGTTGTTGGCATTCCGCTCTCTGACGAAATACCGCTCTACCTCGAGCCGGGACTCTTCTATACCGAGAAGGGCGGCAAGAAAGACATAATTAACGACCTGGGCGAGAAGAAAAAGATGACTTACGACCTCAACTATCTCGAGGTGCCCATCGTGCTGAAATATATCTACAGCATTGACGACCACTTCACCATCCAGCCGCAGTTTGGCGGATACCTGGCATGCGGCGTGGGCGGCAAGATGAAGAACTATGACGAGCGCAAGGCTTTCAGCTCATTCTCCGACGATGCCTTCCAGCGTTTCGACGGCGGTCTGCGCGTGGGCTGCGGCGTGTCTTACGACCTGTTCTATGCCGACATAACCTACGACATAGGTCTGTCGAACATCTGCCACGACACGTTCGACACATCTCACAACGGATGCCTGTCGCTCAACTTCGGCGTAAACTTCTGACGCGCATCAACATACAACGCCCCAGACGCATGCCTTGTGGCATGACGACAATATACTCACAATTTATTTTATAATGTTATTTTCAACAAAGGCTGCCATGCACCGTAACAGTGCCGGCAGCCTTTTTGCATGGCGCCACAGCCTGCGGCCAACGCCTTCACACACTCAGCAGGCACGTGACTCATGGCAGATATGTCAAAAAAACTGCATACATGCCCATCAAGGTTAGCCAATATTTTTGTAACTTTGCGGCAACGGATATCATCCGGATACATTAAACACTAACAAAAACATATTTTATGGGAGGATTCTTCGGGACAATCTCCAAGTCGAGTTGCGTGACCGACCTTTTCTACGGCACCGACTACAACTCGCATTTGGGCACCAAGCGTGGCGGTATGGCTACGTATGACGCGACAGAAAAAAAGTTTATGCGCTCTATTCATAACCTTGAGAGCACATATTTCCGCACAAAGTTCGAGGACGAGCTCGACAAGTTTTCAGGCAATTCGGGCATAGGCATCATCAGCGACACCGATGCCCAGCCTATAATCATCAACTCTCACCTGGGGCGTTTCGCCATTGTCACCGTGGGCAAGGTGAACAACATCGGCGAACTTGAACAGGAGCTGCTCGCCAAGAACATGCACCTTGCCGAGTTGAGTTCGGGCAACACAAACCAGACCGAGCTTATAGCCCTGCTGATAATAATGGGCAAGAACTTTGTGGAGGGCATCGAGAACGTGTTCAACAGGATTAAAGGCTCATGCTCCATGCTGCTGCTAACCGAAGACGGAATAATTGCGGCGCGCGACAAATGGGGACGCACGCCGATAGTGATAGGCCGAAAGGACGGCGCCTACGCTGCCACGAGCGAGTCGACGAGCTTTCCTAACCTCGACTACGAGATTGACAGTTACCTCGGTCCGGGCGAGATTGTGCGCCTGAGGGCCGACGGCATAGAGCAGATGCGCAAGCCCGAACAGAAGATGCAGATATGCTCGTTCCTGTGGGTTTACTACGGATTTCCGACATCATGTTACGAGGGGCGCAACGTTGAGGAAGTGCGCTTCGAGATGGGAAAGAAGATGGGACAGCAGGACAAGTCGGAGGTTGACTGCACCTGCGGCATACCCGACTCGGGCGTTGGCATGGCCCTCGGATACGCCGAAGGCAAGGGCGTGCCCTATCACCGCGCCATATCCAAATATACGCCCACATGGCCGCGAAGCTTCACTCCGGGCCGTCAGGAGCTGCGCAACCTCGTAGCAAAGATGAAACTGATACCCAACCGCGCCATGCTCGAAGGCAAGCGCCTGCTGTTCTGCGACGACTCGATAGTGCGCGGCACGCAGCTGCGCGACAACGTTAAGGTGCTGTTCGACTACGGCGTGCGCGAGGCTCACGTGCGCATAGCCTGTCCGCCGCTCATCTACGGCTGCCCGTTCATCGGCTTCACGGCGTCAAAAAGCGACTTAGAGCTGATAACGCGCCGCATAATAAAGGAACTTGAGGGCGACGAGAACAAGAACCTTGAGAAGTATGCCACAACAGGCTCGCCCGAATATAACCGCATGGTGGAGATTATCCGCGACCGCCTGGGCCTTACTTCGCTGAAGTTTAACACGCTCGAAAACCTCGTTGAGGCCATCGGACTGCCCAAGTGCAAGCTCTGCACCCACTGTTTCGACGGCACGGGCTGCTTCTGACGCATAGTCTGCCTTTGCCGGCACGACATATTATATAATAACAAAGGTGAATACCGCGGCTGCAACCGTCAGTCCGGCGTTCACCTTTGTTTTTGCCTATATTCACCGTTATTTGTTGCCTTATTTTGTTTTTCGTGCCGTGTGTGGAAGTGTGTGTAGAGGCATTTCCACACTTTTTTGTGGAAAAATTCCACACCTGTTCCACACTTTTCCACACATTCCACAAATGCCTCAAATATCGTAAATCACTGATAATCAAGCAAATAAATATTTGTGGCATAGTTTGGCACGGCTGTTGCAATATGTATAAGTGAGAAATTTGAACATTAATTATTAACAATAAAAAAAGAAAGCATTATGAAAAAGTTAGTATTCGCTGCCGTAGCAGCTCTCGCACTGGTATCAGTAAGCAACGTATTTGCAGGTCAGAATAACGATAATGAGAAAGTTCAGAACACTGTAGTATCAGATACAACTGTAACAACTCCCGCTCCTGCAGACACAGCAGTAGTAGCTGAATAAAGAAGTTCGGTTAAGGCAAAAATAATAGGTTAATTCATTTTATCAGAGATACGTGTTATCTCAAAAGGTCGAACCCCGTCAACTGTGACAGCCAGTTGGCGGGGCAACCTTTTTTATACGGCGCGGCACGCAATGACACACCGGCAGGCGCAACAGTTACAAAAAGTACACATAGTGCGGCTTTTTTTGTAAAGATAATGCACTATTGACACATTTTTAATTTATCTTTGCAAAAATGGCGTACCACAAAGCCCCATCTGTCAGCGGCACGAATATAACGGCGGCAGCACCCGGGCAGACAGGCGCACAACAACAATAATCAGTGATGAAGACAGGCGTACAGTTTAAGATCGGCGCGGGATACACACTCGTCATATTAATCCTTGCCTTTGCGGTGTGGCTGGTTTACGGCAACACGAGGGCTTTCATGCAGATAGACAAGGCCGAACGCGAGTTTATCGAGCGGCGCGACGTGGTGGACAGTCTGGTCTACTGCTTTCTCGAAACCGACAACAGCGAGAAGTCGCTGTGCCTCGGCAACACCGACGAGCTTGACAACTTTGACTCGCTGCTCATCAGGACCATGGCGCTTGCCGACACGCTGAAGGTACGCTCCGCCGACAGCGCGCAGATAGCCAAGCTCGACTCGCTGCAGAACCTGCTGATGCTGAAGCGCGAAAACACGCTGATGATTGTTGAGGAGATGTCGAAAAACAACTCTGACAAGTTCTTCCGCGAGAAAGTTTCAAAACTGCAGCAGGGCGAAGACTCCGTGGTTATTCATCCCAAAGCCGTGGAGGTGGAGGAAAAGAAAGAGGTTGTCTACGACATCGTGAAGAGCAAGAAGGGCTTCTTTGCGCGCCTTGCCGACGCCTTCCGCAAGCAGCACGCCGACACCATACAGGTGAGCAACCGCAGCCGCAAGGCCGTGAGCGACTCTGCCCACCACAGCATCAACATAGCCGACACCGTGGCCGACGTGCTGAATGAGATTAAGCGGCAGGAGATTAAGGCGCGCAAGGCTCACCAGGAACAGCTCGACGAGAAGAAACAGACGCAGCTCATGGTGGGCGTAATGCTGGCAGGGCGCATTGAGCAGCTGCTCGAAAACATACGCAACGATGAGCACCGCGCCCTGCAGACCGCCATAGACAACGACCTGGCGG
>HF992632.1:13169-15715 GCA_000436695.1 Prevotella sp. CAG:1185 | reverse complement strand
CATAGCCGAGCACTCGATAGCTCACCGATATGCCGCCAACCGCCCCGACCGGGACGATTATACAGCACTTGACAAATTTGCCGAAAAGATAGCAGCCAAACTTAGCCGAAACGACCTCGCCACGCCTGCAATACCCGGTAACAGACCGTATAAGAAGGCCGGAAGCGTAGGCTTTGTGCCCCGCCCCACAGCCCAATGCACAAGCTGCGGCCTGTGTGCCTCAAGATGTCCTGTAGGAGCAATAAGCACGGACAACCCAGCAAAGGTAGACAAGAAGGCCTGCATATCATGCATGCGCTGCGTCGCCGTATGTCCACACGGCGCAAGGAAGGTGAACAGGCTGCTAATAGCCGTGGCCAACATTATGCTAAAGAAGGCATGCTCAACAAGAAAAGAATGTGAGCTGTATCTCTGACATATTTGCCATGCGCATGGTAGCGCAAGAAGAATGTAATGATTGAATATGGCATATTTTATGCCATATTTCATCTTTTGGGAATCTTATCCAAATCTATTTTTCCTTTTATATTGATTGAAATCTGTGGCTTAATATCAATATCAGGAAGACTATCGGCATAATCTATTAATTTATCTTCCAACGGATAACCATTCTTCACATACTCAACATATTGTGACAACAATCCGTGGAACTTTGAATAATAAAATGATTTCAACGGCCGTATTTTTTCCAAAATTTGTCGTGAATGTTCTGATATCTCAGACAATCCTGTATGTCTGTGATTGGTATTTCGACACTGATACAACTCCGAAAGCAAACTGCATATTTCATTAAAGCTGTCATAATCACTGCTTTTCATCTCAGCTTTGTAGCCAATAAAATAAACCACATTACGCATCTTGTCCCATGCATAATGTTCTGACAAGGGTTTACTTGTCTTAATCAAGTAATTAGGATTTCCGCCGGTATTACCAATAAAAAGTAATCTGGCTATAATATATTCACCTGGACGTTTTTTCAAATCAGAATCGATGCAATATGCCGGATAAGCCCACATTTTTGAAGCCACCCTATTGACTATCGGATCTGCGCAAATATAATTAGTGATATTTTCAATCTGCTGATACATGGCAAGACAGAAATCGCCAAAATCATCTTTTCTTCGGAAACGTTCCATTCTATTATAGTCGTAAGCCAATGCTGAACGTAAAGACTCTATTGGAAAATCTGCATAAAATTCAGTTCCTTGTTTACGTGTGATTTTCTCTATACACAATTCATAAATTTCATTTATACGTTCATTATCACCTAAAACGACATCTGCGGGAGAAACTATACCAAGTTTCTTCCGCAGTGCTGTGTCAAATTCTGCATCTTGCAAGGTAAGACGATATATCTTTTCTATTGCTTTTTCTTTATTGGCATCCATTATTCTATAGTTTTAGTAATGCATCCAACTCCTTATTCAGCTCATCTACGTCAACAGGCACCAAAGAAGGCATTACAACCTTATTACTTAAATGAACCAGCCAAAAAGGCTTATCTTGCTTGTCGCGACATATCGATATGGACAAATGTTCCTTCTGTTTTTCCATATCGGGCTTTATATCTTTGCTTACTGAAGCAAAAACCTTCTTGTCATTAAGCAAAAAATAAGCATAACGATGAAATTTTACCGTCTTGTCGTCTATAGTTTTTTCTGAATGTTCATCAGTGTCTGACATTTTGATAACTATCTCTGTATTATTTTTCTTTTCAAATTCGATAAGAGGGGTTGTTTCGACGTATGTTATTGAGTGAACTGTCGTTTTTACCGGGTCACGCACATCATCCACAAGCTTTTCAAACTTATCGTGCAAGCGTCTGTAAGTGCTGTCTTCATCTCCTTTTACCATTTTCATGTACATCAATTTACCATCAATGACGTTAACCAAGTCGGGGTCACCTTTCTTTACATGCCCTTTATCTTCCTTATATTTTGGGAAGAACTTTGCGTAAGCCACTCCATAGCCGTATCTGTCCCAAATATAAAGGATGTTGCGTATGTTGCGCACATAATCATGAGTAACATTCAGCTTGTTGCTGACAATAATGCCTGTAACCTCCTGCCTGCCACCTACTTTCTGCAAACGCGTTTTCTTTTCATTAATGGTGAAGCCCTGACCTTGTATTATGCGCAGAAGCTCTTTTCGAAATTCACCGTTTTTCTGATAAACATTATGCATTGACGAAAAGGTTATGTCATCGGCATAACGTGTGTAATGCAGCCCAAAACGCTTGGCAAGCCCAGCAAGGCGACGGTCAAGAGTATCACAGATCATATTGGTTATGATTGGTGACGTAGGCGCTCCTTGCGGCAATATGTAGAAAGCCTTTTTCGAACCGTCATCCATCGTGCGAATTTCTTTCATAGAGCATAGTCCTGCCAGCACGTTAGCAACAGGCACGGCAAAATTAAACGGCTTTAGCTGTAGCCTTTTCCATATACGAGGCTGTTCAATACTAGGGAAAAAATCTTTCAGGTCTATATTCAGAATATAGTTTTGCCCTTTATGTACGTTTGCATTGGTTACGACAGAACGCTCTT
>HF992632.1:0-13146 GCA_000436695.1 Prevotella sp. CAG:1185 | reverse complement strand
AGAACGCTCTTCCGTGAATCCCATAGCATAATCAGACGGCGAATAAATAGCCTTGAATATCTCATTGACACACTTCAGCATCTGCATAAAGCTCCTGTTCCTCGGGGCGGTAATCTGTCTGAATCCGCCTGTCTTTTTCTTTATCTTAAATTGTCTGTAACGATGATGTGTATTGTTTGGATTGCAGTAAAAGTTTATGTTCTTCATTGTAAATGGATAAAACTTGTCCGCAAGCCCATTTTCAGCCATATCATCCAGCTTGATACGATTGAGAAGGTCCAGGATGTCATTTTTATTAGACATGCTGTGTGCCAATTTTACTATTTCCGCTTTATCCATTTTTATATGAATTAAGAGCGGTCTTTAACTCATCTGTAAGCTGAAACATCGTTTTCTTTATATAATATTTTTGATTGTAAAAATATCTGTTAGCTTGCAGGTGGCAACTTAACAGAATCATCACATTAACTATCTGACATTGTTATCTTCAAGCCCAAAGGGCAAGAAGACATCCCGCGAATTTACTCTAAAAAGAGCAAGGCTCGCACCACGCAGGACGAAATTCAAAATTTAGTTTCAGTTATCAGACTTGTCAAAGACCGCGTTGTTTCTTTATTATTTCGACTGCAAAGTTACATCATTGTTGCGAAATCTATTTTCGTAATAATGAATAATTTTGCATTTGCTGTTTTTTATATTGCTCAGTCAATATTCCAGTATGCGTCTGCCTCTCCGTCAAGTACATCATCAATATCCTGATCGCTCCATCCCATTACATCCTGGGCGTATGTGCCGTTGTAATCATTATAAGTTTCACGTATTGCGTAGTAAGGCCTGCGGTAATTAGGCTTATTTGATTTGACATTCTGTTCCTTTACGGGCAGTTCAGGATTAAGATTGTGAAAATATACATCACTGGCAATGCCATCCTTAACAACCCTCGTTGAACAACGGTTCTTGCCATAAAAGTTCCAGACCTCATCATATTCACAAGGCAGTACTTCTTCTCCCTGTTCATTTATTATGCCCCATTTGTTGCCGTTGTTGGCAAGAGTTGATGGTTCATTTCCGATTTTAACTCTACACAGCCCGGAATCAAATCCGTCAATCCAGTCGTATTTACCGAACGGAACAACAATATTGCCTTTACTGTCAATCACTCCCCATTTATAATCAGAACGTTCAACAACTCTTACATCTCCATAAGCATTCTCTCTAATATTTTCCATAAGCCTTTATTTATTTTTTCAAGTGCAAAAGTAGCACCGGCCTACGTCCTCTTTGTTCGTACCTTTTCATATTCTTTCTCCATATCTGTTAGTCTTTCCCAAATCTTATCTTGAATATCTGTCGGTTCAAGTACGATAAGGTCTTTTCCAAAAGAGGACAAAAGTCTGATCAGTTCATAATTCTCCTTACAGTCAATACGAAAAAACTTTCCGCCCTGAAAATCAGAATATTTAAGTCTAAGTTCTGATACTGTACTGTCATTAAGCGTGCGCTGAGACTCATGGAGAGGTTTTGTTTCCACATAATCTTTTGCAGCATCGCTAGTCCAGAATATTATCTTATATAACGGACTGTTGTCAAAGAGAGTTATTCCGACAATGTCTTCAAAGCGTTCATTAATATCACCATCATAGTCGACATATTTATGCGACGGCAAAGGCACTATATCATCAATACGGTCAAGAGCAAAGACCAGAAGTTTCAGATCGCTTTCTGCCGAGCCGAACAAATACCACCGGCGGTTGTATTCTTTCAGCAAATATGGATATATGATTATTTTCTTCTCATTGTCAGGCTCACTGAACTTATGATAGTGCAGTTCAACCACTTGTTTTTCTGAGATAGTAGTGAACAGTCTTCCAAAAAGGTTTGATTTTTCAAGCGGATTCTTTGTGAAAGATATTATCCTTCTGTCGTTATGTTTAACTCCAAGTCCAAGCCTGAGACCTTCAAGTCCGTCAAGATTTGGCAGTCCGTCAAATTGTCCCAACAGCGATATAACTTCCTTGAGCAGATATACCTCGTCGGTGGTGAGAGGCTTGCTGAATATCGAGAAGTTAGGATTTGCGTAGCGCAGGCACATCTTTTTACGCCCGTTTTTTTCGTTGCCAATATAATATCGTTCGATGTCTACACCTATAAACGGACCTTTATATTCAAGATATTCAATATCCTTTTCTATAGTTCTGCGACTTACTCCATCAGTATCAGGTTCTATCTCTGACAAACGGTTGCAAACCTCCTCGGTCAAGTCGTCAAGTGAATAATTATGATACCTGTTCGACAAAAGTTCATCAAGTATTTTATAGCGTGTCAACGCGTTTTTATTCTTTGGCATAATTCTCTGTTTTATTCAATATGAAGGTTCCTTATCACAACTATTCCGTCTCTACCGACCATCATCAGTTTCTTATTGTCGAGCGAGAATGAACATGAAGCCACCGATTTTCTATTGTTTGTATCAGCAACTCCAGCATCAGACAAATCGCTAATTGTCGGTACAATCTGTTCGTTCGGATTTTCAACCGAATGGATGTAAACCATTGTTGAAGGCTGGTGTCCCCATTTATGATTTTCATCTTTATAAGCCACATAACCTTGGTTTGACAAAGCCATATATTTACCGTCAGGGCTGAATGTTAGAAAATTTCTGTCTGAAACTTCATCTATCCCTGAATCATCATTAACATTTCCATACAATAACGTCGGAAGACTGTCATAGGCAGCATAAAAGCCTTTTTGTGTAAAAGCCGCTGTCCATACGGCACGATGTGTAGTATTTTTTTCTATCTCTTTTTGTTTTTCCATATCATAGACTAGCAACAGTCCTTTATAAGAACAAAAATCAGGGTAGCGGCCGACGATTGCGACATAGCGTGAATCGTATGAAAACGCGACATAATTTAAGTAACGCAATGTGTGCCCCAATGCTATTTCACAATATACTTCATCTGTTTCAACTTTTCGTATTGTGGCATATCCAAAGTCTTCTGTTATTATATCAGTAAAACATGTTGTTGTATTTAGCAAATCTTCAATATTCCTGTTTTTAAAATAGTCTTTATGCATATTTATAAATTCCTTACGTGCTTCTTTCTTTTTATCTTTTTCTTCGTTACTGATGTCAAATTGATAATCATATTTCTCAATCAGATTACGAAACTGTTCTTTTGATATAAAGACTTTATTTATTCTATCCAGATGTTTTATATATTTGCTTAATGCACTGTCGGCATACAACTTACCGTCAGGACTGACAAATCTATAATTGGTTATATTGTCCTGATTTATGTATTGCCTTGTCATAGGGTCTATGACTCTCGGACGACGATGACTGCCATCTACTTTAAACAAAGGACGATATCCATTGATCTGAGATATAAAACTCGTATTAGGAAAATATTGTTCTTCTTGTGTGCCGGTATTCATCAATATTAAATCATCGCCTTTCTGATAAACAATGTTCTCGCCGTCATCCGACATTAATACATTGCCATAGGTTGAAGTATCAAATAAAGACTCTAATATTGGCACATTTATGAATCCGCCTTGAGCTTTTGACATCCTGCCTAAAAACACATGTGTGCCTTTGACTGAAATGGCATAATTCAGTTCTTCAGATAAAGCCTTTACATCCTCAGGCAAATCAACTTTTGTATTCCACAACATCACTCCACAACAATACAGCTCCTTATTGCCATATTTCAAGTGTTTTTGCTCTGTATATTCACGAAAGCCATAATCTGTATTATTATCAAACTCGAACTTAGAGTATTCTGAACTGTCTTTTGGAGAAAAGGCATATATTACATATTGCCCTTTATCTTTTCTTTGCTCTAATATTCCATACTTTTCAAAATAGTCCCATTTGAAATTACCTTTCATAAAGAGAGTAATCTTACCGTCATGAAATTCATAAATACTCTCATCGCCATCTTTGTCCTTTTCTGAAAGAAATATTCTTCCGGCAAAACTGTATTTGGCAAAATCACCACGTAAAACTACTTCGTCACCGTTCAATACAATTAATTTTTCTCCTTTACTGTATGTTTTAATGAATAAGTAATCACCTTCACGCGTGACGTTATTATAATCACTTATTTCAATTTCAAAATTATTATCCGACGTTCTCAGATATAGCTTGCGTATCTCATTTTTTAATCCTGTACGTTCTAATGTGAACGAATTTTCTCCAATCAAATAATACAGCTGTCTTGATAAGACATAAAATTTCTTTATCTCTATGTATTTATACGAAATATTAATACCTCCGAGTAATTGTGGCTTCTCCTTATTAAATAAATCGTATTCATGCGCTAAATGGATAATCTGTTTAATCTTATCTTTTTCAGCATCAGTATCAATTACATCTACGTCTTCACATGTAAATAAAGGATTTTCTAAATTCCCAACGTACCACGAATCATTTGACAGTATATCGCAGACTAATATGTTTGCACTATGTCTAAAATATTGAATTTCAACAAAATAATGTCCGTTTGTAAATTTGATAAATTTAATAACTTCAAAATATCTATAATTTCTTTTGAGTGATTTTATAATTTCAAGTGTTTCTAACGATAAGGTATAAATCGTTTTATCTTCATGAAAATATAATACACCGGCATCTTCACATAAAGAAAAGCAATCGCACAGATATTCTTTCTTGTCTAATAATACATCATTAAAACGGACAACATTTAACTTGGTCTTACCGTCAACCTCATTTTGAAATATAAGGGTATCTTTATTTAGCAGAATTTCATTGCTATAAGTTATTAATGGACGTTGCTCAGTAAGGGAATACAGAGTTCTTTCATCACACTTGTTACTGAGCAAGACAACATCTTTGTTTACGCATGAAATTTCATCAGGAGAAAAATTTTCAACATACTGTTCATCAGTGTCACGGTTGTAAAAATAAGTTCGGTCTTTCATGACTACAAAACACCATGGTGTCTCTTCAAAGACATAGCTGTTTTTATACGTGCTGCCGCCAAACTTGATTGCATCTTCCACATATACTTCAACAGCGCTATCTTCATTGTTGTCAAGCATAACGACATACCGGCCTGGATTCTTAAAAACATAACCGTCGTTCAAAGATTCCTTATCTAATAATGATACAGGATTAGCAGTATCTACTTTATCCTTGACTTTAGAATAGATTGAAACTACGTTATAATCTTCAGAATGTGACCGGATGATAAACTTTGTATTTAAAAATCCTTTATGCGGATGCACTGATAACTTTGCCATAATCACTTAATGTTGAAATTTTCAGACAAAATTACGAATAATATACGAACTCTATATTCGTAGCATAAATAAATCACGCAAATTTTAATTAAGCCCTACATCAATCTCAAGCCCTATATTGTAAAACTATTTTCATATTTCTAAACCATTTGACGCCTTCATAACACGCATGCTCTTCACAAATACGTATTTTTAGGCGAAAAAAGGCAAAAAATCGGATATTTTGTTAATTATCTGATAGACAGGTAATTACGGCAAAACACAATGAGAAGATGAAGTGTTAAAAAACATAACTGGCCCATTTACGCACAGAAAGTGGGCCGTTTACTGATAAAAACAAGGCATTTTGTATGCCGAAATCTATGCTTTTAGGCTTCAAAATAAGGATTTAAAGAGACATTTAGTGACGCTATTGCAAATTTATGTTAATGATTTAATATATCAATTGTCATTCTATTAACATACGTTTACCTTTCGTTTTCCAGATTGAAAAATATTTTTGTCATAGGTTTTTACCATAAAAAATACTATTCCGAACGGATAAAAAGAAGGTGACACAGGCAACATTCATCGTTGCTCCTGCATGAATACTTATTGACAATTACTCAGTAAAGTTATCAAAATATCAGTTACAAATGTCATCACAAAAAGACAAGCATCAAAAAACAACAAGCTTTTGGATTTGATACAGCCTTAACAGATATTGCCTTAACTACATATCCCCCCAAACTTCAATCCCCCTCCCTCCCCTCCAAATCAGCAGGAATGCGGGGGGTGAGCCTGAAATTCATAATCTGAAGAAAAAGTTTCTCTTGAATATTTAGTACTTTTGCACCCGTTTGCTAAATTCGCCATACATTCTGCAGCTCATTTGGAATGAATTATATACAATAAAAATTCTGTGCTGCACAACATTTAAGCACTCATGGACAAAATACAATTAATAGATATACTGGAAAATTCGCCCAGCATCAAACTGCTGAAAATGAGGACTAAGAACCTGAAGTTCTTCCTCTTGTTCCTGCTCGACGTGTTCGACGACAAGACTGCCGTGTCGTGGGAGTATATTCACCAAAGACTTGTAATAAGGTTCGACGGGATGGACGACGGCGACATCGAGGAGGAGGACGACGACAAAATGCCTAACACCATTGAAACTAACGAGGAGAAGGCTCGACGATGGATAACCAACTGGACCAACAACGGATATCTGACCAACTATCAGAACGAGGTGGGCGAGGTGATGTATGAGATTTCGGCATACACGAGCAAGGTTATCGACTGGATTGACAACAGTCTGAGAAAGGAGAAATATGTGGGCACGGAGTCGAAGTTCAACTCGCTCTTCGGACAGCTGAAGGAGCTTGTAGAGTTTACCAACGAAGACCGCAGCAAGCGCCTTGAACTGCTGAAGGAGAAGAAGGCCGAGATAGAAAGGCAGATAGAGCAGCTGGAAAACGGCGACGACGTGACGGTGTTTGAGGACTATCAGATTGTGCCGCGCTACAACTCGCTCAACAAGCTCGCCAAGGAGCTGCTGTCTGACTTTAAGGAGGTGGACAACAACTTTAAGGACATCATCAAGCAGATTTATCAGCAGCAGACCGAGAACTCGCAGAAGAAGGAGATTCTTAACTACACCTTCGATGCCTACAGCAAGCTGAAGAACTCGTCGCAGGGCAAGAGCTTCTATGCTTTCTGGGACTTTCTGCTGTCGTCTAACCTTCAGAATGAATGGAAGACCATGACGCAGGAGCTGTTTGAGTCGCTCGACAACAGGCACATCGACGTGCACGACTTCTTCTTGAAGGACATAATTCTGTATCTGTTCAATGCCGGACAGAACGTGTGCCGCACCAACGACAGGATGGCCGAGAAGCTAAGCCGCATAATAAGACAGAACGAGCAGTCGGACTACAGCGTTACGAAACAGACCATAAACGACATAAAGAAGATGCTTATAGGCATAAGCAAAAGGCGCGAAACGCCCGACATAGGCTTCGAGATTGAGGAGATTAAGATAAGGCTGCCGCTGGAAAGGCCGCTCACGCTGGAGCCTGCGCAGGAAATTGAATATAACGACAGGCCTGCCAATGCCGACCTGAGCATTGACGACCTTAACCGCATAGGGCAGCTGTATAACGCCTACTTTATTGACCGCGAGACGCTTCGCAACAATATCGACGCTGTGCTGAAAAAGAAGAAGCAGGCCACGCTCGGCGAGGTGATTGAGGCATCAAAGGGCATAACCAAGGGACTGACAGAGATTTTCGGATACATCAACGTGCTGAAAGGGTACAGCACGACGGTGAATGCCGACAGGACGCAAGACATAATATTTGACACGGAGAACAGGAGAAAGATTGTAATACCCGAAATAATTATAGTCAGAAAATGAGCACAACAGACATAAAGCCTTACTCGAAGGCCATAGTAAAGTTACTGAAAGGAATTGTAGAATATAACGACCCGGCCTGGAACGACATACTGCAATACCAGGCTGACATACAGGCCTACCTCGGCGTGATTGGGCTCGAACTCATTGTTAAGAAGGATGAGGGCTTTGCCTTTGTAAGGCAGGCCATGCTCGACGAAGGCAAGACCATAAACCTTGCCACGCGAAGGCAACTCGGATTTGAGATTTCGGTGATACTTATTGTGCTGCGCAACATGCTTTACGAATTTGAGATGAATCCTACCGACTCGCAGGCCGACGAGAAATATGTAACCACAACACAGATTAAGGAAGAGGTGGAGATGTTTCTGCCCGTGGGATTCAATCAGGTGAAGTTCAAGCAAGACCTCGACTCCAACATATCAAAAGTTATCGACATGGGATTTCTTGCCGAGGTGAAGAAGCTCGAAACCGACGAGACGCTGTACAGGATACACCGCATAATAAAGGAAAAAGTCACACTGGATGACCTTGCCGAATTCAAACAAAAGCTGAAAGAGTATGATACAACAGATGAATCTATTTAACACGACTCCAGAGAAGTCCGGATTCCGACTCGACTATATGGAGATTTACAACTGGGGAACATTCAACAACAGGGTTTACCGCATAAGTCCCCAGAGGTGCAACTCGCTGCTCACGGGAGCCAACGCATCGGGCAAGAGCACCCTCGTAGACGCGCTGCTCACCCTGCTCGTGCCGCTGAAGCGACAGCGGTTTTACAACCAGTCGTCGGGCATTGAAAAGAAAGGAGCGCGCACGGAGGAGTCGTATGTCCTGGGATGCTACGGAACGCAGCAGAAAGAGGGCAGCACCGAAACCATAACGCTGAAGCTACGCGACCGAAACGCACGCTCGGTGCTGCTTGCCTCGTTTAACAATGCCGACGGCAAGGTGGTTACGCTGTTTCAGATACGCTACTTCATCGGGCAGGAACTAAAGACCATATACGGCATAGCCAAGGCGCCGCTCGAAATAGGTAAGGACTTTGCGCAGTTTGACTCGCGCGGCGACTGGCGCAAGCAGCTCGAAAAGCACTACAACGCCTTCTCTGCCAAGAAGGTGATCGACTTCTGCAACGGTCCTTATGCCTATGCCGAAAAGATGTGCCTGATGTTCAACATGCGCTCCAACAAGGCCCTTACGCTGTTTAACCAGATTGTGGGCGTTAAGATTCTTGACGACCTCAACAGCTTTATACGCAACAACATGCTCGACGAGGAGCCTGCCGAAGAACAGTATACCGAGCTGCACGACAACTTCCACAACCTGATGGAGGCAAAAATCAACATTGACAAGACGAGGGAACAGATAAACATGCTGAAGCCCATCAACGACAACGCCGACAAGCTGCACGCCATTGATCAGGACATAAGGCAGCTTGAACAGAACAAGAGCATTGCCGCCTACTGGTTTGCGTCAAGGATTGTAACGCTGTCGGAAAAGAAAATGGCCGAGAACGAGAAGGAACTGCAGAAGCAGAACGACAAGCTGAAAGACCTTACGGCGCAGCTTGAGGAGCTGAACAGGCAGCGCAGAAAGATTGAGGCCGACATAGACAACGACGAAGTGAGCCGGCAGATAGCCTCGCTGACAGAAGAAATAAAGAGGCTGACCAAGGAGAGAGACAAAAGAACCTTAAAGGCTGAGGAGTATAACAAGATTGCAGCCGCGCTTGAACTGCCCCCAAACCCGCTGAAAGACGACTTTGAGAAGAGCCGCAAGCGCGCCGGAGAGGAGAACCTTGACAGGCAGGGCGAGCTGGAGGAGCTGTCGGAAAAGTTGAGACAGGAGAAGAACAAAGCCGACGAGATAAAGAATAATCTGGAGGAAAACGCCAAGATAATAAAAGACCTCGAGAAGAACAAGAACAACATATCGGGCCGAGTGTCTGAGATAAGGGAAGAGATACTGAGGCACACGGGTGCCACGCCCGACGACATCCCGTTCATAGGCGAGCTTATAAGGGTTAAAGACAGCGAGCGTGAGTGGGAGCCGTCGATAGAGCGCATACTCCACAACTTCGCGCTGAGGCTCATCGTTCCCGAGAAATATTATCACACGGTAAACGAATATGTAAACAGCCACAACCTCAACGGCCGTATTGTATATCACCGCTATCAGGGCTTTACGCCGCTGAAGGAGATGGAGATAAACGACGACGACGACAACCGCCTGATACGCAAGATTGAGTTTAAGCCCGACAACAGGTATGTTGAATGGGTTGAGGACGAGATTTCACAGAGATACAACTACGCCTGCGTTGACAGCCTCGACGAGTTTGACGATTACAGCGAGAAGGCCGTAACCAAGGAAGGACTGATTAAGTCGGTTGGCAACAAGCACGAAAAGGACGACCGGCGGGAAACCCGCAGCAGGGACAACTATGTGCTGGGATGGGAAAACAAGGAGAAAATAGCCTTCCTCACCAAGGAAATATGCAGGCTGCAGGACGAACTGAAGGACAACGGCGCAAAGATTAAGTCCATAGAGGAGCGACAGGAAGGATGCCGGCAGCGCATAAGTCTGCTGAACAACCTGCTGATAGGCTTCGACGACCATGAGGCTATAGACTGGATGTCGTGCGCGCAGGCCATTGAGGAGCTTGAGGAGCAGAAGAAGAAACTTGAGGCTGCCGACAACAAGGGGCAGGCTCTGAGAGAAGAGCTGAAGGCCGTTGAGGCCAAGGTGAGGGCGATGGAGAAAGACAAGGACATCACCAACATAACGATATACAACATTGGCGAGGAGCAGAAAGACCTATCGGGCAAAAGACTGAGCTATCAGGAGTTTGTCAACAAGATTGGCGTAATAGACATGCTCGACTTTGAGCAGCAGCACCCCGAGATGCTCGAAATTCCGCTCTACAGCCTCGAGAACCGGCGCAACGCGTTCTACACATATCTGGAGAACACTCTTAGGAGCAAAAGCAACGAGAAGAACGACCTGGAGAAGAAGGTGATAAAGCAGATAATGAAGTTTAAGCGCCCCTCGAAGGAGCTTGCCGAGAAGTATAAGGACTGGAACTCTGACGTGAGCAGCCTGCCCGACGCCGACAACACCGAGTTTATCGAAGAATATCAGAAACTCTACAGCAAGCTGAAAGAGGAAGACCTGATAAGCTATGAGAATGACTTCAACCAGTATCTTCAGGACACGATGAACATCAAGGTGAACTCATACAAATGTTTCTTTGAGCATTGGGAGGCCGACATCGACAAGGCGATAGACCATCTGAACAGGTCGCTCCGCGAGATTGTGTTCAACAAGGATCAGGGCACCTACATACAGCTTACCGCCACCAAGAAGCAGAACGCCGAGACCAAGGAATTTTGCAGTCTGCTGAGGCAGGCCATACCAAACGTACACGAGGTAAACTCTACGACAGACGGCCGCCAGCGCCACTTTGAGGAGCACATAGAGCCGTTCATGAAGAAGCTTGAGGACGGACAGTGGCGCAGCAAGGTTACCGACGTGCGCTCGTGGTTCACCTACAGGGCCGAAGAGTTTTATCAGGCTACGGGCAGCAAATACAAGACCTACGAGAGCATGGGGCAGCTGTCGGGCGGCGAGAAGGCGCAGCTTACCTACACCATACTCGGCTCTGCCATAGCCTATCAGTTCGGGTTCACCGAGAGCGGCCTCGAGTCGTCGTTCAGGTTTATAGCCATCGACGAGGCCTTCAAGGCGCAGGACGAGGACAAGGCGCGCTATCTGCTCGACCTCTGCAACCAGCTCCATCTGCAGCTGCTCGTTGTCACGCCGAGCGACAACATACACATAGTTGAGAACAACATATCGTTTGTGCATTATGTAGAGCGCAAAGGCGACGAGTCGGTGCTCTACAACATGCCCATCGTTGAATATAAAGAAGAATATAAACGGAGCAAGACGTCATGATAAAGGCAGCTGAAATAAGGAGCAAGGCCGAGAACAGATACATACGCTATCTGCAGGATGTTGCCTCGGGGGCAGACTTCGAGAGGATAGTTATTCCGTGCAACAAGAAGCCGAGCGACGATTTTGCCGTGTATCAGGCTGAGCTTAACGACATAACCGACAACTCCAAGGAGAGGCGCGGCTACGGATATACGGTGATATGGCAGACCGTAAGGCACAAGAAATTGGGCGAGCAAGACCTGCCCAAGGAGATAGCCTTCGACACAGAGGCCGACTTTCTTAAGTTTATCCGAAAAGAAGCCGAGGCAAGGCAGTTCAAGCATGACGTAAGCTCCATTCTGTCTGCCTTCCCTGTACTTGCCGGCTGGGTTAAGGCTCATCCGCTTAAAGTAGTGGCCAACTCGGCCGCATGGCCCGGCCTGCTTAAGGTATTGCGCTATTTCAGCCTCAACCCCAGGCCCTGTATGTATATCCGCGAGCTGCCAATAGAGGTTCACACCAAGTTTGTTGAGCAGAACATGGGAATACTCCGCGAGCTGCTCGACATCGTAATAGCCGGCCATATAAACACTGACGAGAAACGTTTTGAGCCGCGTTTCAGCCTTAAATATGACGAGGAACTGATACGTGTGCGCTTTCTCGACGACAGTCTTGCCCTGTCATGCGCGGCAGGACTGAAGGACATAAGCCTGCCCGTGAGCCAATTTTGCGCCGTCAGCTGGAAGGTGCAGTCGGTGTTTATCGTAGAGAACAAGGTCAACTTTCTCACCTTTCCTCCCGTGGCCAATGCCCTTATTATATGGGGACACGGCTATGGCGTGTCAAGTCTTAAGGCTGCGTCATTCCTTGCCGGCACCCCACTCTACTATTGGGGCGACTTAGACGCCCAAGGTTTCGAGATTCTGTCGCAGTTCCGCGGCTATTTTCCGCAAACCAGAAGCATCCTTATGGACAGCGCCATCTTCACCCGATTTTTTGAGAATGATGAGGGCAAGCCCAGCAAGGTGTCAGCAGACCTGAACCTTACCGACGAGGAGAACAGCATCTACCAAACAATAAAGGCTAACAACTGGCGACTGGAGCAGGAGAAAATCCCGCAGAGCTACGTCATTGAATATATAAGAGAATTATTCAATCAGTAGCGACAAGTCGTCATCAACACTCTTCACAGCACAGCCTTACTAATTACCCCAAATCTGTTATCACGATTCGGCATGTATTTTTGCTTTATATTCAGCTGATTTTCGTTATATATTTAGCAGGCATAGCGTGCTATGTCAATGAAAAGCCGAACTAAAAGACGGCAATGGGAAACAGAAAGACGCTAATAGAAAACAAGAAAATACCAATAGAAGATAAAAAAACTGCTGAAAGCATGAATGTACAAAACAGCTAAAACTATGTGCGGTCTGATACTCTATTGTGGTTTAACGCATCATGATGTATTATTGTTCACGACATATCATCATGATGCGTATTTTTTTGTAATTAGTCGTCCCTTAAAAAGCCCATTTTTGCGAGAC
>HF992631.1 GCA_000436695.1 Prevotella sp. CAG:1185 | reverse complement strand
GGCTGGCGCCACACCAACCGCTTCAGTCCGGGCTATTGCGGATGGCATGTCTCTCAGCAGCAGATGCTCTTTCCCCTGTTCGGCGAGGAGCGTCCGTGCGGCGTGCGGCTTACTGAATCGAGCCTTATGGTGCCCATCAAGTCGGTTAGCGGCGTGATAGGCCTCGGCCCTTCGGTGCGCAAGCTCGAATATTCGTGCGGCCTCTGCGACTATAAAGACTGCTACAAGCGGCGCCGTAAGAAGTAATCTGTGGTGCATACGGCGTTATGACGTGCCTCATCCGGCATAGCGTTGCCCTCAGTCTTCGTCTTTATCGTTCTGCCGTATGTAGCGTTTTGCCTTATTATAGCGCGTCGGGCATGACATAAGACATATCAAAAAGCGCGGCAAGTCCACATCGGGCTTGCCGCGCTTTTTGCTGTATCATAATTCAGTTTGTTTGTCAGTGTCCGTTGAAGAATATGTAGAGAGCCACCATAACCACGGCGAGCAGCGTCCATGCCACCACAACCGTGCGCTTGGGCCTTTCGCTCAGCGTCACTATCTCGGGGCTTACCGTAGCCTCCTTGTTGCTCAGGCTCACCACAATCATGCTGATGATGAGTATGACGAAGATGCAGAACGACAGCATCATGAAGTGTATCTGCTCCGTGGCTCCGGGTATAACCCACAGATAAAGGATGCCCGCGCCTATGCTGAAGATGGTTCCGAAGGTGAGCGTAACATTGGCGGCGAGCGTAGTGCAGCGCTTCCAGAACACGCCCATGACGAACACTGCCGCCATAGGTGGAGCTATGAAGCTCAGCACCGACTGGAAGATGTTGAACAGATTCATGCCCTTTATGTTGTCAACGGCAACGGTTATTATTATCGAGACGAGCGCTCCCATCACCGTTACAATCTTTCCTGTGCGTGCAATCTCCTTCTGACTTGCCTCTGGGCGTATGTTCTTCACGTAGATGTCCATCGTGAACACCGTGCTGAGGGCATTGAGCGCAGAGCCTATTGTGCTGATCAGCGAGGCGGTGAGAACGGCAAGCACAAGGCCAACCATGCCCACGGGGAAGAGGCTCGACACGAGAGTCATGTAGGCGTTGTCGGCCTCAATGGTCATATTGCCGAAGAATCCAGTCTTCCAAAGGGCGAAACACACTATGCCGGGGATGATGTATATTGCCACGTCGAGTATCTTCAGCCAGCCCGTAAAGTTGGCTCCCTTCTGTCCTTCGCTCAGATTCTTGGCTGCAAGAACAGGCTGAACCATCGACTGGTCGGTACACCAGAACCACAGTCCGCACACGGGATAGCCCAGCAGTATGGGCAGCCATGGAAAGTCTTTGTCGCTGTTGGGCTGAAAGAGGTTCCAGTAATTAGACGGAACGATGTCGGGATTGGCCAGCACGGCTATGCCTTCGGTGAACGAATAGTCGCCGAGACGGTAGATTCCGACGAAGGTCAGCGTGGCAGAAACGAGTATGAGCAGCACCATCTGATAAACGTTGGTGTAGGCAACGGCCTTCAGTCCGCCCAGCACCGTAAAGAAGGCGGAGATGGCAAGCAGCAGAAACGCTGACATCCACATGGGTATGCCGAACACCTGCCGTATGATTATGCCGCCCGCGAAGAGCGTCAGCGCGAGCCACGAGATGAGTATCGTGACGATGGTGTACCACGCCAGCATGTTGCGTGTTGACTGTCCGAAGCGCAGGCCCATAAACTCGGGCAGGGTGGACACCTTGCTGCCGAGATAGCGCGGAGCGAAGATGAAGGCGAGCAGGGCTATGAACACGAAGGCGTACCACGCGTAGTTGCCCGACACTACGCCCGTGGTGAATCCGGCGCTTGCCGACGCTATGAGCATTGAAGGCCCTACGTTGGTGCCCCACATGGAGAATCCTATGTGGTGCCATTTGAGCGAATGTTCTGCCAGGAACTTGCTGCTGCCTTCCTTACTCTTCCTGCTTGCCCATAATCCGATGAGCAGCAGGATTGCGAAATATGCTATAAGTATGCCCCAGTCGAGGACATGTAATGATTGTGAGGTCATGGGTGTGTTAATTTTTTGGTAGTTAGAGTAGTTAAAGGAGTTATCGCCGGCTGTGCCGGCTGGTAGTTAAAGTCATTAGCCTTGTGGCCTGTTGGCGGCTTTATGGGTGGCGTGTGACTTATGGGAGTAATGAGACTGATGCGCTGCTGATGGTGTAACTACTGATATTGTCAGCCTTGTTAATAACCGGCATGGCATTTTGCTTTAACTCCTTTAACTACTCTAACTCCTTTAACTCCT
>HF992630.1:50441-58922 GCA_000436695.1 Prevotella sp. CAG:1185 | reverse complement strand
TTGCTAATTTGGGAACATGCGGACATTCATATTTTTTTTATATTTATCGTTCGTATTTTTACAAACATAAAGGGTATAACAATATGATACAAAGTTTTGCAGATTGGCTTGTTTATGGTGTCTTTGGTCTGAGTGCAGACACTGCTTTAGGCTCATCGGTCAATTTCTTTTTCTATGATACAATTAAAATATTGCTGCTTCTCCTTCTGATAAGCATCATTATGGGTATAGTTAATGCATACTTTCCGATAGAACGTCTGCGTGCATATTTGGTTACGCGCAAGTTATATGGGTTGCAGTATTTTTTCGCTTCGCTGTTTGGTGCAATAACTCCATTTTGTTCTTGCTCGTCAATACCGCTGTTTATTGGTTTTGTCAAAGGCGGAATACCATTGGGAGTAACTTTTGCATATCTTATAACGTCGCCGTTGGTCAATGAAGTTGCTGTTGCAATGTTTATTGGAACTTTTGGCGTAAAGGTAACCGTTATTTATGTTGTGAGCGGCATTCTGTTGGGAATGATTGGCGGTTATGTACTTGGTAAGATGAAGCTTGAGCGATATCTTAGTGATTGGGTGAAACAAATTCAGAAGAATTCAAGCGCAGGTTCTGAGGTCTGGGAGCGTGAGCAGACTTCATTTTGGAACCGTCTGCCTGCAATAGTAAAAGAGTCACTGGGCATAGTCAAGGGCGTATTGCTTTATGTGATAATAGGTATAGGCATAGGTGCATTTATGCATGGTTATGTACCTGAAGGATTCTTTGAGCAATATATGTCAGAATCAAATTGGTTTGCCGTGCCTTTGTCTGTTTTGCTTGCTGTTCCTATGTATGCAAATGCTGCAGGAATAGTGCCGGTTATTGAAGTGTTTGTAGCTAAGGGAATACCTGTAGGCACAGCACTTGCGTTTATGATGGCTGTGGTAGGGCTGTCTTTGCCGGAGGTTACGTTACTTAAAAAAGTAATGACATGGCGCTTGATAGGAGTGTTTTTTGGTACGATAACATTGTTTATAATACTCTCAGGCTATTTATTCAATATTATATTGTAGCTCTTACTGATGGTAGCTTATGCTTGAATGCTTTTAGATTATATTCTAAATATTTCAGTAGCGTTGTTCGCAAAAAGAACAATTCAGTATAATTCGTATGGTAAAAAATATTGTCATTTGTTTTTTTTATTCTAGAAAAATATTCCGTGTTATTTTTCAAAAAAGCCGTGAAAAATCACGGCTTTTTTCTGTTTTATAGTCTTATTACGTTGGTTCTTTGATAGAAATTCACTGATTTTTAAGTCAAAAACCATTGATTTGCGCTTTAAAAGATGCCCTTTTATGAGCTGAAAGGCCGTCTTTTGCATCGTAAAAGGATATGTTTTACATCGTCTGTTGGCTATGTTTTTATGTTGGGCTGAGATAACTTATTGATATATAAGTTTTTACGTTTTATATGGGCTTTGGATAAAAATCTATTGCTTGTATAGGTTTCTTCATGAGCATTGCCATTCTGAGAGCGTTAAATGAAAAATGTATAAATTTAACAGTTCTGTTATAGTACATTTTAAGATAAAGTCAGTCGAATATAAAGAGTGGTCGGCATATCCCCATATTATGTCATTCCGCTTTGTCTTTTGTTGCAATGCGAAAGCAAGTGAAATTGACATAAGGATTTGTTAGATACATTATGAAAATCATTCTCAAATAGATTTATCTACTAATACGAATAATAAATATGGACAAATTAATGAGCATTCCTGAGTTGACCTTGAAATGTGAGGAAATCAGAAAACGTTTGTTGGAGGTTGTATATAAGGCAAAGGCTGGCCATATAGGAGGCGACCTTTCGTCTTTAAATGTTTTGACGGCACTTTATATGCGTGTCATGAACGTAAACCCTAAGAATCCTAAAATGGATGGCCGCGACCGTTTTATCATGAGTAAAGGTCACTGTGTGGAGGCACTTTATTGTGTGCTCGAGGCTAAAGGCTTTATTACAAAAGAACTTGTCGACACATATGGTGAATATCTTTCTGTGCTGGCAGGTCATCCTACCGTTGAAGTTCCGGGCATAGAGTTTAACAGTGGCGCGCTAGGACACGGCCTTTCAATAGGAGTTGGCTGTGCAATAGCTGCAAAGATGGACAAAAAGCCTTATCGCACTTTTGTTCTTATGGGCGATGGTGAGCAGGGTGAAGGCTCTATATATGAGGCTGCCATGGCAGGAAGCAACTACAAACTGGATAATCTTGTTGCCATGATAGACCGCAATGGTCTGCAGATTAGCGACACTACGGAGAATGTGATGAAACTCGAATCAATAGACGAACGCTGGAAAGCCTTTGGCTGGGATGTCTATGATGTTGACGGAAACGACATTGAGGCTATTGTCAACTGTCTCGAGTCGATAGACTATAACAACGGCAAGCCGCACATGGTTGTGCTTCATACTACTAAAGGTTTCCATGTGTCATATATGGAAAATGTGCTTAAGTGGCACCACGGAGTGCCTACGGCAGAAGAGTATGAGAAGGCTATCACAGAGATTACAAACCGTATTGAAGAACTTAAAAAGAATTGCTGAAAATGGAAATAAAGAGTGTTGCTTGCCGAAAAAGTTTTACTGATGCTTTGGTTGAACTTGGCAAAAAAGATAAAAATATAGTAGCCGTAACGACAGATGCCCGTGGCTCTGTTACTCTGACAGATTTTGCTAAAGAATTGCCTGAACAGTTTGTCGAGTGCGGTATTGCCGAACAGGATGCTGTGGGCATATCTGCCGGTTTGGCTTCATGCGGAAAGAAAGTTTTTGTCTGCGGTCCGGCATGTTTTTATGTAGCCCGCAGCCTTGAACAGGTGAAAGTAGACGTTGCTTATTCAGGACAGCCGGTCAAGATTTTGGGCGTAAGCGGTGGCGTTGCTTATGGAGCATTAGGCGCTACTCATCACAGCTTGCATGACATAGCCGTACTTCGTACTTTTCCCGGTATGCAGATCGTGTTGCCTTGTGATGCACGTCAGACACGCAAACTCGTAGAACAGCTTGTTGATTATCCTCATCCTGTTTACGTACGAGTAGGACGTAACGCTGTCCCTGATGTTTATGAGAATAACGATTTTGACTATAAGATAGGAAAAGCCATACAACTTCAAGACGGAAAGGACCTGACTATTATTGCAACAGGTGAAACCGTTTGGCATGCACTTCAAGCCGGAAAACGCCTTGCTGAAGAAGGTGTAAGCACAAGAGTGATAGACATGCATACGTTAAAGCCGGCTGACACTGAGGCCATTATCCGTGCTGCAAAGGAAACAGGACGAATAATAACCGTAGAGGAGCATAGCATGTATGGAGGTCTTGGAGCTATTGTTGCTGAAACAGTAAGTCAGAATTGTCCTGTGCCTATGCGCATACTTGGCATTCCTGATGAAAATGTAATACATGGAAAACCATTGGAGATATTCCATTATTACAAGTTGGATGCTGACGGTATATATGCAACAGCTAAAGATTTTCTTAAGTAAAAGCGCGGGGAAACTGATAAAGGGTTATTGAAAATGAGATATATCATAGCCGTTGATCAAAGCACATCAGCCACTAAGGCTGTGCTCTTTGACGAGCATTGCCATTTGGTCTGCCGTAAGAATGTGCCGCATAAGCAGTATTATCCTCAGCCGGGTTGGGTGGAGCATGACGCTGAAGAGATATACCATAATATGATTGAAGCCATCAGAGAGGTTGTTGATGCTGTTGACGATGATGCTCCCTCATATTCTTTGGCTATTACAAATCAGCGCGAAACGGTTGTGGTATGGAACCGTTTAACAGGCAAGCCTGTATATAATGCCGTAGTATGGCAGTGCCAGCGTGGGGCTGCAATATGCAACGATTTGCGTGAGCGTGGATATACTGATATGATACGTGAGCGTAGCGGACTGCTCATTGATCCATATTTTGCCGCAAGCGGTGTTAAATGGATACTTGACAATGTAAGTGGAGCACGTGAAGCTGCCGACAAAGGTGAACTGCTTATGGGCACAATTGACACGTGGCTCGTGTGGAAACTTACAGAAGGTCGTGCGCATGTCACTGACTATACCAATGCCTCGCGCACTATGTTGTTCAATATTCATACCTTAGACTGGGATGATGACTTGCTCCGTCTGCTTACAATTCCTCGCAGCATGATGGCCAAGCCTATGCCATGCGACTCTGTATTTGGAGAGACTACTGTTGAAGGACTATTTGACAGTCCTGTTGTTATTGCCGGAATGCTCGGTGATTCGCATGGAGCTTTAGCCGGACAGATGTGTTTTGAAGCAGGTATGGGTAAGGCAACGTATGGTACAGGCTCGTCGGTTATGGTTAATATTGGCGAGAAACCTATTGATGCTCCCGAAGGTCTTGTTACGTCAGTTGGATTTGCTGCTCAAGGAAAGGTGTATTATGCTTTTGAGGGAAATATACATTGCACTGGCGCAACTATTAAATGGATGACGGACAACTTGCATCTTATAGAAAGTCCGTCTGAGATTGAAAAGTTTGCGGTTAGTGTTCCTGACAATGGAGGCGTGTATCTAGTTCCGGCATTTGCCGGACTTGGTGCTCCTTGGTGGAATTCTAAGGCGAAGGCTATGATTTGTGGAATGACACTCGCTACAGAGAAAGAACATATTTGCCGTGCTGCTTTGGAGGCAATAGCATATCAGATAAAAGACCTGGTTGACCTGATGACCAGTCACGCAGGCATCACCTTGAAGGAACTTCGTGTTGACGGAGGACCGACTAAGAATAAATTTCTTATGCAGTTTCAGGCCGACATGCTTAACGCATGCATAAACCGCTCAGATGTTGAAGAGGCATCAGCCATGGGTGCTGTGATTATGAATGGTCTGGCACGTAAAGTGTGGAATAATATAGATGAAGTGGCGGCACTGCGTAAGTCGGACAACCGCATATATCCAAGTATGGACGACAGTGAGCGTGATCATCTTTACGCTGGCTGGACTGAGGCAATACATACTGTAAACAGAAAATAGTAATTAGAATTAAAAATCAAACGAAAGATAACACTATGAAGAAACAAGCTCAAGCTGGAAAAGAAACGTTTGGACTGATTATCGGTACACGTGCATATTTCAATTCAGAACTTGCCGTTGATGTACGCAAGACATTGTTGGAAGAACTTGATAAAGCCGGATACGGCTATGTTATATTGGATGAGCAGGACACGCCTACCGGCGGTTCGATGGAAACTGTTGAGGACGGAAAGAAGTGCGCGACGCTGTTCCGTGCAAACCGCGACGAGATAGACGGAATAATAGTTTCGTTGCCTAACTTTGGTTTTGAGGTTGGCATTATCAATGCTATAAGCCGTGCAGAACTTCATGTTCCTGTACTTGTTCAGGCATGCGACGACCAAAATGACAAGGTTGATCTTGACAGTCGTCGTGATGCTTTCTGCGGAAAGATATCTGTATGCAACAACTTATATCAGTATGGTATTCCGTTTACAGATACAACATTCCACACATATTCCATCCACAGCGATTTGTTAATGAAAGACATCAACAAGTTTGCTGCAATATGTAGTGTTGTCCGCAAACTCACTCATGCACGTATCGGCCAGATTGGTACGCGTCCTCTCGGATTTAATACATGCCGTGCAAGCGAAAAACTCCTTCAGGCTAGCGGTATAACTGTTGTGCCTGTAGATCTCAGTGAGATTCTTTTCAATGCCAGACGCATAGACAATGAGGCTTCTGCCCTGAAGAAAAAAATGGAAGAGATTAGCCACTACGCAAAAGTGCCTGAGGCATATCAGGAGAAACTTGCATTGCAGGCTAAGTTCGGACTTGCTGTTGAAGAGTGGATACAGGCTAATGAGATTGATGCTGCCGCAATACAATGCTGGGATTCTCTTGAGCAGAATTATGGTTGCGCTGCATGCGTAACAATGAGTATGCTTGGCGAGAAACTTATACCTTGTGCTTGTGAGACAGATATTGCCGGAGCTGTGTCAATGTATGCTTTGAGCCTTGCAGCCGGAAAACCTGCCGCTTTGCTCGACTGGAACAACAACTTTGCAGAAGACCGCAACAAATGTGTCTGCACTCACTGTGGCAATTTCCCAAAGAGTTTCGTCAATAATGACCTTAAACTTGGACCGCTCGGTGTCCTTGGACGTACCTTAGGCAAGGTGAATACTTTTGGAGCTGTGTATGGCAAGTGTACGGAGGGTGACTTTACATATTTCCGTATTTCAACCGATGATACTCTTGGATGTATCAAGAGTTATCTTGGTAAAGGCGAAATTACAAATGATCCTTATGGCATGGACGGATGTATAGCTGTTACTAAAGTTAATAATTTGCAGAAACTTATGAAGTTTATATGCAAGAATGGCTTTGAACATCATGTGGCTATGGTGCGTACAGATGTTGTCGACATATTGACTGAGGCTGTTGATAACTATCTCGGATGGGATTTGTACGTTCATGAGTAATAATCTTTATTATAAGAAATAAAGTGAATATGGCAAGCAGACAAGTTATAAATTCTTGTCTGCTTGTTTTGTTTCTATCTGTAACTTGTAACTTTCATGTAGAAAAAAATGTTTCTCAATGTCGCAATAATTCAGATATTTTACCTAAATTTGCATTCGGGAACAAAATGTCATGCCGGTCAACATGAAGCTATGCTTTTTGGTGACAAACAGCTTGACAGATGTAAGTAACCAATTGTAATATGAACAATAAGTATGAAACATACTATTGTTTGCAATGTCAACAGATTAGCTTGTTAACTGAATGAAGACATATTAATAACTTAAAAAATAATTATATTATGTTTGAAGGACAACCAAAAGGTTTGTATGCGTTGGCATTGGCCAACACGGGCGAGCGTTTCGGATATTATACGATGCTCGCGGTTTTTGTGCTTTTCCTCCAAGCCAATTTCGGTTGGGATGAAGGAAAAGCGGGTGCTGTTTACTCTGCTTTCTTGGCATTTGTCTATTTCCTGCCTCTTGTAGGTGGCGCGATAGCTGACAAGATTGGATATGGTAAATGCGTAACAACAGGTATTATCGTGATGTTCCTCGGATACCTTATGTTGTCGATTCCGGCTGGAGCTGGTGTTCTGGGCATGGTCCTCATGTTCGGTGCGCTGATATTTGTATGTGTCGGAACGAGTCTGTTTAAAGGTAATCTGCAGGTAATGGTTGGTAACCTTTATGATGATCCGGCTTTGCAGTCAAAACGTGACTCAGCTTTCTCTATATTCTATATGGCTATTAACATAGGTGCGCTGTTTGCTCCTACTGCAGCTGTAAAGATTATGGAGTTTGCAACAACGTCACTTGGTGTGTCTGAGGCTGATGCTTATCATTATGCATTTGGTGTTGCTTGTGTTTCTCTTATTGTTTCAATCGCCATTTATTATGGTTTCAGAAATTCTTTCAAGCATGCCGACTATAATAGCAAGACAGAAAAGAGCGTGTCTGGTCATACAGAACCTGAACTTACTCCGAAAGAGACAAAGGATCGTGTTGTTGCCCTCTGCCTTGTGTTTGCAGTTGTAATTTTCTTCTGGATGGCTTTCCATCAGAATGGATTGACACTGACTTATTTTGCTCGCGACTTTACCAATCAGCATAGTACAGGCTTGGAGAGTATGATGTTTGATGTAACAAACCTTGTTTGTGTAATCTTCATTGTTTATGCCCTGTTCTCGCTCTTCCAGTCAAAGACCGGTAAGGGAAAAGCTATATCAGCATTAGTCATTGTTATTGCTGCAGTTATTCTCATTGTTAAATATGTAAACCTTACTCCGGAAGGCGTTGTCGTAACAGCTCCTATCTTCCAGCAGTTCAACCCATGTTTCGTAGTCATGCTTACACCTGTTTCTATGGCTATTTTCGGATGGCTGGCAAGCAAAGGCAAAGAGCCTTCAGCTCCCCGCAAAATCGGATTGGGTATGCTTGTAGCAGGATGCGGTTATGTAGTTATGATGATAGGTTCTATGGGACTTGAGTATGGAGGCACTGATCGTGTTTCACCTAACTGGCTTGTTTCTACATACCTCATTCTTACATTTGGTGAGCTGTTGCTTTCTCCTATGGGTATATCTTTCGTATCAAAGGTTGCTCCTCCTAAATATAAGGGTTTGATGATGGGTGGATGGTTTGTTGCCACTGCTGTAGGTAACATGCTTGTATCTATTCCAGGATTCCTTTGGGGCAATGTTTCACTCGAAGCTGTATGGGGAATACTCGTTGTTCTATGTCTGCTTTCATTCCTCTTCATATTCTCTATAATGAAGAAACTCGAGAAAGTTTGCTGATAACTCATTTTATTTAGATAAAAAGAACTTAAGATTGAGAATTACGATGTCCTTTGTTGCGTTCAATAGATTTTTGTAACAAGGATATCGTAATTCTCAATTATAATTTGATAGGTAATGAAAACAATTATTCTTTCCCTA
>HF992630.1:16781-50413 GCA_000436695.1 Prevotella sp. CAG:1185 | reverse complement strand
TTCTTTCCCTACTTGCTGTTATATGTGTAAGTAGGGCTTATTCTTTTGTTAATATAGACATGACTGAGCATAAATGTGTCGAGAAGCGTGATTCTATTCTTAATACAATTACAGGTGCATCTATTTCAAAAAATACCATTTCCATAACTGACTTTGGGGCTAAGGGCGATGGATTAAAAAATTGTAAGCCTGCTTTTGACAAGGTTATGAAGACAGCTTCAAAACAGGGTGGGGCGCATATCGTTGTGCCGGCAGGAACATATTTTGTTAAGGGACCGATACACTTTGTCAGTAATGTATGTCTAGATCTTGCTGATGGAGCCATTATTAAGTTTGCTCCTGATCCAAAGTATTATCTTCCTCTTGTCAAAACAAGTTGGGAAGGCACGTTCCTTTATAATTACAGTCCGTTTATTTATGGCTATGGTCTGCATGATGTAGCAATAATAGGCAAGGGCGTAATAGACGGAAATGCCATGTCTACATTTGCCACATGGAAGTCTAAGCAGAAAGAAGGACAAGTGTTAAGTAGGAAGATGAATCATGAGGAACAGCCTTTAAACTTACGCCGTTTTGGTGAAGGCTATTGGCTTCGTCCTCAGCTTATTCAGTTCTATAACTGTAAAAACATAACATTATCAGGCGTATTTATTACAAATTCTCCATTTTGGTGTGTTCACCTTTTAAAGAGTGAGAATATTATTTGCCGTTCTCTCCGTTATGATGCCAAGTTGGTAAACAATGACGGCATTGACCCAGAGTGTTCACGTAATATTCTTATAGAAGATATTGACTTTAATAATGGTGATGATAATGTTGCCATTAAGAGTGGAAGAGACAACGACGGTTGGACCGCTTCTATGTCTTCAGAGAATATCATCATCCGTAACTGCCGTTTTAAGGGACTTCATGCAGTTGTGTTGGGCAGTGAGATGTCAGCAGGTGTGCAAAATGTATTTGTTGAGAATTGCACTTACGGCGGATATTGTAAACGTGGAATTTATATTAAGACAAATCCGGACAGAGGAGGATTCATAAGAAACCTTTATGTAAAAAACTGCAAGTTTGATGAGGTTGAAGATTTGTTCTATGTTACAAGTATGTATGCAGGTGAAGGTCTTGACAACAATCATTACACAGATGTAGAGAATATTTATGTAGACAGCCTTATTTGTCGTAAGGCGACTAAAGCAGGTCTTGTATTGCAAGGTACACCACAGAAGCCGATAAAAAATGTAATCTTCAGTAATGTTGAAATAGGTGAGGTTGACAATGCTGTAAGTTTTGACAATACATCAGCTGTTGAAATACGAAACTCACATCTTGGCGGACGTGCCGGAGTGCCTACACAAGTTACATCTGGTGATAATATCTTTAGATAAAATAAGATATGCTGATAAAGTCATTTTATTTGGCATTTTCATTTAAAGTATAATAAAAAGGGATGTCACCATTATTATATATGACATCCCTTTTTGTATAATGTAACTTATTGATAATTAAACATTACAATGCAGCATCATGAAGAATCTCTTCAAGTGTAGGATGTGTGTGAATTATATCACGCAAATTGTCAATAGTTCCATCAAAATTCATTATTGCTGTAGCTTCCTGAATAATGTCTGCGGCATGTGCTCCGTAAGCATGGCATCCAATAATTTTGTTATTATTATCGGTTAAGAGTTTTAGCATACCTTCACTTTCATCCATAGCCAAAGCCTTACCATTTGAGCGGTAGAAGCCTTTTCTGGTGTTATATTCAATGCTGTTTGCATCACACTGATCAGATGTCAGTCCTACTCCTGCCACTTCCGGATTTGTAAATACAGCAGCGGGCATTATGTTCATACGTATATTGTCTTTCTTTCCGCATATATGATTAACCGCTCTCATGCCTTGTGCCGTTGCGGCGTGTGCCAGCATTGCCCGGCCATTGACATCTCCTATAGCATATACACCTTCAACGTTGGTCATCATATTGTCGTCAACTTTTATTCCTTTGTTGTCAAAGTTGATGCCCGTGTTTTCAAGGCCTAATCCTTCGATGTTCGGTTTTCTTCCTGTTGCAACAAGCACGATATCAGCTTCAACTTCTTGCGGTTTGTTCTTCTTGTCGAAGCATACAATAAGTTTGTCGTCTTGTTTCCTTATGCTTTTTACTGCAGATTGCATAAAGAATTCAATGCCGCGTCGTTCCATGGCTTTGCGCATTCGCTTTGCTATGTCAGAGTCGATAGCCGGAAGACATTCTTTCAGAAATTCAATTACTGTTACATCACTTCCAAAGCTCTTAAATACAGACGCAAATTCCATTCCGATAACTCCGGCACCTATTATACATAAATGTTTGGGCATCTTGTCCAGGTTTAACAGCTCAGTTGAAGTAACTACACCTTGTTCGTTAATACCCTCTATTGGAGGCAGTTTAGATTCAGAGCCGGTGGCTATTATTATATTGTCAGCAGTATACTCTTCGCCTCCTGCAATAATGGTATGAGCATCTTTGAATGAAGCATGTTCTTTTATAAATGTTATTCCTGGAGATTTCATCAGAGTTTCCACTCCTTCACGCAGTTGAGCCGTAACCTGTTCTTTACGGTTCATTGCCTTTGTGAAATCGACTTCAGGCCTTTGTCCTGTCATGGTGGCCACGGCCTCTATCATGTCAGCCTCATGGCAGAGAGTCTTTGTCGGAATACATCCACAGTTAAGACACGTACCGCCGGCTTGTTTATCTTCAAAGATAATGGTGCTTAGACCATTCTTTGCGGCATCACAGGCCGTATTGTATCCACCTGGTCCGCTTCCAATAATTATCAGGTCTGTTTTCATTTTATAAGTGCTTTTCTTTTATAATTGGTTATGTATAGGTCCTTTTTAAGTCAGCATGAAATATATCTGCTGTAAAAAGTAAACAAGTCTTGCCGCTTTCATTGTTAATAAGAAACCGGCAAGACTTTAGTTATGATATCTTCCGTCAGAATTTATCCTTTATATCTCAGTACAGGTTGTTTTGCTGCCAATACATCGTCAACACGGCCTATAGGAGTGTTGTGTGGAGCAGTCTTTACAATATCTGGATTCTCTTTGGCTTCTTTTGCTATTTCACGCATGATGCCTATGAATTCATCTATTGTATCCTTGCTTTCTGTTTCTGTAGGCTCAATCATCATTGCCTCATGGAAAAGTAACGGGAAGTAAATTGTTGGGGCATGGAATCCATAGTCCAGAAGACGTTTAGCCACATCCATTGTTGTTACTCCTGTTGATTTATCCTTAAGGCCGTTGAATACAAACTCATGTTTGCAGAGTGAACCGATAGGCAGTTCGTACACGTCTTTCAGGCTCTCTTTGATATAGTTCGCATTGAGCGTGGCAAGCGGACCGGCCATCTTTATATTCTCTTTACCGAGTGAAAGTATATATGAATATGCTTTTACTGCAACACCGAAGTTGCCTAAGAAAGCACCTACATGGATATTGCCTTCACCTTTGGTTTCAATCTTGAATTTATTACCGTCCTTAACAACCTTGGGGCAGGGGATCAGTTGTTCAAGTCCCTTTCTTACTCCTACTGGTCCGCAGCCAGGACCTCCTCCGCCGTGAGGTGTAGAGAATGTCTTATGAAGGTTTATATGCATGACATCGAAGCCCATATCTCCAGGTCGGCAAACGCCAAGCATCGGGTTAAGGTTGGCTCCGTCGTAGTACATAAGACCACCACATTCGTGTACAAGTTTTGCTATTTCAGGAATTTCCTTTTCAAACAGTCCCAATGTATTTGGGTTTGTCATCATCATTGCTGCAACGGTGTCGTCAAGCAGTCCGCGAAGGTCGTTCACGTCTACAATGCCTTCGGGTGTGCTCTTTACCTCAACAATCTCAAGTCCGCACACTGCTGCTGATGCGGGATTAGTTCCGTGTGCAGAGTCAGGGATAATAACCTTCACACGTTTATTGTCGCCGCGGCTCTCGTGCCATGCACGAATAATCATAAGACCTGTCAGCTCTCCGTGTGCTCCTGCAAACGGGTTAAGAGTAAACTCTTCAAGTCCTGTAATTGCAGCAAGTGATTTCTGCAGATTATAATAAACCTCTAATGCGCCTTGACAGGTGTCTTCAGGCTGAAGCGGATGAAGCTTTGTAAATGAGTCGGCTGCTGCCATCTCCTCATTTATAGCCGGGTTATATTTCATTGTGCAGCTTCCGAGAGGATAAAATCCGTTGTTTACTCCGAAGTTGTTTCCGCTAAGGTTTGTATAGTGGCGTACCACTGTAAGTTCATCGCATTCGGGCAGCATAGCATCCTTGCTTCTCTTCAATTCTGAAGGCAGGGTATAGTTGCCAAATTTATTTTCTGGCATCGAGTAGCCTTTTCTTCCAGGGTGAGACAACTCGAATATTAGTTTGCCGTATAATTTATTGTTCATGATAGTCCTTTTTTCTGATTTTTAAAAACGGTTGCATGTTATTTGCATAATTCAACCAATTTGTCCACTTCTTCTTTAGTGCGGTTTTCGGTTACGGCGAACATTATTGTGTCGTCTGCCACCTTTACGCCTCCAAGAATTCCGTTATCAAGAAGTTTCTTCTGAAGTTCGTCAACGTTGCCGTCATATTTAACGCAGAACTCATTGAAGAAAGGTTTGTCGTATGCAAGTTTAAAGTGTCCCGTATTTGTCAACTGGTCACAAAGATAGTGCGCTCCAGCGTATGAAAGTGATGCTGCTTCTTTTAGACCTTCTTTACCCATCACGGACATATATATAGTAACAAATAATGCCATCAGACTTTGGTTGGAGCAGATGTTCGATGTTGCTTTTTGACGACGGATGTGCTGCTCTCTTGCCTGTAGTGTAAGAACAAATGTGCGCTGTCCTCTGCTGTCACGTGTTTCTCCTACAATGCGTCCAGGCATTTTGCGCATAAGCTTTTCAGTGCAGCACATATATCCGATGTAAGGACCACCGAACGACATAGGTACTCCGAGTGATTGTGCCTCTCCGACAGCAATGTCAGCTCCAAGTTCGCCTGGCGTCTTCAGCAGTGCAAGGTCGGCAGCTACGCTGTTCATAATCATCAGAGCTTTGTGAGCGTGACATTTGTCAGCAAGTCCTTCATAATCTTCTATTATTCCATAGCGGTTAGGCTGCTGAACGACAACACCGGCAACATTTCCCTTTTCGAGCATAGGCTCAACAGAATCCATGTCGGTAACACCTCCGTCTTGCTTTATCATTTCAATCTTAATATTGTGGAAGTGCGCGTATGTATTTATCACTGCGAGAGTTTTAGGATCAACTGTTTCAGATACCAATACGGTATCAGCTTTTCTTGCTGCTCCAAAAGCCATCATAACAGCTTCGGCTGTAGCAGTCGTACCGTCATACATCGACGCGTTAGATACGTCCATACCAGTCAGCTCTGTCATCATGCTTTGATATTCAAAGATGTAGTGAAGCGTTCCTTGTGAAATTTCTGCCTGATATGGAGTATAACTTGTCAGAAATTCCGAGCGCTGTGTCAGCTGTGGTATTATAGCCGGTGTATAATGGTCATATACGCCAGCGCCAGCAAAGCATGTAAGTTTTTTGTTCTTTTCGCCTAATGAGTTAAAGATTTTGCGAATTTCTATCTCGCTTTTGGCTTCAGGAAGATCATAGTCGCCTTTGAATATAATTTCTTCAGGCACTTCGGCATAAAGCTCTTTTAGCGATTTTGCTCCGATGACATTGAGCATTTGTTCAATGTCTTCTTCGGTATGAGGAAAATATTTGTAAGCCATTATGGATTTAAAATAGGGGTTTATAGATTTTTACAATGAAGAAAGCGTTAAAACGTAGAACATGGTTCATGCATTATCTGTACGAGTATTCTATGTTTTGGAGTTAACAGGCAAACAGTCATAATATTATTATCGGGCTTTTGTCTGTTAACTCCTAATAACTTCATAAGGAAGTGTCTAACCTAAGTTAATTACACTTTTTTTATAGAAAATATTATTTCTCGCAGAACTTCTGATATGCCTCAGCATCCATAAGGTCGTTGAGTTCTTCTTTATCATTAAGTTCAACCTTAATAATCCAGTTTTCGTAAGCATCCTTGTTAATGAGTTCAGGAGCGTCATCCAAATTCTCGTTAACTTCAACAACAGTTCCGCTTACCGGTGAAATAAGATCGCTGGCAGCCTTAACACTTTCAACGGCACCAAACTCTTCGCCAGCCTCAATCTCATCGTCAACTTCAGGCATGTCTACATATACCACGTTACCGAGTGCATTCTGTGCATAGTCTGTAATACCGATATAACCATACTCACCTTCTATTTTCACAAATTCGTGTGACTCTGAATAGTAGAGTCCTTCAATAACCTTTGCCATATTTATACTTGTTTATTTGTTGTTATTATATTTCTTGTTGCTATTTAATTTTCAATTTATTTTTTGTAATGTTTCTGATAGAATGCTTTTTTCACAATAGTGCCAGGATATGATTTCTTGCGGATCTGTACCTCAACCTCATTTCCGAGTTTTGCACATTCTGCATCAATCAAAGCCATACATACACTCTTTTGTGTTGAAATCGACTGATATCCTGTTGTAACCTTACCGATTTCTTTGCCATTGCATGTAACAGTATATCCATGACGTGGAACAGCTTTGTCTTTAAGTTCAATTCCTGCAACCTTCAGTTTAATGCCTTCAGCCTTTTGCTTTGCTATGGCTTCTTTTCCAATGAACTCAGGCTTATCCAGTTTGCAGAACATACTCAGACCAGCCATAACAGGAGTTATCTTGTCGCTAAGTTCATTGCCATATAATGGAAGGCCGGCTTCAAAGCGCAGAGTGTCGCGGCATCCAAGTCCGCATGGCTTGCATCGTCCGCTCTTCATCAGCATATCCCATGCCTTTCTGATATAATCATGGTTGCTGTAAATCTCGAATCCGTCTTCACCGGTGTATCCAGTGCGGCTTATTATTGTTTCAACACCGTCAATGTTTACGGTCTTTGATGTATAGAATGTAAGGTCTGCACATTCCTGTCCGAGAACCTCTCGCATTACGCTTTCTGCCTCAGGACCCTGAACTGCCAGCTGACCATAATAGTCAGAGCGGTTTGTTATCTCAACGTCAAAATCTTTGGCATTGTCATTAATCCATTTTACGTCTTTATCAATATTAGCTGCATTAATTACGAGGAAGAAATTATTTTCACCCATTTTGTAAACCAATAAGTCGTCAACAACACCACCGTCCTCATACAGCATCATGCCGTAATACACTTTGCCGATTGGAGCATCTTTGATGTCGTTTGTAAATATGTGGCTTACGTATTTTTCTGCCTCGTTGCCTGTAACCGTTACCTCGCCCATGTGAGATACGTCAAACACTCCACACTGCTGTCTTACAGCATTGTGTTCGTCAATAATTGATGTGTACTGGATTGGCATGTCAAAACCGCCAAAAGGCTGAATCAATGCTCCGGCCTCAACGTGCTTGTCATACAGGCAGGTCCTTTTGTTTTCCATATTTTCTAAGGTTTAAAATGTTTTTAGCTTATGATGATATTAATAAAATCGTTCTTTTGAAGGTTCATTATAACGTCGTCCAACTTTTCAGGTAATGCTTTTTCAATGCAATCCCTTTCTAACTTAACGTTCCTCAACCTGTCTTTTATATTTTTGTTTATGTCTCCTGTAACAAGAAAGTCACCAAGAATTTCAATGTCTTTTATTATGCCGTTCTTAATGTCCATCCTAAGTTCAAAATCCCCGGTGTGTTCTATCCGTTTTCGCTTTATCACTGTATATTTGGGATTGTTGCCGTAGATAAACTCATCAGAGAGATATTCTTTTTCAATCTCCTTAATTTTTTCGACATCATTGTCAGCAAGTTTAATTTCCCTTTCACACAAGTTGTTCTTGACATATTCTTTAAACTCGTTTATGTCGAGGTTTATATAGTCTTTAAGAAGAGTTATGCGCTGTCTTATGCTCTTTATGCCCTTGCTCATCAGTTTTTCGTCTGATGGCGTAATGCTTCCAACCATATTTCGCATATCGGTATCATATAGCATTGTTCCGTGTACAATGTTGCGTCCGGGTATGTGATAGAAGGCATTACCAGATACTTTTTTCCCGTCAATCAAGATGTCGTTCCTTCCGCTTGTTGTTGCTTCTACTCCAAGTTTTCTCAACAGGTGAATAACGGTGTTGATGTATCGGTTGAAGGTAAAGCCAACGCTTTCTTCACTTGTTATGTACGAGAACATTATGTTGCTCATATCGGCATACACACATCCTCCTCCGCTTTTGCGTCTGAACATTCTTATACCGTTTTCGCGGCAGAAGTCAATGTTCACTTCATTTTCTATCAGTTGGTTGCGTCCAAAAATTACAGATGGTTCAACCTGCCATTGGAAGAAACAGTCATACTCGTTGATGTTACGGGCAATATATTCCTCCATAGCCAGATAGAATGACAATGGTCTTATGCAGTCCTCAGGGAGAGATATGTATACCATAATTTTTTATTGTTTTTCTTAGTTGCTTCCGCCGGTTTTATGGCGTCAGTCACCATTGCCGCCAACAGAATTAATGTGTTTTATCTCGTAAAAGATACTTCTAAATCTTATACAAAGATAAGTAATTAATTGTTTATCAACAAGCTTGTGAAGAAAAAATAACAGAAAATTAAACTTTTGTAGTAAAACATTTTTTGCGACAACAATTTTTTGTATCTTTGCGAAACTTATATTTTGACACAATTTGTCATTTATGTCTGAAAACTTGACATCTGTTTTATGATACTTGATATTTGTGACATCGAATGGTGCTTGATATGTGTCAAAATGTAAAGTGTCGTTTTAAAATTGTCGTTCTGATTAACAATAACAAAAAATATTTTTTATGAATCGAGTTGTAGTCGTTACGGGTGGAGCAGGCGGTATTGGCCGTTGCATCGTTGAGCATTTTGCCGTTAAAGGTGACGTTGTTTATTTTATTGATAATAATGGAGAAGAATTAAACGAGATGGTTTCACGTATGTCGGCAAACAGACTGAATGTTACGGGTTTCTTAGGTGATATTGCCTCAGAGCAGACTCTTAGAGACTTTGCCGCATTTGTAATCAGTCGTCATCCTGAAGGCATACATTGTCTTATCAATAATGCATGCATAACGAAAAAAGGTGCTTTAAGCGGTTGCAGCTATGACGATTTTCTGTATGTCATGCGTGTCGGTGTGGTTGCTCCCTATATGCTGTCGTTGCTTTTTAAAGATCATTTTTGCGGATTGGGCTCTATTTTAAATCTATCCTCAACACGTGCATTCCAATCACAGGCTGATACAGAGAGTTATTCTGCTGCAAAAGGCGGCATAACATCACTGACACACGCCTTGGCAGTCAGTCTTGCAGGTGTGGCAAGGGTCAATTCTATAGCTCCGGGATGGATAGACACAGGGGCTTATCATCATGGCGGTGAGAATTATGTTCCGTCTTATAGTGCCGGAGACATTAAGCAGCATCCTTCATGCAGGGTGGGAGAGCCTGCTGACATTGCCAGAGTTGTTGATTTCCTTTGTGATGAACGCAACTCATTTATCAATGGTGAGAATATTACAGTAGATGGTGGTATGAGTCGGCTTATGATTTACCATGATGATTATGGATGGAAATTGGAATAGATATTTTCATTGGTGTTTAGTAAAGCTGACATGTCTTTAAAAAGAGTGGACAATTAGGTCCATTTCTTTCCAAATCGTGTTAGGCTAACATGATTTAATCTTGCAGGATGATTGACGATTCCAGTCAAATTGTTGTTGTATTGCTGTCTGCTTATTTTGTATAATCCGCTATGCTGAAAAAAACAAACGACTATTTGGTAGAAATCCATTTGTACCGATTCTGCTTTAATAAGCTTATTATTTTATATAAAAAACTCTATTGTTTCTGACACAAAAGTCGGTTACTTTTAATGAAAAAGTGGCCGAGTTACGACTCATAACTCGGCCACTAATAATTGGTAACAAAACAAGTGCCGTTACATTAATAAATATTGCTAATTCTTACCTTATTGCAATAGAATGTAACTTGTTGCTTGAAAATAATTACGATTTTTCAAGGCATAATAAATATAATGCCAAATGTTATCTTATTCAATTGAAAATAATCTTTTCAGATTTTGTCGCTTTATCTTTATATGTTGTAACTTTAATAACTAAAGTTCCGTCTTTAGGCGAAGAAAGTTTACTTCCGTCTACAGCATAATATTCGATTTTGGCAACTTCCTTTCCTGCATCATTTACGGCCGGTTTATCTATGGCTGTTGTTTCAGAGCTGTTTACATCATAGCTGACGTTTACAGATTTTACAAATTCATAAAGTTGAGTGTCATCTACAGACAAACTGCCGGTCGTTGCGTCGTATTCAGCAGGCCATATTGCCATAGGATTCAGTGCTATTTCACCCTTCTCCAGGTTAATGGTAGCATATATCTTTCCAACATTTTCTGTGTCTGCGAACGACATTCCTGTTGGCATATTTGTTTCGCTGTCGTACTCGCATCCTGTTAATATGCGGTATGTGCCGTCGTTGGCATGCCCCGTCAGTGTATAATTGAACATAACTTCACCATTTTCTCGGTCTAATGTTCCGCTTAGATGTACGCCATATCCGTATTGGTCGGCAGTCAATATATTATAAACGTCAATGCTATTGCCGTTTATTGTTATGTATGACGGTCTGGACTCAATATATTCATCTTGGCTTCCTGCCGCACCAACGTATGAAATATTGTCTGATTTTCCGTTGCAGCGTACCAGGCGTGAACCATTAGAGAATGTAACAGTCTGTTTTTCGTCACCCTGAGTGGCAACAAGCATAAGGTCAGTATTGCATTCCCATGTGTCATTGCCAATATATTTATATTCTATTGGTCGAAGAATTTCTTCTTCAGTTTCAGAGTTCCATGGATAAAGATAAACCATATACGTGTCCATATCGAATATTGGAGTGCCTGAAGGTATGCTTATTGAGCCAGTCTTTTCATTATACTCGGCATTAAATGCAAGGCATCCGTTCATGTAAAATCCGTCTATTGATATAGTGTTGTCATTGTTAGGCGACATGGTGAATGGCTTCATTGATGCAAGGCTTGTTACACCATCATATTCTTGCGAATTAAGAACGAGAAAATCTCCCTTCATTTCATTTAATGTGGGGATGTCTGATGTGCTTTGTGCGCAAACCGATGTTGCTATTGCCACTGTTGTGGCCAGTAGTAATTGCTTTATCATTTTAATATGTTTATTTGATGATTAAATCTTTCTTTTAGAAGTTTTATATTTTTCCTCTATAATACAAATTTTATCGTATATGGGGACAAACATATTGCCCCCATATATTGATATCTGCAGTTAAGGAATCTTGTTTGAATCATACTAATATGTCTTCTTTATTTTATTTAACAATTACTTTATGAGTAGAGCTTCCTGACTTGACAATATATATTCCTGAAGGCAGGTCGCGTTTGTAAGAAGCATTTTTAGATGAGTCAATCAGCATACCATTGCTGCTATATATAATGATATTTGTGCGGTTTGGATTATTAATGCTTATACTGTTTTTTCCTACAGTAATGTCAATATCACTATTATTCCTGATTGTTTCTATTCCTGTGGTCATGTCAAGTTGTATGTCGTACAGGTAGAGAATCTCATGGAATTTAGGTGAAGTTACGTGAAATCCATAATAGTATATGCCGTCTTCGTCTACAGTTATGGGCAATGCATATTCTGTTACGGTGTTGTCATCACTCTTGCTTGGTACTTCCGGGATATTTATTAGTTGTGTTGTCTGCTCTTCTGGTGTGCGTCCTTTACCGAAAGTAACCTCCATAGATTCAGGATATTCTGGGTATGATGAATAAGCCTTAAACTTCAAGGTGTAGTTAACGCCTTTCTTATAGTTTATAGGTGGAGCTATCATCCAGTCGTCAGCATCGCTGAACTGATTATAAATATATACTGCACTGTTTGTGCCAGAATCGTATCCCCAGCAATATCCGTCATTGTTGGCATCAATGAGTGTATAATAGTTAAGCATGTCTGCAGGACCATTAAACGTACCGTCATAAGGTGGATTCAGCGGCGTGCCGATAATCAGATTGTTTGAATAGCCCCATCCGCCTTCTTTGCCGTTATACATTGATGTGACGGTATAGACGTATCGTGTCATGTCTTCGGGATGAGTCTCTGTAAACTTACATTCCTTCAGATTTTCAGCTACTGTTATCTCGTTAGGATATCTTACAACCTTGTAGGTTATGTTGTCCTTGTCAATAGGATTGCCGTTAATGCCTTCTGTCGGAGCGTCCCATGTCAGAGTAGTTGTCAGGCCTTCGTATGTAAGTTTTATGTTTGAAGGTGCTTTCGGAAGGTCATATCCGGCAAAGAAAGTACGTTTTATCGTCGGTCCGTCGCCATATTCGTTAGATACTGTTATCGATACCGTGTGGTTGTCGTTGACAAATGATATGTCATTGCTCTTGAACAGAGTACCTGGAGCAGCAGTGCTGTCAATCAGCACATTATTGCCTTCAACAACTTTTACTCTCAGTTTCTCGTCTGTCAGCGGTGTACCGAGATAGCTTTCTGATGGTATCTGGAATTGCATATAGCCTTTTACAGAACTGTCTTCTGGGGTGACAAATTGAAAGTCGGAAACTATTCCGGGCGCTCCGTCGTTAGGTTCTTTCAGCCAAGCTCCGCTTACCTGGTATGTTCTTGTGAGATATGCAACAATTTTTGCCTCAGCATTTGTCAGGTTAAGTTCAACTATAGGTGTGTATTCACTGTCTAAAGTAATACTGGTGCTTTCAAAAATCCAGTAAACTTTTCCTGTTGCCCTGTTCATGAACATTGCCTGTTCAGTGCCGTTGTTTGCCAGATAATCATCCGGACCTATAAGATTTGTGCCGGTTATAGCCTTAACCCTTACTGCCTTTCCGTCAGATTTTCTTATTTTATACAGATATTGTCCGTAATCTTCTGTGTCAATGACAACACTATATAGAATGTCTTTTGTCGCAGACACCAATGTCTTGAATCTCAACTTGCTGTCAAAATCATTGCCTACTCTTTGCATGTCACCTGTTTCCGGATCAATTTCTACTAAGTGTGAGTTTGTGAAATCAACTACTATGCCGTATATTTTGTCATTGGTTACGTCATAGGCTAACGATGTTGTCGTACATTGGCAGTTGTCTTCAAGTTCTTTCTGATAAAGCACTTCATAAGTATCTCCGTCAAGAATTGTCCAAACAGGTTTCTGAGCAGGAAGGTTAGCTTCACCGCTGTATATATTGCAGTAGATCTTGCCGTTGTGATATACACCTCCTCCAGATATGTAACGGTTAAACAGCACAGCATTGTCGTCTGGCTTATAGTTGTTTTCATATCCGAACTTATATAGACCGGGAGTCATGTCGTCAAGCTCGTTTATTGGAGAAAACGTTATCAGGCCATACATGTCAACGCCTTCCATAGCAATAGGCTGGTTATACTCTTGTGCGTTAGTGCTGTTTATATTGCCGAAGAACAGAGCTGTCAGCAGGACTATGCCTTTTAGTATGTTTTTCTTCATAATATTTTTATATAAATTAGGCACTACCCCCCAGTTAGGGGGCAGTGCCGTTGTTAAGTTTTATTTAATTCTTCATTAATTTCATTGAGATTACGTTTCCGCTTCCGTCAACAGCCTTAACAATGTATATACCATTATTCAGACCTCCAAGTGACACGGTTCCGTTTACGCTTTGCGCGTTGAGAACCTTCTGGCCCTGTATGTTGAATACTGATACCGATTCAATGCCTTCAGGCAGATACAGTGTTGATGTAGAAGCTACATAATGCATATTGCTGCTCTCTGTTGCTTCTTCTATTCCTGTGCCTTCAATCTCTTTAATACTGAAGTCATCAATAGCTATCATTCCGGAGTTTGCTGCATCAGCATTAAACTCAAAGTAGAAACAATAGTCCATGTCATAATCAGGAACATATCTCACCGTAAACTTAGTCCATTCTTTTACAGGATCAGTTATTGTCTGAAGTACAGGTAACTCAATGCCCGATTCGTCCTGAGTATATGCGAGAACAAAGTTTGCTGTTGTCTTGTTTTCTCCGTTACCAGGCATATAGAGATAGTATGAAATCTCGTATGTCTTATTCTGCTTCAGTGTGAAGTATGGTGTGTAGAGAAGTTCGCTTCTTCCTCCAAGAGTGTACTCGTTAGCCACTGCTGCATATTCTCCAGAGTGTGCTGCGATGGTATTTGCAGGCATTGTGGTGATGCGGAACAATTCAGATGATGATGTTCTGCAACCCCATTTATTAGTGAAGAGAGTTGTCTCGTTGATGTCTATTCTGTTTTCAAAGTCTTCTGTATAAGGAAGTTTCTCTGGTTCATCGGATGTAAACAGACGCATCACTTTGATACTCTTTATCTGTACTTCCGTACCGTCTGCGCTCTCTACGTGTATGCCGAAGAAATTATTTTCTGACTCAGGCTGGAACGTTGTGCCGACTTCCATAACATTGTAGTCGTTAATAATCACGTCATTGAAACTGCCTATTGTTTCGGTCTGTTCATCAGCAGTTTGTCCGCTGCCACGTGTAAATGTTATATTGGCACTTTGGTTAAAACCGGTCTTAAATTCACATAATACATAATATGACTTCGTAGGATCAAGTGATATTTCTGGTGATATCAGCCATTCATCCTTACCATTGGTTGTCATGGCAGATTCGTCATTAGTCCATGTGTTGCCGTCTTTATCGGCATCAATAGACTTCCAGCCGTTATCACCTTCAGCAAAGTCGGCCACGTATGTGCGTTCTTTCAGATAACCGTCAGTGAAACTGCTTATCGACAGAACGCATGATGTTGCTTGTCCTACTTCAGTCTCAATGCTTGGTATAAGTTTGAATATCTTTTGTCCGGCAAACTTGCTTTCATCTTCATACTTGTATGTATATGAAACTTTCAGTCCGGTGTTTGGATCAAGTGTAGCGGGGTCGGGCATTGTTACTGTAGGTTCGGCAATGAGTTCGTCGCCGTCGTATATCTGAGTCTTAATTACTGAGCCTTTCTGTATAGTGTTTCCGTCTGCGTCAACAAGAGGATGATACCAGTCGAATATAACACTCTTGCTTGAGTTTACAGCTATAGCTTGTGCGTTAATTATTGCAGCCGGCTTAACCGGTGTTATAGCTACAGATTCTTCAATGCTGAAGTCGTCTATAATAATCTCTCCACCGTCAGCTTCGTCTGTATTTACCTTGATTGCAAAGCAATATTCTGCAGCTTCGTCAACACTCAGTTCTATGCTCTTCTTAACCCAACTGAAGTTTGTGTTCTCTTCCGTTTCGAGCAATGGTTCATCTGCAAGAGCTGATTTGCTTTGATCTGTAGCCTTATAGAGTGCCACCTTGTTTACTGCTCCTTGTTGAAGCATATACAGCATAAAGCTTATGTTATATACTTTTCCGGGTTGTAAAGAGAATTTCGGAGTGTAAACAATTTCTTCTCTAGCATCGGGAGCACCTCCTGCAGCAAACAGGGCATTTGTTCCAGAATATGCTTTTGTTCCCCATATTGAAGATGTCTCTTTTACATTTGCGACAGAGAAACCATATTGCTCATTGCTGCGGTCAATTTTCCATCCTTCTGGTGTTGTAGAGCTTTGATCGAAGTTTTCTGAGTAAGGCAATTCCATTACAGGCACCTCATTATCATCAGCGTCAATGTAGTAGATACCAATATTTTTAATGTTCATATTATTGGTTGTCTTACAGTCTTGGAATCCTATGTAATAAACACCTTCGGTTTCAACGCTGAATTGTGGAATAGTGGTATTTACATATCCGTTGTAGCGAATGTCTTCCAGTGAGATAAGTTCTCTCGTCATGCCGTCTGATGTCTGACTGTTGCCTATCCATACTTTCAGACTGCTTTCAAAATTCGTACTTGACGAAACATTGAACTTTATAATATATCTTTTATCTGGAGAAAGGGTAATGCCCGGAGATATAGCCCAGTCGTTATGTATATCCGTACTCCCTCTGTTTACACTAAAGCCTCCGTCGTCGTATGTTATCTGCTGCCATGTATTGCCTCCGTCTTTATTTTCAATAATCCAGTCGCTATAGTCGGCAACTGTGTTGAATTCGCGCACAGCTACAGCTTCTCCCTGAACATCATCAAGATTTATTTCTTCTTCAACAGGTAGTGATTCTACACCGTTGATAGAAGCAGCAACGCGATATCTTACAATACCTCCGAAACTTTCCGGGTTGTATGTATATGAATCAGCTTTTCCGAGTTCACGATTTTCAAGTGAACCGACCTTTACGCCATTTTCATAAATATTAATGTTCAACGGAGAAATGATAGGAGCGTTAGTCACATCCAATGAAGGATTCTTCCATTTAAGTGTTACACTCTTTTTATTAAAGTTAGAAGTTACTTCAAGATTTTCAACGCTCATTGGTTGTGCCTTTGAAGTTTTTGTAACAGAGATTTTGTTTATTGATATGATGCCGTTAGGTGTAGGCGTTGTAAGATTAAAGCCAATATATGCCGTTGTGGTCTCTGTGCAGGTGAGTCTTATTACTTTGTCAATCGAGCCGCTGTTCGTGTTTATTGATTCTGTTGTCAGATTATTTATCATTCCTTCTGCTGTCGGAGTTGTTCCCCATTTTACAGACAGTTCATCAGCGTCAAAGGCACCGGCTTGTGATATAGTGTATCTGATAAGATAGTCATAGCCGGCTTCCAAATTTATAGAAGGTGTTATAAGCCAGTCGTCAGCTTTGCCCATTGCCATGTTTCCGTTATATGTTGGTCCCTGATAGCCGTCTTCAATTTTCCATTTAACGTCATCATTGTTTGCGTCTATTACTGTCCAATTGTTCAGCGGATCTGCATCGGTAAAGTCTGTAGAGTATATTTCTGTTTCAGTTGGTATCTCACCAATATTTTCTTCAATTGCGAATGAGAAAAGTTGGAGTGTATTTCCTCCACTGCTTGATGTGTTGTGAAACGAAAAATAGTATGTTCCGTCTGTCTCAGGTGTAAAGTAGTTAATCTCAATATTGTCGCCGCTGTTATTTAGTGTCAGTTGCTTTATTGGAGTCATAGCCGACTTGTCAGTACCTTGCGTTAGAGTTATTTCGTCGTATCCGCGTGGGTCGCCCTGTACTGCGACATTTGTCGTTATCTTGTACGTAACACCACCTTTAAGCCTTATTTTAGGCGAGATGAAATCATCGTCATTCTGTCCTGTTAATGGCATTTCCAGCATTGGACCAAATCTTGTTATAGGTGTCCATGTGTGAGAGTCGTTGTTGTTATCTACTGCAGTCCAGTCTGCATAATCTTTTGTCAGGTCAACATTCTATGGGACATCAACGACTGGCTCTTCAGGAGTTATCACAGAACCGCCTTCTTCATACAATTTAAATTCAAAGAGGAGTACTGTGCCGTTGAATTGTGGACTGGTACAATGGAATGCAAAGTGATATTTGCCGTCTTCAGTTACGTTTACTTGTACTTTTTGTGCTGCCGGATATTCTGAATTATCGTTTAATACCACATCGGCAATCTTAGAGAAAGTACTCATATCGCTATTTGACGTGCCTTGTTCAAATGATACGGTATTTTCGTTTCCGTCGGCCTGATTACATATATTGAATTCCGCAATATATGATTTTCCTGATTCAAGTGTGAATTCTGGTGAAACATAATAGTCATTGCATGATGAAACATAGTCCATCGACAAGACTATGCTTCCATAGTATGTACCTTGGATATACGCCCGTCTAGGCTTATATGTCCATGTCGTACCCGGCGTGGGACTATTATCAACTGCCGTCCAGCCTTCTTGACTGTCGGCAAAATTAATTTCATACGGCAATGCAGTTTGTGCTTTACCGGCATTCGTTCCTAAAAATAGGACGAATGTGAACATTAAAGATACTAATTTTCTCATATCACTTATAATTAAGTTAATATTATATCCATCTACAAAAGTAATAGACGGTAAATTTGACGATTGCATTTTTAGTATTTTATCCATACGCTAACGAGGTTTTAAAACATCTTTTTACAAAGATGATAGATTTATGGGTGTAAAGGTAAACAAAATATTCTATATTTAGTAAAATTATTGGTAATTTTTAAAATATTATTTAGGAAAAGTAATAGAATGTAAATAGACACTTATTGATTATTGCATTGAACTTGTTTTTAAGTGCTATATTCTTACTAACTGATTTATTTATTTCTTGTGATATAAACAATACGCATTACAAACTAGCGCATTTGTGTTATTTTGATATTTTATATCGAGTTTTGTGTAGGCTGTTTTTTATTACAGTTCACTTCATATATTTCCTTTCCGTCAATAGCATATTAAGTAGTAATTTTGTCACGGAAATATAGAATTGCACATTTATATGAATGCCTATCTTTATCAAAAAGCAATGTATCAAAAGAAAATGGTGGGTATTGTTACATTTGATATATTTGCCGTTTAGGTTTGCTTACCTCATTTTCTTTTGATACATCCTTTTAATTTAATAATAGATGATATGTTGCAGCTTTTATTATGTAGCTTCTTTCATTGCTTATTTATTGTTGTTTCTTCTGTCGTCATTTCCAAAAAACTTTTTGTGGTAATATGAATTAGCCGTATAAAGAGCTGCTGCAGGATTGTTGCCTGTAACGCGGTCTTTTGTTACAAGTGTTGTCGTGTAGGCATCTGAATATTTATAAAACAGACTATCGTGCCCTACACAAAGACCAATGACAACATTCAGGTCTGTATGAGCTTCATTAAGAAGTCTCGCCTGTAATATCGGGTTACACATTGCGGCACCTATGCTTTCACATTCTGCCGGAATGCCTACTGATGTCTTGCGCTGTCCTGCCACCTTGCATATTACCGACAATGGCTCGAATCCATTTGCTCTCAGTATCTTTGCAAATATGCGTGCTTCATTGATTAGACCTATACAGTTGGCTATACCTATGCGCTTTGCTCCAATCTTGCGGGCGAATTCCATAATCTCTTGCACTCTTGTCCATTTGCAATAGCCTTCATACTCAACTTCTGCGCTTGCAATCATTATTGCCTTGTTGTTGTTTTCTTCGTATCTTTCTAAAGCCCATTGCCTGTCGCTTTCTTTAAGATTTGCCGTAGGACAAAATTCGGGGTATGTGCGGTCTTTATATTTGCAATTCTGTGTTCCGCAGTCTACGCAGCTATGTTCATTTATTGTTTCTTTTTCCATTGTATATTTCTTTAAGTTGTTTTTATTTCTATACAAAATTACATTTTAAATTTATAAAATATGATTCAAATAGAATTTTTTCGTATATTTGACGTATTGTAATGTTTAGCTGATAACTGTGTTCTTTAAACTATTATGAATTTACCTCGTTACAATATAATGAGATAAATCTAAGATGCCAGATTATATTTCGCATTTATATTAGCATTTGATTGATTTTGATAATTTTCAAATAAGTTGCAATGATGAATTTAAAATATATAACAATAGCAGCCGTTTTAATATTTACATTTTTCGGATGTGCATCAGAAATTAAGAAGATAACATACGATGTACAAGGTGTCAATTATACGATAAAAATACCGAAAGGATACAAATGACTTGAATATTCCACAATTGAGGAAAATATGGTTGAGTTATCATATTCTGATTCATCGTGCATATATTTAGGTTCATCTGACATGACACCGAATAAGAAAAACATCAAATCGTTGAATGACAGCATCTATTCATTGAGGTTTCAAAATAATTCATTGGCTGAAGATGTAAACAAAACTATTGGATATAATGTTATAAAAATGCGCACTGACACATTTGATATTTCAGGTCAAGATACGGAAGGTTTGTTGTGGCGCGACATCATTATCGGGAATATATGTGTTGGCTATAAAGGCGTGAAAGATTCAAACAAGCAACTTTTTGATAGAGCCGTAAAGTCTTTATCCTATTAATGCTATTATTGAACGGGTCTTTATTTTTAATCTTAAATATTCATATTAGATAATTATCCTCCAATAAATATTTTCTAAAATAAAACAGCTTATGGCATGCAGAGATAATATTGTTAAGTATATTTCAAACATTTGGTGGACATTACAGGGGATTATCATCTCAGTATGGGGGCTAGTTGGACTATTTGCAGAATATAATAATGTGTATGCAGAATTATTATTAGCGGGACTGTTTCTTATTGTTTCTATAATCTTAAAAACCAACAGGAGTTATAATATTCGAATATTGTCACAAATATGTTTAATATTGTATACGATTATAACCTCTATACTTATTTTTATGTTGGTAGCTGTTGCAAGTCCAAAGGTATGGTGTGCCCTAGTTCTATTGATAATCGGGACTTTAAATATCTTAATATCCATTGTTGATTCTTTTAAAATCTTTTATGCTGTCAAAGAATGATTTGATTGTTGAATCAGTAAAATAATAGGTATAAATACTTCTAATTAGTAGGGCGAATATACATTTTGATTATAAATACATACATGCTCGCCATGTATTTTATAAGTTTCGTTATCATTTTTTATAGCAGTAGATCTTGTAGGATAATATGCATATTATGATTAAATGACAAGAGAATTAGTTCCTGTAATAGTGCTTATTTTGTCTATTCGATAGAAAAACTTGCTAAGACCATTTGATGTATTGTATAATTTTGTAACTTTGTCATCGTTGGTTATTGTTTGTATTTTGCAATAAAGTTGCAATCTTCTCTGGTTATCTAATATATGTATTGGCGTTCGTACTGTCAATTCTAACCTTAAATTTGCAAATATGAAGTTGAAAGATAAACGATTTCTTATATTCGAAGGCACAATGGCATGTTTTATTTTCATTGTCGGTATAATTTATTTTTTATGCGGATTTAACGAGTTGTTTGGTGTTGCTGAATATTTCTTCTTATTTTTGCCGTCGCACATTCTTGCAGGAATAGCTACGTGGCTTGTATGTAAAATGGATTATTGGGCAAATCTTACAATATGGCAAATAGTGTTTTCTTCTATCATTTCATTATTTATACTTTTATTCTTTATGCAGGGTGAGTATATTCTATTCTTGGCCATCATGATATTTCTCGTTTCCAATATATTTTCAATGTTCCTAATTCCTTTTTATTGTTTGCTTTATGGAATAATCATAAACAAGTGTATGGGGAGTAAAAAGCAATGAAGAAATAATGAAATAGATTCTATTTATGCATATCAATTCATGAAAATGTATATTTGTGGAAGTATTCTAAAAAATTAAGAAATTAGTAAGTTGTAAATAAAGACACAATGAAAAATAAAATTTTACTTACATTATTACTTGGTATTGTGGTCATATTTTGTAGTGGTCAGTCTTTTCTTGTTAAATACCCCAAATTGACAGGCCGCAATTTGGGAGAATTTTTCAAGGATTGGGAAATTTATTCAGATAGCGTTTCTTCTTGTAATATCATTAAAGACAGCATTTTGTCTGATGTCGTAATGAGAGAATTTGCAGCATTTAATGATGAAAACAAAAGGCAAAATAGTATCACTTCGCAATATATAGTTTTTCCTCAAACAATTGAAGTTGAACGATATTATTTAGATGTGGATACGATAATGGCAGAGTCCTCCCAAGGCTTTCCGTCATATATACCTGACATGAAAAGAGAGCAATATTCAGTTGACACAATAACTCCTGCTGTTCCACGTGGAGGACTGTATTTAACTCCTGGTATAAGAAAAGTATTATCGGAATTTGCAGGAGGACTTAAAAAAGAAAATGTAATTACGAAGATAAATAAAAGTAATGTCAAAAAATTGAAAAAATACATACCTGTTGCTTATGGACATTGGGGTGGCTATTGGTGGTTCGTGTCTTTTCCTATTATTAACGGAATTTGTTATTCAGATAATCTGATAGCGATTATGAGGAGAACAAGTTGGTGTACTGGCAATGTGATATGGTATGTAAAAGAAAACGGTAAATTTGTCAGAAGACAACAGCCTGTATCTGTATGGATTGAATAATGATTATGAGTGGTTATCAGAATGTTATAAAAACAGAAGATGTTGATCAGTGTAGGTACATGCAGCATTCGAAATAATAATAATTTTACTTTTATTGTAGCAATTTTTGTTGCAATGAAAAATAAAAAAGTAAGATTGCCATTGTTATGAATTATTACAAATATATGTTATGAAAAGAGTCTTTTTATTTTATTTGATTTGTATTATATTCTGTAATATCGCCATATCACAGAACATAATGGATGTAAAGCAATATTCATTTAAGTCATCAACTTATAACGATACTCGTTCTTTCAGAATAGCCTTACCTGCTTCTGCATATCCTAATGTAAAGTATAATGTGCTGTTTGTTTTGGATGCAGACTATACCTTTGATGTGATTGCTTCTACAGCAATTTATTTACAGACTTTTGACTATATTCCTCCAACGGCAGTCGTTGCAATAGATTATTCTACTCCCGGAAACAGGAATGATGTAGGATACGACTTGTCCGATAATAGTCTTGATTCAAGTGGAGTAAGGTTTTATAATTATGTTAACACTGATTTGGCAAATGAAATAAATCGGATAATTTCCACATCAGGCTTTAATACGTTAGTTGGCCATTCGTATACAGCAAGTTATCTTAACTATTATATCAATGCAGGAAATGATTATATGACATCTTATATTCTATTCTCGCCTGAAGAAATGAAACATATTCCTGGTTTTGAAGCAAAGTATAGTACAAGGAGTCCGAGTATCCGCATAATTACTGCTATGGATGATACCGAAGAAAGACAATCTTTTGGCCGGAGCTTGTATGAAAGTTTTCAAGAAAGGCAATATGATGTTAAGTTATATAATATTAAAGCAGACCACATGTCTGTAATTCCGGCTGGGATAATGCAAGCCCTGACAAGTCTGTATGACAAATATTACAATATCGACAGTATATACGATGCCATAGACCATGCTGACGTTTCTTTGTGGCAATCTTTTAAAAGCATAAATGAAAATAACAGAGATCTCTATAAACAAGAATTGCCAATTTCTGGTTCATGCATTTCTGCTTTCTTGTGGACTGCTATTCAAAAAGGCGAGAAAGAATCAATTGATAGTTTACGGGCTTATTATGAGAAAGCCCTGGAAAATGAAGATTCTGATCCTAATGCATTGGGTGTTATGGGAGACTTGATGAATAAACTTTGTTTATGGAAAGAGGCAGATTACTACTTGCAACGATGCCTGGAGAGATATAAAAAATTGAATCAAGAACATGAAACACTATATTGGAGAAGAGTGTACTCATTGAACGTATTGGCAAAACTCGGTCAATATAAAAAGGCATGGAAAATATTAGAAGAAGGAAAAAAGATATATCCAGATGACAAAGCTATATTTTCTTATTATCAAGGAGTTTTGTCAATAACAAACGATTTTCTCATAAATAAAGGCGTAGAACAATTGAAAATAGCCATGAAATATCCTGATGTACTGAAAAATAATTTTGTGAATTTAGATGAAGTTGAAGCACTTCTGAAAAAAGGAATATCAAAAGAAAAAGGAAGTAAGTGATTATATCAGCTCCTTTCAAATGTTAATTCAAAATATACAGAAGAGTAGGAATAATTAGGCCCTAATTACATTAGAATTCAGCTAGGGCTTTTGCTTTATATTGGCAGATTTTCATTAGGATTTTTTTGCATGTATAGCGGGTTATGTCTAAAAAGCGGAAAAAGATGGCTGGAAACATGAACGCACAAGATATATAAAACTGTGTGCGGTTTAATGACGATTTTGGCTTATAAGATACTACATGTTACACAAAATGACCATTGCACTTATGTTTTGTCTGTGCAATGGCCATTTAATAATGGGTTAATCTTATGAGAATATTATTATACCATAATACGTTCCAACTTCATTTTCCACTCTTCCCATCTCGGCATCTCCTGTTTTAGCAATTCATAAAAAGCCTTTGTATGGTTCTTATGAATTAAGTGACAGAGTTCATGAGTAATGACATATTCAATACAGACCCTTGGAGCGCAAATCAGTCGTGGGTTTAAGAATATCCGTCCTGTTGGTGTGCAGCTTCCCCATCTTGTTTTCATCTCTTTCAATACGATTTCCGTCGGCTCAACTCCGTAGCGTTTAAAACGTTCTATGAGTGGAGTCGCATATTCTTTTAGCTTAATGTCTGCCCGTTTTCTGTACCAAGTCCACAGCAATGTGCCTGCATCACTTTTGTGGCGACAGCTAATCTCTAAGATGTTCCCCTTATAATGCACTTCGTTGTGCCCATCTTGCACAACGCGCAGCATGTATTGCCTTCCTAGATACAGATGCGATTCACCGCTGACATATCTTCTTTTTGGGGTATGTATGCCAAACGATCTGAAATAACATTGTTGTCTGTAAATCCATCCGGCACGGCGGTGAACGTGCATACGGATATTTTCCAATGACGCATTCTCTGGAGCTTTCACCTCAATTGAACCGTCAGGGTGAACACTTATACCTAAGGTCTTTCGCGGTGCATATATTATGGAATAATCCAGAATTTTCGTTCCGAATGTTATGCTGTCTTTTATTTTGTCCATAATTTCGCAACATCCACGCATCCGTCAATAATAATATCCATATCGTCAAAAGGAAACTTCAGATCATATTTACGTTTAACGTTGTCTATCAGATAATCTTCAAGTTCTATCTTCATACGTCCGATTATGTCTGACTTTGTCTGCCAGTCCACCAATGTATTTCCGTCAATAATCAGTGTGCTGTTTATTATTTCGTCAAATTTACGTGTGGTGTCTAAGGCCATGCTGTTTGTGTCCAGACCATTGTCACCAAATAATCTACGATACGTCTCGGATATGATACCATAATATGCCTTCGCTGCATTGTTATATTGCAGCTCTGCCGGAATATCGTTGTCTGTATGTGCCAATACGTCATCTTTGTATTTCTGCACACGTTTTAGATATTCAAGTTCGCTTATGCGTCCTTGCTCATATTCTTCAATAGTTTCTTTCAGCAATTGTGAAAACTTCTTGTAAAACACAGGGTCGGTATCCATATTCTCTGTTATGTATTTGCTGGTGCGTGAGGCTATCGTATCTGCCTTGGCGGCAGTTCCCACCACCTTTTCAACTTCCTGCTCAAAAGCTTCTGTATCGAATATGTTGACCAGATCTGTAATCTTTTTTACTGCGCCACTTTCTACATGACGGTTTATCAGCTTCTGAATCTGACTTTCATATTGTTTGTAGTCAATCTTGTCAGAAAAGCGCAACTGAACAGCCGAACGCAGTTTCACAAACATGTTCAGGTCGTCTTTATAACGTCTTATTTCATCCTCACTTGTTTTTTCATGAAAATCTCTTGTCGAAAGTGCTATTTTCAGGCATGAGGCATAAGCCGTAAGCCGTTCGTAAAACTCCTGTCTGCGGTCTTCCATGCGCAAAGACTGTGCGTATGCTTCTAAATCATGTTTGTTTGCAATGTCCTTGAACATGTCCCACAGGTTTGAATATTTTTGAGGCAGTTTTTCAATCTCTGTGCTTACCGACGGCATTGTATTTTGAATTTCTTGTCGTTCTTCTTCGTCATAGTCTGAATAAAGCTCTAAAGCTTCATCAAGTTCTTTAAGAACGCCGTAATAGTCGATAATATACCCGAATTCTTTATCATCACACACTCTGTTAACTCGTGCTACAGCTTGGAGCAGTGTGTGTCCGTTTAATTTACGGTCAAGATACATCACAACCACTTTAGGCTCATCGAAGCCGGTCAGAAGTTTGTCTACAACAATCATTATCTCAGGTTGTTCCTGATTTTTGAACCGTGAAATGAGATTATCCTGATACTTTTTGGGCGTGCCGTGTTCGTCCATCATTTTTTTCCAATATTCTTTTACCTCTTCAGAAGTGTTGCCGTATGGTGTTTCTTCACCCTCACGGGTGTCAGGCGGTGTTATTAGTACTTCAGACGATACCATGCCGATTTCGTCCAGATACTTCTTATATAGCACGGCTATGGCTTTGCGCGGTGTTACGAGCATTGCCTTAAACTTTGTTCCCTGCCAGTTGTCCCTGAAGTGTTCAGATACATTCCATGCTATTGAGTACACACGTTGTTCTGTCTGGTTGACAAAATCCGTGCGCGAATATTTCTTTTTAAGGTCTACTGTCTGATATTCATTTAGATTTTCACATACCTTTGTGAAGAAATCGTCTATGGCTCCTTCATGTACCGTTTGTGGCACAATACGTCCTTCGTAGAGCAACGGCACCACCGCGCCGTCTTCCACAGCTTGGCGCACTGTATACACAGGGCGTATTATTCCGCCGAATGTTCTTGCCGTGTTCTTCTCTTTCTTCATCAGTGGTGTGCCAGTAAAGGCTATCTTGCAGGCATTTGGCAGCACCTTGTCCATCTTTATTGCCATTTCTTTATACTGGCTGCGGTGAGCTTCGTCTATAAGAATGAAAATATTTGGATCGATAAGCGGGTGCTTCATCCGTTTTACGGCAGTCTCAAATTTATTGATTATTGTTGTTATCACGGCATCAGTTCCGCTTTCAAGTAGTTCTACTAATACAGATCCTGTTGTGGCATTTACAACATCGCGTCCACATTTCTTGAAGGTCTTTGTTATCTGGCTGTCAAGGTCGGTACGGTCGGTCACCATAACAATTCTCGGATTTTGTATTTGTTTTTCTTGTGCTATGGCTTGCGCCAGCATCACCATCGTAAGCGATTTGCCGCTTCCTTGTGTATGCCATACCACGCCGCCATGTCGCTTTCCGTTATTAATTGGTTTTATGCGTACTATGATTTCTTTCACCGTGAAAAATTGCTGATAGCGTGCCAGTTTCTTTATGCCTCCGTCGTAGATGGTGAAGTTGTGTATCAGCTCAAGCAGCCTCTTTGGTCTGCATAAGCCGTAAAGATATTTGTCTTGTTCTGTCGGCAGTATCTCTTCTTGCTCCATTGCGTCGAAATAGGCGCGCACGTAGCGGAAACGCTCTCCGAACAGGCGCTCTTTCTTTGCATCTTCCAAAGGCTTATTCACCAAGTCATGCAACTGTGCTGTGTAGATGTCTTCGTCTTCCTGTGAGAGAAACATCTCTTTCCATTTGCTCCAGAACTTTGCCGGAGTTCCTGTTGTTGCGTATGTTCCGTAACTGTTGCCTATTCCTAAAAGCAATGCGCTGTAGACATAAAGCCCACGTATGCCGTCGTCCTTTTGATTGCGCAGATGTTGCGATATGGCCTGGTTGCACGCTCCCTTTATGTCAGGGCGCTTGCATTCTATCACGACAAGTGGAATTCCGTTTACAAATAGCACAATGTCCGGGCGGTAGGTGTCAGAGCTGCCGGTGCGCATCACGGCAAATTCTTCTGTTACATGAAATACGTTTCGTTCTGGGTGTTCCCAGTCAATATACCTCATGGTGTAGCTTTTTTTGTCGCCGTCAATGCTTTGTTCGAATGTTTTGCCCAGCGTCAGCATATTATATACAGCCTCGTTGCCGCTCAGATATCCTTCGCCCATAGGGATGTTGCGCATAGCGAGCACCCCGTTCTCGATGTTTTGTTCAGAAAACAGTTCTTCTTTGTTTCTGTTCACCCTTATAGAGTTGATGCGTCTCAGCTGGTTGCGCAGCACGTCTTCCAGCAGTACGTTCGACATCTTGCCGCCGCGCATAGCCAAAGCTTCGTCGGGAGTAAGGTATTCATAACCAAGTTTCTGCAACATCTGCAAAGCCGGTATCTGGCTTATATGGTCTTCTTTGAATGAAATGCCCTCTTGAAACATAATTGATTATTTTACTGCTTTACGTTGATGCAAATCTAATAAACGTTGAAATTCATAATCAGCTTTTATTTTGTCTAAAATGCGTTTGACAACCATATTTATTTCTTTACCTGCGCGGTAATCTGCTGGACATACAAAATTTACCCTATTATCTTTAATTAGTTGTAAAGCGGTGGCTTTTTTTGCACTGTTTGCGTATACCGCTATTGAATGTCCGCCATGTTCTTTGACCATTTTCATACAAGGAATGTCTGTATCGCCATCTCCAAAGTAAATCATGTGGGAAAATGGAACAGGACGTTCTTTTTCAGGTATATATTGATTTATTTTTTTGTTGTCGCTCACTTCTCTTATTCCTTTGTTTATTTTAAAAAGGAATTGCGTTTTGGCTGTATAGTCTATTGCTACAGCTGGCCAATAAGCAATGCCGTCAACGTTGTAAAGAAATGAACAGGCATAGATGTTTTCAAATTCTTTTGCAATAGGCGTACCTTCTATCATTTCTTTTAAACCTGAGGAATTAATATAATGTTTAACATCCAGCCCTATAGATTTTCCGTAAGCATTTATTAATGAAAACCATTCCTTTACACCTTCAAATAATTCAACATCTGCTCCAAAATGTTTGAATGATTCTCGTTTTAATGATATACCATTTGTTTTTGCCGCTTCTATCATCAAAAACATATAAGTAAGGATACCATTGGCATCGTTTTCTTCAGACAGTTTCTTATTTTTCTCCCAAAAAGCGACTTTGTCTTTTCCGATTGCTTGTATAAAACCGAATTCCTGCATATTTCCAGGAGAAAGTGTACCGTCAAAGTCGTATATAAGTGCTACTATTTGTCTTTTCTTTGCCATAATGTTTGATTTAAATTTATTTTAATTCTTTCCATTGAATTTCAAAACTTCTTGCTTCACCCTTTAATAAAGGATATAAAAATAAATCTTTTTTCTTTTGTGGAAATAATTTGCCTGTCTTAACTTCTAAAACTGCAAAAATAGGTTCATCGCCTCCTACTTTAGATCGCATTTCATGTTCCAATAAAGTTAGAATTAAATCAGCATGTTTTTTGTTCATTGACTCTTTTGCGGACATATATAATTTTATGATATATATTTTCTTATTTATTTCTAAAATCAGTTCTGGATTCAAGGCTATACTAATATCTCCTATGACCCATGTCTTTCTTATTGGAGTAAGATATTTAATTTTTTTCTTTCCAAGAAATTTTTTATATCCATTGATTAAAGTTTCATAATTGGGCTTCTTTTCATCACATATATAATTGATGAGTCCATCTAAAAAATCAATATTTTTACCCCTCTTATGGAATTCTATAATTCGATTTCTTAAGGCATACCAATAATCAGTAGTATAAGGATTATCTTCAGTTTCTCTCCTTTTCTTGGCTGCTTTTACAACTGTTGCTTTAGCTGTTCCTGACTTATTAACAAAATTAATAAATTCAGTTAGTGTAATTTTAATATTTCCCATAATTATCTAATTACTCTATTTTTCCCAGTTAATAATACTTGCATTAAACCTTTTTTTTGTTGACGTAATGATTCAAATCTCTGATTGGCTAATGTTATTTCTGTATCACATGATAAAAGAATTTCTATTATAGCATTTTGTTCTTTTAAATCAGGAATTATAACTTTCACTTGACTAAATGAAGGAAATTTACAATTTAATGTGTCATTTACTAATCCTTGAGAATGTGTCCAAAAACGATATACCATAAAAGGCTGTTTAAACAACATTTCCATGTAATACGGATTAATGTTGTTATGCGGTATAATAATTGTATAAGCAGGACTTACAATTCCTTCTAATTTAGATAGAGCACATCGTCCTTGCCACATTCTCATAGTATTGTATCCGATATCGTTTGGACAAATTCTTTTGTATTTTGATTTGTCATCGTTTGAAGTATTTTTCTTTTCCGATTCTGTCTGAAGAATGATTCCTTTATTAGCTGTAATAGAAAGTAAAGGAAGGGCAGGCATGTTAGTTTCATTCCTTTCATCGAATAGTTCTCCCAATTTCATTGTTTTCCATTCACTGCTAAATCCAGGTAAACGTTTCTTTCCTGTGAGCAGTTGTTGCATTAATCCTTTTTTACGCAATTCAAGTTTTTCTATGAGTTGCGATTGCTTTTCAATGGCTTTGTCCCATGTGCTTAAAACTTCTGCTATCTTTTGTTGCTCTGAAAGTGGTGGAACAGGAATCTTTATTTTTTTCAAATCTCTTGTACTAATACTAGCTTGATTTACAGCAGGTTTAGCTATAACTTGGGCCATATGTCTCATATATGTAGTTAACAACATATAGTATAAATATTGTTTGTTAAGACATTGGTTAGCTCTAAGTAAAAGTAGATTCATTCCATGATAAATTTCTTTTTTACCATTATAATAAGCAACTTTCCCAATTTGAGAAAGACTATTTATATGACTATATAAAATATCTCCTTTTTGCATCCTGAAATCTTCATATCCAACACTATTTTGGATGTGTCCAACTTTTGCATAATTTATTTCTCCTGTTGAAATGGTTTCAATACGAGTAACAGGAATTCCGTTAGATATGGAAACATTATATGTAAGCCCATTTGTACATCTTGAAAGAAGATCGCCTAAACATCTAATATTCCATTCTTGCGGAACAACTCCTAATATTGTATCTTTATAGCCTTCTGGAGTAACACTGCTTGCCATATTTTTTAATTTTCAGGGTTATAATCTTTTATTGCTTTTTCTATAATACTAATTATTGTCTGCTTATGCCAATCCAATGCGAGGTTTATATCGTTGGTATCGGGATATGTTCCATAAGCATATTTTTTAGTGTGAAACATATAGCCTTGTGCAAAAAACTGGATAATGGCACTTAGGCAAGTAGATACATTTTGCATCGCATAATCAGCCTTAGGTTTGCTAAGTGAGATAGAGAAACTGATTGATTTTGCTTGAGTCCACATTGTCTTGTCCTCATATGTTAAAGATTCAGAATCTAATGTTTGATTTTGATGGTTGTAATCAATATTTGATTGTTTTAATCCTATGGAATAACGGCATGCAATATCCTCAAAGAAATTGAAAGATGGTTGTATTTTTTCTTTCATCTTATGTGAATATGGAATCAGCAATTTATTATACAAATCAATTTTATTTTCTATAGAATCAAAGTGTTGTCGATTATTTTCTTTTTTTTCAGCAATCTGTTGTAACAACTTGATTTGTTTCTTAAAATCATCTTCCTCTTCAATGCTCTCTCCCCGTGCTGCTTTTATACTTATGAGCAGCGCACGTTCCAGACATTTTGACATGTATGTAATAAACGGTTCAAGCTGTTCAGCTTCGGCATGGGCACCGACTGATGGAGTAGGGCCTACGACAACATCGCATCTGTTTAGCGCCGTAAGATAATTTGATTTGTCCTTGCTCTTGACAACTAACATGGGATAGCCATGACGTGTAAGAATGTAGTTTACAAGCAGACGGGAGATGCGTCCGTTGCCGTCTTCAAACGGATGGATGCGTATGTAGCGGTAGTGGAACACCGACGCAAGTTCTATAGGAGACATATTGCCTTGTTGCTCCGCTTCATTATACCAACTGACGAGATCGTTCATCAGAGCCGGAGTCTCTTCGGGTGACGCATATTCAAAACGCTCACCTGTCTGTGTGATAACCGAATTGGGGCGTGTCTTATAAATGCCGGCGTGGATTATGTAAGATGTGGGTGTACCATCATGCTGTTGGCTGTACACCGTGTAATCCTCGCGCAGCAGCGTATGATGAAGCTGGCGTATGAACGTTTCGGTCAGCGGCTTGTTCCTGTCGCCGGCTTCTTCCTGTATCATCTTGAGACAGACATTGTGTGCCTTCATCTCTTCAAGATCTTTCATGTTGGCTTCGTCCACCACCTTGCCGAAAAACAACAGAAGCTCGGTCTGACCATATGTCAGTGTGTTGCCTTCTATGTGGTTAGAGTTGTAGTTGAACTCCAACATGAATTTCCGGTCCAGCCTGTTTCTGTATTCCGGTTTTAGCGGCTGCAAAGCCGTCCATTCTTTATATAATTGTTCAAGATATGTCATAATTATAGTTGCAAATTTTGTTTGTAAATATTATGGGCTTTATTGTCATCATCCCATGTGTATTCAACGTTTATGATATCGGGCGTTGATTCTGATATCATAAATGGTATCTCAAAATGTTCACCAGGATTTAACAATTCAAAAGGAATACTTGCCATTCCGGTCAGGCTGATTCCTCTGAAGTTCCGAATGTCGGTTATACAAATATTATGTGCAGAAGCTAAACCTTCATTAGAAATTACAAGTTTTCGCATTTGTCTGTTTTCTCTTATTATAGTGCCAGATATTTTTGCACATTTCTTCTTTAAATTTTCTTCATCAATTTTTAGTATCTGGTATTGATTCAATATTAAGTTCTGCTTTTTTATTTTCCTGTCATATATGACAAAGGTAAAAGCAGACAATAATAATGCACATATTGAAATAATCAAACTTGCTAATTCCATAATCAATAAAAATATTTAATATCCAAGCTCCTTTAAATATCCTTTCATCTTAGCCTGTACCTCAGCCAACTCCGCTTCGAGTGCGTCAATTTCTTTCTGCACGGCAGGGATATCCACTTCGGCTTCTTCTTCAAATGTGTCGACATATCGCGGTATGTTGAGGTTGTAGTCGTTCTCTTGTATGTCGGCTGGTGTTGCCACGAAAGCGTATTTGTCTTCAACAACTCCCGGCTTGAATTGTCCTGAAGCAAATTGGCGATATACAGACACAATGTGATCAATATCTTCAGGGCGCAGTTTGTTCTGGTTTTTCCCATCCTCATATTCACGGCTGGCGTCGATAAACAGCACATTGTCAGTTTGTTTGCCTTTGTTGAAAATAGCAATGGCAGCAGGAATGCCTGTTCCGAAAAACAGATTGGCAGGAAGACCTATAACGGCTTCAAGCAGATTTTCGCCTATAACGTGTTTGCGTATTTTTCCCTCACTCGCACCGCGGAATAACACTCCGTGAGGAATGACGACACCAACTTTGCCACTGCCTTCTTGAGCGACCTCTATCATGTGTGAGATGAAAGCCCAGTCGCCTTTGCTCTTTGGAGGTATGCCTCGCCAAAAACGGTTATATGGGTCACTTGCTGCTTCGTCAGCTCCCCATTTGTCCAAAGAGAATGGGGGATTAGCTACTACTGTGTCGAACTTCATCAGTTGGTCGTTCTCTTTCAATTTAGGATTGCGTAATGTGTCGCCCCATCTTATTACAGCGTTGTCGAAACCGTGCAAGAACATGTTCATCATGGCCAAGGCCCAAGTGCTTCCGTTTACTTCCTGTCCATAAAGAGAGAAGTTGCTGTTTCCTACTTCCTTTCCGGCCTTAATGAGCAATGATCCTGAACCACAAGTTGGGTCACAGATGCGTGCGCCCGGTTTGCTCTTTGTCAGCTTTGCCAATAATGTTGAAACTTCAGCAGGTGTGAAAAATTCTCCAGCTTTTTTCCCTGCTTCGCTGGCAAAGTTTGAAATCAAATACATATATGCGTCGCCAATAATGTCGTTATTCTCAAGATGCGTTTCGTCGAGATTTAACTCGTTGAAATCAATCAACAGATTTTTCAGACGTGCGT
>HF992630.1:6244-16758 GCA_000436695.1 Prevotella sp. CAG:1185 | reverse complement strand
CAGACGTGCGTTCTTTTCCTTAGGTTCACCGAGGTTTGCACTGTTGAAACTGATGTTTCTGAAAATGCTACTTCCGTCTTCACTGCTCATTTTCTCATGGTTAGCATCTTCAAGATCAACCAGGGCTATATCGATAAGCTCACCTATGTTGTCATCAGATCTATGTTGGTATAGGTAATCGAACGAACTTTGTTCAGGTACGACGAAACGTTCATGGCGCATGGCACGCGAAGCTCTTTCGTGGTTACCTTCATATTTGTCGATATATTCGGCATATTTGCTTTTATAGACATCACTGACATACTTTAAAAATAGCATTGTCAGAATGTAATCTTTATATTGGCTAGGGTCAATGAGTCCACGAAATGTATCGCACGCTTTCCATACCACCCTGTTAATTTGTACTTGATCAATCTTAATCGCTTCCATATATTTCAAATTGTTTTATTCATTAATAATTGCTTAATTATAAGCTCTTTTCGTTTTATTATTGTTTCCTGCAGATGTTTTTCCCTTTGTGACAGTTCGTCAATCTTTACTATTAGTGTCTGTGTATGAAGTTCAGGGATGTTAATCTCCAATTCTTCTACATTTTGTTTGCGGATTAGAGGCGTAGCACTGCCGGTTTGAAATGTCTTAAAATAATTCTTTGTTGCAGGTTGACGTAAGAACCAGCAAAGATACTCCGGTAAAACTTTATCAGATTTTACACGTATTACGAAAAACGACGTTGATGCAACGGCGTCTTCTTCCTGCTTATATGTTAAACAGAGATAATTAGTTCCCTTACAAGCAAATAGTATGTCATTATTCTGCAGTAAATTCTTTTGTGCTTTTGGAGTCGGGAAAACTCGTGATGCGTATTTGGTAGCAATTGAATTGCTACAGTCTTTTGTCTGCAAATATAAGATGTTGCCAGCAGGATCTGTTCTTTCGTATATTCCAGAAAAGACATCGGCTATATCTTTGAGTTTAATTTTCCTATTTAAATTCATTTTATTTGTTTATTTTGCAAATATATTGATCCTTTTTCATATAACCAAGAAAATAAATATTTTTTTGTAGTATAATGTTTACTAAGTATGATTATTATTGTAATACCTTATTATATTATAATTATGATGGATTTTATTGTATGCAAACATGCATTCGTCTGGATGTGTATTATGTCGTTAGGATATTATTTATATAAATGAGGCTTTTATGTAGGATAATCAATATCGAATTAATATGTAATGAAAAATTTTATTATGTGTAATGAAGAATTAATTCATAGAAATACTATATGAAACTCACTGAATTTTGTATTAAAACTCAGTGAGTTTTATTGTATATTTCGGTGATTTCTTCATTAAGTTACGATTGTAAAAATGTATAAGGCTTTTTATGCTGAATGGCATTAATAAATATCTTTCATTTATGAATATACATTTAATGTAGCGGATATTTGGTGCTCTAAATTTTATTGAATTAAAGCAGGGCTGCAACCTTGTCACAACCCTGTCACTTTTTTGCTCCTTTTATAACTTAAAATGTCCTAAATGGGAATTTTAATTTTTTGAAAATAAAAAAAATACGATAATTAAACTTTACAATTTTATTTTTTACTTTTTGTACTTTTCAAAAAAAATAAAATGGCATTTTTTACGAAAATCCCATCAAAGGGTGTCATAGACATATTTTGTCGTATTTTATTACATGCAATATATGTAAAATGTTGTGTTTTAAATATTTATGAAGATTCTAATTTCGGTTTATTTAAGGATTTTATTGTCAGAGTGTGATAGGGTGACTAGCTGTTTTCAAAACTTTTCATATATACGTAAAAAAATAAATTAATTGGGGGTGTTATATGTCATTTAATTTTTTTTTGCGCGTGCATAGGGAAAGTTTATAAAAGTACATGTCACCCTGTCACTGAATTAACGTTGAAAACGGAAATTGAAAATGAGATTATATTGCTGTTTCTGATTTTTTGTATGTAGCATTTAATTCGTCATCGTGGATAATGATAACATTGAAATCTGATTGTTGTTACAGCTTTAATAAACATAATGGCAGTATTATTTTTTATGTATGAAACTTTATTATCATATCATTATTTCCACATTGGCTGTAAATGTTTTCTGCCTTTAAATAAGTGGCAAAAATAATTTAAGATATATGAGAGGAAAATGAAAAAGTAGCGGATAAATTCCAACTTAATCAATTTTTTGCATTATCTTTGCCGTAATGAAATGCCGCATTGTCACGCCTTCATTTCTTAGGCCGTGCATGTTGCGTGTCAGATTTTGCAGTTATTGATTACAGAATATAAACTGACATTATGAAAATTCAAGATATACTACAGAGACTTAATATTGAGTCGCTTAACAAGATGCAGTATCAGGCAGGTGACGTTATGGTTAACACTGATTCAGATCTTGTCATACTGTCTGCGACAGGCAGCGGAAAGACGTTGGCTTATCTGCTGCCATTGGCCGGCATGCTTAATCCTGAGTCAGACGAGCTTCAGGCTGTTGTCATAGTTCCGGGCCGAGAATTGGCTCTGCAGTCGCACGACGTATTTACGCGTATGGGTTGCGGACTGCGTTCAATGGCTCTTTATGGCGGACGTGCCGCAATGGATGAACACAGAAATCTGCGTAAGATTAAGCCGCAGATAGTTTTTGCAACTCCAGGACGCCTTAACGATCATTTGGATAAAGGCAACATCGTTGCCGATGATGTAAGTTATCTGGTTATTGATGAGTTTGACAAGTGTCTGAAAATGGGCTTTCGCGATGAAATGAGTGCCGTTATAAGCAAGTTGCCGTATGTAGAGAGGCATGTGCTTCTGTCGGCTACTGATGCGGAAGAAATACCCGGATTTGTCAATATGGGCAAGGTGGTGCGTATCGATTTCCTTACAGACAGTCAGATACCGGACAGAATAAACCTCTTTGTGGCAAAAAGCAAGGATAAAGACAAGCTTGATGCACTATATTCATTGCTTTGCAGTTTCGGCGAGTCTAGTACGATAGTATTTCTTAACTATCGCGACAGCGTTGAGCGTGTATCAGGATTTCTTCGTGACAAGGGTTTTGTTGTTAGTGCCTTTCATGGCGGACTGGATCAGAAAGCACGTGAAGATGCCGTTTACCGTTTCAGCAATGGTTCGGCAAGCGTACTTGTAGGCACAGATCTCGCGGCACGCGGTCTTGACATTCCTGAAGTTGACAATATCGTTCATTATCATCTGCCCCAGGGTGAGGACGAATATATCCATAGGGTAGGGCGTACCGGTCGCTGGCAGGCAAAAGGACGAGCTTTCTTTCTGCTGGGTCCCGAAGAAACTCTGCCCGAGTATATAAAAGACACACCTGAAGAATATGAACTGCCGACAGATGTTGAGACGCCGCCTCAGCCACGTATGGTAACCCTCTATATTGGCAAGGGAAAGAAAGACAAAATATCCAAAGGTGACGTGTTGGGGTTCCTTTGCAAGGTCGGGGGACTAAAGGGAGGCGAGATAGGGCGTATTGACGTAAAAGAGCGTTGTGCGTATGCTGCAGTTAGCCGCGACAAGTGGAAAAGCGTTGTGGCACGTACCGCAGGCGAAAAGCTAAAAGGTATAAAAACTGTTGTAGAGTTGATAAAATAGTATGCAATATTGAAATTAGATAATATATTTTTTCAAAAAAGCTTGGTGGGTTCAAATAAAAATTGTAACTTCGCAATTGCTATGAAGCAAAAAATGTATAATTGTTAATTTTAAACCAAAACTATCAAATGAAGAAGTATAACTTTAATGCAGGTCCGTCAATACTTCCACGTGAAGTGATTGAGAATACTGCCAAACAAATCCTTGATTTCAATGGCAGCGGTCTTTCTTTAGCAGAGATAAGCCACAGAGCAAAGGATTTTCAGCCTGTTGTAGACGAGGCTGTTGCACTTATTAAAGAATTGTTGAATGTTCCAGAAGGCTATTCAGTGCTCTTCTTGGGAGGCGGAGCTTCTCTTGAGTTCTGTATGGTTCCTTACAACTTCCTTATAAAGAAAGCTGCATATCTGAATACAGGTACATGGGCAAAGAAAGCCATGAAAGAGGCTAAGCTGTTTGGCGAAGTCGTTGAGGTGGCTTCTTCAGCTGATGCCAACTATACATACATTCCTAAGGGATGGACATGCCCTGACGATGCTGACTATCTGCACATCACAACAAACAACACAATCTATGGAACTGAAATCCGCAAGGATCTTGATGTTAATGTTCCTTTGATTGGTGATATGTCATCAGATATTTTCAGCCGTCCTGTTGACGTGGCTAAATATAAATGTATCTATGCCGGAGCACAGAAGAACCTTTCTATGGCAGGTGTTACCATCGTTATCGTTAAGGATGACGAGCTTGGCAAGGCACCGCGACAGATTCCTACAATGCTGAATTATCAGACACATGTAGAAAAGGGTTCTATGTTCAACACACCTCCAGTTGTTCCTATCTATACAGCTCTTGAAAACCTCCGTTGGATAAAGAAGATGGGTGGAGTAGAGGCTATGGATAAGCTGGCTCATGAGCGTGCTGACATCGTTTATTCAGAAATAGACAGAAATAAATTGTTCCACGGAACTGTTAATACAGAGGACCGCTCTCTGATGAACATTTGCTTCGTTATGAACGAGGAATATGCTGATCTTGAGAAGCCGTTCTTGGAGTATGCAACATCTCAGGGTATGGTCGGAATTAAAGGCCATCGTTCTGTTGGAGGTTTCCGTGCAAGTTGCTATAATGCACAGACAATCGAAGGTGTTCAGGCTCTTGTTAAGTGCATGAAGGACTTCGAGGCTCAGCACTAATGCTGTGACCTATTAACCATTTTGGCATGCCGGATGTGCTTATTCGGCATGCCGTAATATGCAGGAGAAGCATATCGTCGGCGAGGGTAGATTATTGTTTAATATTAATCTCTGGCAGGGTGTGCTTCTCTTGTATTTTTAAACAATCGGGATTATTTTCCTGAGATTATTAACAACTTAAATCGTAATAAAATGAAAGTATTGGTTGCAACTGAGAAGCCTTTTGCTGCTGTTGCTGTTGAAGGAATAAAGAAAGAGATAGAAGGTGCCGGTAATGAACTCGTTTTACTGGAGAAATATACAGATGCTGCACAGCTCCTTGACGCCGTTAAGGACGCTGACGCAATGATTGTACGTTCTGACAAGGTTACTCCAGCGGTGCTTGATGCTGCAAAGAACCTTAAGATTGTTGTACGTGCAGGAGCCGGATACGACAGTATTGACACTGCTTATGCAAAGGAGAAGGGTGTGATTGTTGAGAACACTCCAGGACAGAACTCTAATGCTGTGGCTGAGCTCGTGTTTGGTCTGCTTGTTTATACAGTTAGAAACTTCTATAACGGCAAGGCTGGAACTGAGCTGAAAGGAAAGAAACTGGGTATCTTGGCGTTCGGTAATGTTGGCCGTAATGTAGCACGCATAGCCAAGGGCTTCGGTATGGATGTATATGCATATGACGCTTTCTGCCCGAAAGAAGTGATTGAGGAGGCCGGTGTTAAGGCTGTAGGTTCACAGGAAGATTTGTTTAAGAATTGTGACATCGTTTCTTTGCATATACCTGCAACACCTGAAACAAAGCAGAGCATCAACTATAATCTGGTAAATATGATGGAGAAAGGCAGTATCGTTATCAATACAGCCCGTAAGGAAGTTATCAATGAGCCTGAGTTGATCAAACTTCTTGCTGAACGAACAGACCTGAAATATATTACAGACATTAAACCTGACGCTGATGAAGAGTTTGCTAAGTTTGAAGGACGCTACTTCAGTACTCCTAAGAAAATGGGCGCTCAGACCGCAGAGGCCAACATTAATGCAGGTATTGCTGCTGCAAAGCAGATCAATGCTTACTTTAAGGACGGCTGCACAAAGTTCCAGGTTAATAAATAATTTGTCTTAGATTGAGACAAACGTATTTGTAATATAAAAAATAATATTATGGCTACAATAAAACCTTTTAAAGGTATACGCCCTCCAAAGCAATATGTTGAGGAGGTTGAGTCAAGACCATACGACGTGCTTGATTCGGAAGAGGCACGTAAAGAGGCTGGCAACAACGAGAAGAGTCTTTATCATATCATTAAACCTGAGATAGATTTTGAACCTGGCACAAGTGAGTATGATCCGCGTGTGTATGAAAAGGCTGCCGAGAATTTCAAAAAGTTCCAGGATAAAGGCTGGCTGGTTCAGGACGATAAGGATAATTATTATATCTATGCTCAGACAATGAACGGAAAGACCCAATATGGTCTTGTTGTATGCGCTTATGTAGACGATTATCTTAACGGCGTGATAAAGAAACATGAGCTTACCCGTAGAGATAAGGAAGAGGATAGAATGAAACATGTAAGGGTTAACAATGCCAACATTGAACCTGTCTTCTTCGCATATCCAGACAATACGGTGCTTAATGACCTGATAATGCGTTATGCAAAGACAGAGCCTGAGTATGACTTCATTGCTCCTGTTGACGGATTCCGCCATCAGTTCTGGATTATATCAGACCGCAAGGATATTGACGTGGTGACAAAAGAATTTGCAAAAATGCCGGCATTATATATTGCTGACGGACACCACCGCTCTGCTGCGGCTGCTCTTGTTGGTGCTGAAAAGGCAAAACAGAATCCTAACCATAAGGGCACAGAAGAATATAATTACTTTATGGCTGTTTGTTTCCAGGCTTCTCAGCTTACAATTCTTGACTATAACAGAGTAGTTAAAGATCTCAATGGACTGAGTTCAGAGGATTTCCTCAATGCCTTGAAAAAGAACTTTGAGGTTGAAGAGAAAGGTACAGAAATTTATAAACCTAATCATCTGCACAATTTCTCTCTTTATCTCGACGGCAAATGGTATAGTCTGACAGCAAAGCCCGGAACTTTCGACGATAAAGATCCTATTGGTGTGCTTGATGTTGATATTTCAAGCCGACTCATTCTTGATGAGATACTCGGTATAAAGGATTTGCGTTCTGACAAGCGTATAGACTTCGTCGGCGGACTTCGTGGACTTGAGGAATTGAAACGTAGAGTTGACAGCGGTGAAATGCGCATGGCTCTTGCCCTTTATCCTGTAACGATGAAACAGATAATGGATATTGCAGACAGTGGCAAGATAATGCCGCCTAAGGCAACATGGTTTGAACCAAAATTGCGTTCAGGACTTATAATCCATAAACTTGTTTAATGCAATTATAGAACGATAACTTAAATACATCTTGATGGTAATTGATGAATTTAAGACTATAACAAATGTGGGCGAGGGAACTTATTCTGAAAAGAGGAGTAAGTTCCTCGCTTTTTCACATCATGTGGAGTCTGAAGATGATATAAAGGATTTATTGACTTTTTACAGAAAGAAATATTATGACGCACGTCATGTGTGCTATGCATATATGCTTGGTGCAGAAAGAAAGAACTTTAGGGCTAACGATGACGGCGAACCGAGCAGCACAGCCGGTAAACCGATTCTTGGACAGATAAACAGCAGCGGACTGACAGATATCCTTATTGTTGTTGTCAGGTATTATGGGGGAGTAAATCTTGGTACTAGCGGACTTATAGTTGCGTATAAGACTGCTGCCGCAGCGGCTATAGCAGCTTCTAATGTTGAGACTAGGCAAGTGGAGGATGTCGTTACTTATAATTTTCCCTATGTCATGATGAATGACGTGATGCGCGTTGTCAAGGAGATGAAACCGAGAATAGTGTCACAGACGTACGATACAACATGTGAGATCAAGTTAAGCATACGTCTGTCTGAGGTTGAACAACTTAAGGCCAGACTGGCGAAACTCTCTTTCGAATAGAACTTATGGCTTGCAATAGAAATCAATATTTGTTTTGGGCAAGCTATATTAAACAATAATTGGTGAGGTGAACAGTGTCAGTTGGAAAAAAGAGGGTAACATTTGAGATATTTGCCGTTTTTTATTTTGTAAATTAAAAAAATAGTGTTACCTTTGCAAACGCAAAAATGATGGTAACATCTGGTGAGCGGTATTTTGTGCCGGCAAATACTTTAAAGAAATAAGTTCCAGACGCTATATCATGGAAGATTGGCAGAGTGACCGAATGCGCTGGACTCGAAATCCGGTATACCCATTTACGGGTATCGGGGGTTTGAATCCCTCATCTTCCGCATAATGGTGGATTCATCTAATGGTTAGGATACAAGATTCTCAATCTTGGCATAGGGGTTCGATTCCCCTATCCACTACAACAAAAGGCATCACGAAATGTGGTGCCTTTTTTATTACATACTAATTAAATTGTTATTGCTTCAACCAACTAACGGATAACATATACTTGTTTTGGTTAAAAACAAAAGAAATTATTTTATTTATGCTATATTTACAATTTTGACGTATATCAGCATAATATTTTAATATTTAAGCTATGCGGGTATACGTCAAAAACAGAATTGTTTAACTGATATAAATAAAAGAAGAATATTATGATGTTCTTCTTTTATTTAGCTGCATTTAATCAACAACGGATCATCGTTTTTCTTGCATTGTAATCACCTCTTCAATAACTTGAGGAAAGTGTCCTTGCTCCAATTCATGGATTTTACTTTCAATATCCTCAACAGAGTCTGTTGGGGCGAGTTGGGTTTTGAACTGCTTTATAATAGTTCCACCATCACATACATTACTTACAAAATGAATTGTAATACCAGTTTCAGTCTCGTTAGCAGCCTTTACAGCCTCATGTACATGATGTCCATACATGCCTTTGCCACCGAATTTTGGAAGTAAAGACGGATGTATGTTGATTATTTTATTAGGATATTGCTTTATAAGAAATTCGGGAACCATGAGCAAGAAGCCGGCAAGCACTATGAAGTCAATGCTAAAGTCATTCAACAATGGCATTATTACATCAGGATTATTTATCTCCTGTTTTGTAAGAACCTTACTTGGAACATTGCATTTTTCTGCTCTTGTCAGAACATAAGCATCAGGTTTATTGCACACAACTAGACTTACATTAATATCTTTGTTGCATTTAAAATATTTTATAATATTCTCACAGTTAGTTCCGCTTCCGGATGCAAATATAGCAATGTTATTCATAGTGTATGATTATTTTATTTATTGTATTAATACTCGTCGTCATCATCTTCATAAGAATCGTCCCAGTCGTCAAATCCAAATTCGGCCGGTTCGATAAAAGCGTCGAGACTTCTTCTTTCTTTCTTTGTTGGGCGTCCTGTTCCGCGTGCGCGGTCAATGAATCCGCTAATGCGGTTCATTTCCAGAATTTCATACTGCTTAGCATCAGTTACATTCTCATAAATGCCGGGTAGCAGTTTGGCTCCGACCCTTTGTTCTATGCACTGCAAGATTTTAAATGAATAAGTTACGGGCGGTTTCTTGACATTAACTGTCTCGCCGGCCTTCACCATGTGTGACGGTTTCACGTTTACACCGTTTATGGTCACTCTTCCGTTCTTGCATGCATTGGCAGCCAATGAGCGTGTCTTGAATATGCGTGACGCCCATAGCCATTTGTCAATTCTCGCTGTGTCTGCCATTATTGATGCTTTTTGTTAAACTGATTCATAGTTATATCTACACCAGCCAATACAAAGCTTTTTATTATTTCAATAGCCGTATCTATTGCCGGTGTAAGTGTCTGCATGTCTTCGTCGTCGTATTTGCCCAATACCCAGTCTACTTGTGCTCCTTTAGGAAAGTCATTGCCTATTCCGACTCTAAGGCGTGAGTATTTCTGTGTGCCTATAACACTCTGAATGTTGCCGAGTCCGTTGTGGCCGCCATTGCTTCCGCTGGCTTTAAGACGTAATGAGCCTAATGGCAATGACAGATCGTCAACAACGACAAGAAGATGCTCAAGAGGAATGTTCTCTTTATTCATCCAGTATCTGACGGCATTGCCACTCAGATTCATGTATGTTGTCGGCTTCAGCAAAAATAGTTTGCGCCCCTTGACGGATGTTTCTCCGACGAATCCATATCTGCGGTCGTCAAAAATAATATTGGACGCCTTAGCAAAAGCGTCCAATATCATAAATCCTGTATTGTGTCTGGTATTCCGGTATTCATCACCCGGATTGCCGAGTCCAACAATCAAGTATTTCTCCATAACATACTAAATGTTATTCAGCGTCAGCATCGCTGCTGCTGGCAGCTGCAGACTTACGAGTAGCCTTGATAGAGCATACAACGACCTCTTTACCAGTAGCCATTTCCAGACCTTCGAAGTGCAGATCACCAACCTTGATGCTCTTACCGATCTTCAGGCTTGTTACGTCAATGTCAAGGTGCTCAGGTATTTCCTGATATTTAGCAGTTACGTTAATCTTACGGATAGAAAGGTTCATACGTCCACCATCGCGAACACCCTGAGCCAGACCTGTAAGTTTAACAGGAATACCGATTGTGATAGGTTTCTGGTCGTTAACCTCGTAGAAATCAACGTGCAGAAGAG
>HF992630.1:0-6207 GCA_000436695.1 Prevotella sp. CAG:1185 | reverse complement strand
CGTCTGTTACCGGATGGAACTGTAGCTCTTTCAGGATAGCTGTGTGTGCCTCACCGTCAATGTGAAGGTTGATAACGTATATGTGAGGAGTGTAGACAATCTTACGAAGCTCGTTCATAGGGCATGTGAATGCCAATGCTTTAGGAGCACCGTTTTCGTCTTTAGCCTCACCATAAAGGTTACATGGAATAAGTCCCTCTTTTCTCAGGTGCTTAGCTGATTTCTTACCAAGGATGTCTCTCTTTTTACCAGTTACATCAATTTCTTTCATAATAGTTGTGTTACTCTAAATTAAGTTAATAATACGTGCTTAATTCACCATCACACGAGAATAAATTTCACGTTGTGCTTTGAAAAAGCGATGCAAAGTTATTACTTTTTATTCTAATGAGCAAATAATAACAATAAAAACATATAAAAACTATGCCGTTTTCTTGCAAATATTCTTATTTTTGCCTACTTTTGCAGGTATTAAATGTAGAAAATATCTATAAAATAATGATTAACAGGGAATTAATTAGAATAAAGATAGTCCAGTTAACCTATGCATACTATCAAAACGGCAATCGGAATATAGATGTTGCGGAGAAAGAGTTGTTGTTCAGCCTTTCAAAGGCATATCATCTTTATCACTATTTATTGGCATTGATGGTGGCTGTGTCTAAGGAGGCACGCAAGCACTATGATGTCGACGTCGCAAGGGCTACGCGCGAGAAGACTGCAATGCCGTCAGACAAGTTCGTAGACAACAAGTTTGCCATGCAACTGGAGGCAAACGAACAATTGTGCGATTTCATGTCTACTCAGAAACAGACATGGGATGATGATATCGAGTTTGTCAGAAAACTGTATGCACAGATAAAGCAGAGCCGTATATACCTTGATTATATGGCTAGCGATGATGCTTCGTATGAAGCCGACCGCGAGCTGTGGCGCAAGTTATACAAGACATTCATTATGGACAATGAAGAACTTGATGCTTTGCTGGAGGAGAAGAGTCTTTATTGGAATGACGACAAGGAAATTGTTGATACGTTCGTTTTGAAGACGATTAAACGTTTCGATCCCAGCAATAATGAGAAGCAGGAACTTCTGCCAGAATATAAGGATGAGGAGGATAAGGACTTTGCACGCAAGCTGTTCCGCTCAACAATATTGAATGCTGACAAGTATCAGCGTTATATGAGCGAGACTTCGCGTAACTGGGATTTTTCTCGTTTGGCATACATGGATGTTGTTATAATGCAGATAGCCATAGCCGAAATGCTTACATTTGCCAATATCCCTGTCAATGTAACTATTAATGAATATGTTGATTTGGCAAAGGTTTATAGTACTCCTAAGAGTGCCGGCTATATAAACGGTATGCTGGACACCATAGCAAGACACTTGATAAATACCGGTGTACTATTGAAACCTATGGGTGATAACAGAAAATAATTAACTAATAAATAAAATTGAATTAACGAAATGAACACATTTATGTTTTTGGCTTCTCAAGCTCAGCAGGGAGGTGGCAGTATGAGTTTTCTAATTCTTATGATAGCTGTGTTTGCTATCATGTGGTTCTTCATGATACGTCCTCAGCAGAAGAAGCAGAAAGAAATACGCAAGTTCCAGAATGCACTTCAGGAAGGAACAAAGGTTGTTACTGGAGGTGGTATATATGGCGAAGTTAAGAAAATAGACCTTGCGACAAATATTGTTGAAATAGAAATTGCAAAAGGCGTAACTATCCGTGTAGACAAAGGCTACGTTTTTGCTGACGTTACATCATCAGAGCTTACTGCCGGTCAAAACAAATAATGAACGATTCAAAATTGTTTCATATATTTAAAATTATCAGAAGCTTCTTGTTTAGTTCAGTAAACAAGGAGTTTCTGATTTTCTTGTTCTTCTTAATATTAAGCGGTACATTCTGGTTGCTCATGACCCTGAATGAGACCTATGAAAAAGAAATAGAGGTGCCTGTCACCTTGATAGAAATACCTAAAAATGTCGTTCTGACTAGCGACACAACTACTGATATACGAGTTACGGTACGTGACAAGGGCTATTATCTTCTTGCATATTTATACAGCAATAAGATACGTCCGATAAAGATAAAGTTCAACAGCTATGCGAAGAAGACAGGTACAGGAACTGTTGCATCTGCAGAACTGCAGAAACTTATATATCAGCAGCTATTTAATTCTTCGCATATTACGAGCGTAAAGCCAGACAAATACGAATTCTTTTTTAATTATGGCCTAAAAAAACGTGTGCCAGTAAAATTGAACGGAAAGATAGGTCTTGGACAAAGCTATTACCTTGCCAAAGTTCTGTTTTCTCCTGATTCAGTGGATATATATGCAAGACGTGACGTATTGGACAGCATTAAATATGTGTATACCGAGCGTCTGAGTATAGTAAATTTGACAGATACGGTGATACGCCAGATACCGTTGCAAAAAACACGTGGCGTGAAGAATGTGCCGGATAAGGTGAAGATATCTTTATTCCCGGACATCTTGACTGAAGAGAAAGTTGAAGTGCCTATTGTGGCAATAAATATGCCTGAAGGAAAAATATTGCGTACATTCCCGTCGCGTGTCACTGTTACGTTTACGGTTGGCGCAAGTATGTTCAGAACCATTCAGCCTGATAAATTTAAGGTTATTGTTGACTATAATGAACTGGTTGACAGTCCGTCAGAAAAGTGTAATATCTATCTGAGGTATATTCCTCATGGAGTGCGTAACGCAAGGATGGACGTAAATCAGGTTGATTATCTTATCGAGGAGCAATAAAGCAAATGATGAAAGTTGCAATTACAGGAGGGATAGGAAGCGGTAAAAGCTATATCTGCAGAATGCTGGAGAAACATGGCATAAGGATCTATAGCTGTGATGATGCTGCCAAGCGACTGATGGCTACATCTGATAAGATACATGCTGGATTGACAGCCCTTGTGGGCGAGAGTGCCTATGTGGATGGTACACTTAACAAGGCCGCTCTGACATCATTTCTGTTAAAGAGTCCGGAGAATATGAATAAGATAAATGCTATAGTACATCCTGCCGTGGCTGACGACTTTATAAAGTCGGGTTACACTTGGATGGAATGTGCTATATTATTTACGAGCGGATTCGACAAACTTGTTGATAAGACTATTTGTGTTACTGCTCCACTGGAAGTGAGAGTTAAGAGAGTGATGCAGCGCGATAGCATATCAATGGCGAAAGCATGTGAATGGATTGACCGTCAGATGCTACAAGAAGAGATGGCTGCATTGAGCGACTATGTTATTTTGAACGACGGTAAAAGCGACATTGACAGGCAAATCAGTGACGTACTTGAAGCGTTGGCTAAGTTAGAGTAAATGTGTAATTAATTTAATTATAAATTTTTGTATATAATAAAGATGAAACAGACAATTCTTTCTATCTCAGGGAAACCGGGCCTTTATATACTGAAATCAAGAGGCAAGGCCAATTTAATAGTTGAGAAAGTTGACGAAACACATAAGCGCATGCCGGTGTTTGCAAGCGACAGCGTTACAAGTCTTAACGATATCGCAATGTACACCAATGCAGACGATGTGCCTTTGACAAAGATTCTTGCAGATCTTTATAAGGTAGAGAACGGCGCTGAGGTTTCTATTAACTATAAGAAATGTTCTTCTAAAGAGCTTCGCGATCATTTTGCAAAAGTTCTTCCCGACTTTGATCAGGACAGAGTACACGACAGCGACATTAAGAAACTGTATCAGTGGTACAATATTCTGGTGAAGAACGGAATCACAGATTTTGAGAACAATACTGAGGCTTCAGCTGAAGAAAATGAACAGGAAGGATAGGTATCAGTATATAATTGATTACTTCAAAAAAGAAATGCCGAAAGTCACTACCGAATTAGAATTCGGTAGTGTTTTTCAATTATTGGTAGCTGTAATTCTCAGTGCCCAATGTACAGACAAGCGTGTTAATTCGATAACACCACAGTTGTTTGAGCGTTATCCTGATGCCAAGTCGATGGCTGAAGCCGAGGCTGATGAGGTTTATGAGTATATAAAGAGCATATCTTATCCTAATGCCAAGGCACAGCACCTGGTAAGTATGGCACGTATGTTGATGACAGATTTCAATGGTGAAGTGCCAGACACGATGGATAAATTGATAAAACTTCCTGGAGTAGGACGCAAGACCTCAAATGTTATTCAGGCTGTTGCTTTTGGCCGATCTGTTATTGCGGTTGACACTCATGTGTTCCGTGTAAGCCATAGGCTCGGACTTGTCAGTCGCAAAGCTAATACTCCGCTTAAAGTGGAGAGCGAACTTATGGCCAACATTCCGGCAGAATATGCCACTGATGCTCATCATTGGCTGTTGCTTCATGGCAGATATGTTTGTACAAGCCGTAAGCCTCATTGTGAAAAATGTCCATTTGACAATATCTGCCCAAAGATAATGGAAGGCTCTAAATTATAGTTTATATTCTTTGTGCAAGGCTAAAATCCTGAGTTCTAAATTTCTGTAAGTGATATGCAAACAAAAATAATATTCGATTTTCTTGAAAATATAAAGAAGAACAATAACAGAGAGTGGTTTAACAACCATAAGGACGAATATCTCTCGGCTAAGGCAGAGTTTGAGAAATGTATAGAGGATGCAATTGTGAGAATTACAGAGTTTGACCCGTCTGTAAAGCATCTGACAATAAAAGATGTTACATACCGCTTTTATCGTGACACACGCTTTTCTCAAGACAAGTCACCTTACAAGACTCACCTCGGAGCTTATATAGCTGCTCATGGAAAGAAAGCACTGCATGGAGGATATTACATCCATTTTGAACCAGGACACAGCTTGTTGTCATGTGGCAATTATTGGCTTCCTACAAATATCCTCACTTCTTGTAGAAACGAGATAATGGCTAACATTGACACATGGAGAGGTATAGTTGAAAGTAAGAAGTTCTTGGAACTTTTTGGACAGCCTGGAGACGGAACCTGGGATTCGCCAAAAGGCTTCGGACTGGAAAGTCTCAAAACGGCTCCATCAGGATTTCCACGTGACTATGAGTTCATAAAGTATCTCCGTATGAAAGACTATTGCTGCTGGAAGGCTGTGCCTGATACATTCTTCGCAAAGGCAACATGGCTTGATGAGATGACCGATATATTAAAAGTCGGGAAACCGATGATGGACTTCATAAATTCGGTTATCGACGATTACGAATAGTTGAAATCTGTCATGCACATCTGGCATTATGCATTACCATAGATGCAATATCTTTCGGTTGCCATTATATGTGACATATTTTATATTTTTTTGTCTAGATGAATGTGGCGCACTATTTCGTAAATAGCATAATCATGCAAATTTAGATTTATCATGCACTGCTTATGCCATATTTATGCCAAAGATTTTATGGATAACACCTTTATACATTAAAGGCCAGCATAATGAATGCTTATCATACGTCACAGACAAAGTATTACATATCAATATTTAATTCAACAAGACACTGGCAATGAAGGATCAGTTAAGGTTATTGAGAGATTGTATAACAAACTATATACCCGCTGTAGTATTTCAGGGAGATGACATTTGTGCTCCTGAAATACTTGAAGCTGCGATGGATATTTACCGTAAACATGGCTGTTCAGAAGAGTTTCTGTATGACTGGCAGTTGCTTATAAATGAAGTAAAGGCATATCAGGCAGAATGTCCTGACAGAGTAAAACTGCCAAAGTTATCAGCTTCAGAGAAGGAACTCGTAAGAGAAGACATGATAAAAAACGAGATAAAGCGATGAGTCTTATTCTTTATTCGGCCGACCTCAGCAGTGAGTTGAAACTTACTTATGCTGACGGAGGCATACGTGCAGGCTTTCCGTCTCCGGCTCAAGATTATGTGTCTGAAAGCATAGATCTTAACAGAGAACTGGTGAGGCATCCTGCAACCACTTTTTATGCACGTGCCGTAGGCGATTCAATGAAAGGATGCGGCATTGATGACGGCGATCTGCTTGTGATTGACAAGTCAATAGATCCGCAGGATGGCGACATCGTTGTTGCATTTATAGACGGAGAATTTACTTTAAAGAAGGTGAAGATAGAGCCTGGTGCAGATTGTTTGTGGCTGATGCCGGCAAATACAGAATATAAGCCGATTAAAGTTACCGAAGAGAATAATTTTAAATGAATGTCCGCATGTTCCCAAA
>HF992629.1 GCA_000436695.1 Prevotella sp. CAG:1185 | reverse complement strand
TGCTGGTTTCCAAGTCGTTACCTGTCAAGCTGACAATCTTTGTAAGTCCCTTGTTTTCAATGAGTAAGAGAAAGTAATATGTCTTGAGCAATGAAAGCTGATTTGCTTGTTTATGCCACACTCGCTGATAACCTTTTTCAGCTTCTTGCAGACGTTCCAATAGTTGATTTCGCCGAAAACCGAATTGTCCTTTTGGAACGGTCTGTACTTTCCGATTATTTGCAACGGGATATCCAGTAGCTTCACTTGGAACGGTACACCCGTCTTGTGCCGTTTGGAGATAATCCACTTCTCGCCGTTCACGTCCATAATCTCGTCCGTGGTCAGTTCCCTGATGTCTGCGAAGCTGAGTGCGGTGAAACAGGCAAAGACGAACAGGTCACGGGTGAAAGCAAGCGTAGCATCGGCAAACTCATGCTCGATAAGCTGCCGGATTTCCCCCTCCGTAAGATATTCCCGTTCCTTCACGTTGGGCGTGATACGGAACTGTACAAACGGATTCCTCGGTATCAGACCGTTGTAATGCGCCCGTGAAACAACCGTCTTGACCCACATGCAGGCCAGCCACACGGTAGCGTTTTTCAACCCTTGCTCCGTTGTAAGGAATACAGAGAACTCCTTGATGAAGTCGGGAGTAAGTTCCAGCATTGACATGTCATTGCGCTTGTAGCGCGACTTGATGAACGCCGCCACATAGTTCCGTGAGCGTACCATTACACGGTAAGACCCCATGCAGCGGTCTTTGCCGACACGTTTCAGGAACTTGGCGTTCTCCTTGTCAAATGCTCCGAGTATCGTTTCATACTCGCTACCGATACCTTGGTAGGCGTTGCGCACCATCTCAGCCGTAACATACGCCTCACGGTCGGATATGCGCTGGTAGTGCTTGATGATTTGCGCCTTGATGTTGTCAAGCGTAAGGTTCGTTTCCCTCGCTTCACGGCTCTTGCCCTTGACACGGTTGCCCTTTGCGTCCCAAAGCTCCTTTGCGATGCTACGCTTGCAACTGAACTGCGCCACCGTCCCGTTGATTGTAACCCGTCCCATGATGGGGACAATTCCGTTTTTCTCCTTGCTGCCGTTCACATAGAACAGCAAGCGAAATGTACTCCTTGTCATACTCGTTCTTTTTTGTTTGCAAAACTATAAATCAACGAGTTAATCCTTGACAAGCAAATCTACGCAGAACGCAGCAAACGAAGCGGCGACTGTTAAATCTGCACTTCTGGCGGGTAACGAATAGGAAACCGTTCTCTTTCTCCAATCCGCTTTGAAATAGTTTTCAGTCCTCTACCCAACTTCTGCGATTTTCTCCTAACTACTTAAATCTCAGTTTCTATTGCGTTAATCTGCTGATTTTCTTCGATTATTCCAGCAATATAATGTAATTTTGCCATGTAACTTTGATTTTTCCTAAAGTTACAAAAACTTTAGGAGACAACAAAGGCCCGAGCTTGTGAAAGTACGGGTCTTTTTCCACAAAATGAAAAAAGTGCATCAAAATGTACATTAACATACATTTTGACACACCCTCTTGGTTTTTATTTTGTACGTTTTAGTGTTATGTCTGGATATTAATCTGTGTTTTATGACGCATATTCTTTTCCGTCAACTAATCGTCGGGGCATTAGAAACGGAAGCAGAGATATGCTCTGAATGATGTTGTTGAGTATTTCTGCTTGATGTCGCTTACATCATCGTCCGACATGATGGCGCCGTATTTGCCGTTGCCGAATCTTCCTTCAACTCCTATGCCGATAGCTTTCCATGACACCTCGCCGCCGTAAGTGAAGAACGAAACGTAGCTGCCGTTAACCTCATCGTCGATAATGAGCATAGAGTAAGACGGAACAAAGCGGAAATATGCAGACACTCTAAGGTCGCCTACAGGGTTTACTGTTATCGACGGGCCTATAACGAAACCTATATCACACTGGTGCATGCCAGAGATCAACGACGGAGTTTCCTCGTCCTCATAGTAGTCGTTGTATTCTTCATCATAATCCTTATACTTTGTGTAGTTGATATCGCAACCCAGGTCAATGGCAAATTTCACTCTGTTCCACAGCGGTTTCTTGTGCAGATATATTGTGCGGCCGCTTACCAATGACACGCCGAAACTGCCTTTCAGGTCGTCTCCGTAGTTAGGAGAGAGAGTCTGGCTGACGTATCCGATAGAGAGAAACTTCTTGCGTCCCCATACAGAATGGTCTTTTTCCTTTTTCTCTGTTTCGGTATCCTTTTCTTTAATGCTGGCTGACAGTGTCTTAATCTCATTCTCAAGTGAGTCGATTCGCGTCTGTAAGCTGTCATTCGATTGATGATAATCTTTTTGTTCTTCGGCAGCAAGTGGTTCGATTTGTGTCTGTATGCTGTCGCTCGTCTGAAGATAATCTTTTTGTCCTTCGGCAGCAACAGAGTCGATGCCGGTCTGCAAGCTGTCGTTTGACTGTGCGAATAATTGTCCGCATACCATCATTATGCAGACAGTGAGTAACATCTTTTTCATAATAAGTTTGTTAATGTTTTAGTTATACCTCTTGAATGTTGTGATTTGTGTGTATTGTGTGGTTCCGCTTGAGTCGGTGCCGTTGTCAATGAGTGTCATCACCATTTCATTGTCAGACTTCATTGTGATGGTGACATATTTTGTGAAGTCACCATAGAATAACGGACAAGACAGTTTGTAGCCATCCAACTTGAATCTTGCCGACATTGGCAGTTCGGCCATGTCGTCCTTAGAGCCTGATGCGAGCAGCGTACACATGCTGTTTTTGTCAAAACGGATTACAGTATAGTCTTCGTCATCAGCAGATGTAATGTCTTTGTCTGTGCTGTAATCAACAGGATACTGTCCGTCGGTTGGCATAAAATGGTCTTCTTCACTTATGTGGGTAGTAACCCATTCGCCTTGCAGGTATACAAAAATTTCATTCTCAATGCTGTTTTCTTCGTCGCTGCTGCAGGATGAAAATGTCATTCCGGATATTATCGCCAATAAAATAACCAGAATATTCCCAAATAATTTTTTATTAAGATTCTTCATTTTAACAATATGTATTAAAGTTTCATTCCCAGTAAAGTCTTGCACACTGTTGAAAATACAGGTGCCAGGCCCGCGCTCATTCTAAATTACGTTCCGCATCACCTTGTCAATAAGATTTTAAATATCACACTTCAGTGAAGTATAAGCGTCTCTACGTTTTTGCTGTGGTAATCAATTCTCTAAAAGATTGCAGGAAATATGTAAAAAAAAGCGAGCACTATATATCTTTAGTCGTTGTAAGTTTATTTTCATTTTTTCACCATAGGCAGATAATTTTTAGTTTCATGTGGCAAATATATAATTTTTTTTGCAATTATATATGCTTTTAAACTTAAATCATGTATAAAAATCTGACGGCATGACATATTTTTTGTATCTTTGCAAGGCAGACAATATTTTGCCGTGCAATTTTTAATGAGAGATACTATAACAAATACATTTATGAAAACAAATTACGAAATTCGCTATGCAGCGCATCCGGAGGATGCAAAAAGCTATGACACCAAGAGAATACGCCGTGACTTCCTTATCGAGAAAGTTTTTGCGGCTGACGAGGTAAATATGGTTTACTCTATGTACGACCGTATGGTTGTGGGCGGCGCAATGCCGGTCAACGAGGAACTTAAGCTCGAGGCTATCGACCCGCTTAAGGCCGACTACTTTACAACACGCCGTGAGGTCGGAATATTCAATGTAGGCCAGGGCGAGGGCGTAGTGAAGGTTGGCGACGAGACATTCACTCTCGGATTCAAGGAGGCTCTATATATCGGCCGCGGCGACCGCGACGTGTTCTTCAGCAGCAAGGACCCGCAGAACCCCGCTAAATTCTATTTCAACAGCGTTACTGCCCACAAGGAGTATCCATGCAAGAAGATTACAAAGGCCGACGCCGTTGTAGCTCACATGGGCTCGCTCGAGATGAGCAACGAGCGCGACATCAACAAGATGATAGTTTCACAGGTATTGCCCACATGCCAGCTGCAGATGGGTATGACAGAGCTTGCCACAGGCAGCGTATGGAACACCATGCCGGCTCACGTTCACAGCCGCCGCATGGAGGCTTACTTCTACTTTGAAGTGCCCGAGGACCAGGCCGTATGTCACTTCATGGGACAAATCGACGAGACACGTCACATCTGGATGAAGGGCGACCAGGCAGTTCTGTCTCCTGAATGGAGCATCCACAGCGCCGCTGCCACTCACAACTATACCTTTATCTGGGGTATGGGCGGCGAGAACCAGGACTACGGCGACCAGGACTTCTCTAAGATAACGGATTTGAAATAAAGTATATTTCAGTAGTTAAAGAAGTTAGAGTAGTTAAAGGAGTTAAAGTCAAATGCATTGTCGCCTTAAGCCGGCAACTTGGTTTATATAGATTAAAAGCAGCAAGACATTTGACTTTAACTCCTAAGCTCACAGCTGTGAGCGGTAACTACTTTTAACTACTATAACTCCTACATAAAAAGAACAAACCTATGGATACATTCTCAAAAAAATTCTCACTTGAAGGAAAAGTGGCGCTGGTTACAGGAGCCGCTTACGGAATTGGCTTCGCCATCGCTGAGGCCTACGCACAGGCAGGCGCAAAGATTGCGTTCAACTGCCGCTCACAGAAACACATGGATCAGGCTCTGGCCGACTATAAGGCTAAGGGCATCGACGCAAAAGGATATATCTGCGACGTTACTAAAGAGGACGAGGTGAAGGCTATGGTTGCCGACATAGAGAAAGAACTCGGCACGATAGACATCCTCGTTAACAACGCCGGCATAATCAAGCGTATACCTATGACAGAAATGTCGGTTGAGGACTTCCGTCAGGTTGTCGACATCGACCTTAACGCACCTTTCATCGTGTCTAAGGCCGTAATACCGGGCATGATAAAGAAAGGCCACGGCAAGATTATCAACGTATGCTCAATGATGAGCGAGCTGGGCCGCGAGACTGTTTCGGCATACGCAGCAGCCAAGGGCGGACTGAAGATGCTTACACGCAACATCTGCTCTGAGTTTGGCGAGCACAACATACAGTGCAACGGCATCGGTCCGGGCTACATCGCCACTCCTCAGACTGCACCTTTGCGCGAGCGTCAGCCGGACGGCAGCCGCCATCCGTTCGACAGCTTCATCGTATCTAAGACTCCTGCCGCACGCTGGGGCACGCCTGAAGACCTTATGGGCCCTGCAGTGTTCCTCGCTTCAGACGCTTCCGATTTCGTAAACGGCCACATCCTTTACGTTGACGGCGGTATACTTGCATACATCGGCAAGCAGCCATGATGAATGACATAAATACGGAATATGCAGGCACAATGCGGCCTGCGTGTTCCGTATTTCTTTTACAAGTCAGACAATATGCAGTGTCTGCGCAAGCACCACAAGAGAAGATTTGAAATGACTTAATAAAAACAATATAACCTGAAAAACCAATAATTATGACTAAAAAAGGACTTTTTATTTGCATTGTCTCTGTCTTTACATTTACCAATGCAAAAAGTAACGTTACTGACAAATGGCCTGACATCCCATTACTTACTGTTACAACCGAGAACGGAGACTTTCCTACATGCGACATCGTTTATCCGCCTGAAGGATGTGTAGGAACCGGTATCACGGCCAACGAATATGTTGCCGGAAGACTGGTGATGACTCTTGGTACAGACACGCTTTATGACTCTGGCGAATATGTTAAGGACGAGTCGGGCGTGAGAATGAAAATACGCGGTAACAGCACAGGTGCGTCAGAAGGACAGAAACCTTACAAACTGAAGCTGTCGAAGAAGTTTGACATGCTTTTTCGTGGTGATGAAGACTATAAGGAGAAAGACTGGAACATGCTGAAGATAAGCACATGGAATCCTGGCTTTGCCAATTCTGAGAGCAACATCCTCAATGTACTAGGTTTTGCCTTGAGCAAGTATGTCGGACTGGAGTGGACTCCAGGCTATACATTCGTCAATCTTGTCATGAACGGCAAGTATATGGGAATGTATTATCTTACAGATGCCATAGAGCGCGGCGACAAAAGAGTTGACATCAAGAAGTCGGGCTATCTTATAGAGAACGATGCCTATTGGTGGAACGAAGACCTGTATTTTAAAACCGGCCATCAGAACTCTGTCATGGGGTGGACTTACAAGTATCCTGACGCAGAAGACGTGGATGACGCCATAACGGGCAATATACAGACATACATTAATGATTTTGAAGATGCTCTTTATTCGGGCGCGGATATCGACGAATACATAGACCTTGCCTCGTTTGCCAAATGGATACTTGTGCACGACATTCTTAATTCTGACGATGCGGCAGGCACAAACATGTATATGTATAAGCATGACTATGATGAGAGCAATCCGTATTCAACAAAACTGATGATGGGCCCGCTGTGGGATTTTGATTCCTCGTTCAAGACCGACGCCTACGACAGTTGGAGCTCTATGCACAGGCTGGATTACTTCTATTATCCGCAGCTCTTCAATAACGGGAAGTTTGTTGCCGAATATAAAAATCAGTGGGAGAGCATAAAACCAACATTGGCTGAAACCGTAGCAAACGCTCTCGACTCTGTGGCACAGGCTTATGGTGGTGCGCTCGAAGAAAGCATGAACCTGCATAAAACGGTATATCCCACAGAATGTGCCAACAGTCTGCAGTCTCAGATTGATGAAATTAATGACAAAATAGGAAAGAGAATAGCCTGCTTGGACAGCATGATAGAAAATCTTCAGACATCAGGTATAAGTCAGACAACCGAATTTACCCTTCCCCGCAGTATAGTTGCCGTTTATGATGTATACGGCAGACAGTGCAGCACCGGTATCGATAATCTGTCCAAAGGTGTATACGTTGTGCGTTATGACGACGGCTCGTCGCAGAAAATATTGAAGAAATAACTTCTTACAAATAATACCTCCGGCATATAAAGATTAAGTATGTGTCCGGCTTGGCGCAATACATCATAAATGTTTGGCATGATGTATTGCGCCTTTTTCATATAGTTAAGCCTGTCTTGCGGTAAAGTGTTTATCGGCTTATCTTTTTTATTAGTATGCAACATACATCATTGATGACATTTTAGCCACCAGAAACCTCGTCTGTTGCCTTAGCTTTTACTCTTCTTCCCATTCCGCATCTTTTTCTTTATTCATCGTTTTCGGGCATTACTCATGTATGTAAGGTGGTGAAATATTTAATAGATTTACCCCTTTTGAAATGTGTATCAATAAAAACGCCCTGAAGATCGTAACATTTTTATATGATAATGCTTATACATTTAAATGTACAATATAGAATAATGCTATTTTGTTAACCAAATATCATGTGTCTACTTTCAAACTGTTAATGGCCCGTTTACGACCCGTAACTCGGCCACTTTTGCATCAAAACTCGGCCACTTTTTGTGCGTAAACCGTAGACTTATTTCTTTAAAACGGCAAAGTTGTGTGTGGCGATGTAGGATGACGGGGCAGGGGAGTGTCATGGCTGTCTTGACGCCAATGCTAATCGCCTTAATTTAATTGGTCGGGCGGTACAGATGTAGCCAACGCGATTGATTATGTGCCGCCTGCTCTCCGTCTTGCCTGATGTTCGTATCCGGCCTTTAAAATCATTAAAGCTTGTTGCCATACATTCAGTGGAGAAATAACATGCTAAATGTTATTTTTAAATAAGGTATTAGTATCGCATGTATGACTTGCATGCAAATAATAAAGAAATGTAAAAACAAAATACTGAAACAAATGTCAATATTAAATAATATTGGCCTATATATATAAATATAATAAGGTGTAAGGATTTTTATGAAAAACGATGTCCATCTCTTACCAAGAGATAGAAT
>HF992628.1 GCA_000436695.1 Prevotella sp. CAG:1185 | reverse complement strand
TAGTCAGATGCTCTATTCAGTTGAGCCACGGGACCATCGTTTTTCTTAATTGCGATGCAAAGGTACACATATTTTTTGATTCCAACAAATTTTTTCGCAAATTTATTTCAAAAAAAATTTTTTCAAGGAGCATTATTTAAGTGAAGAACGAAGAGTGAAGAGTGAAAAATTCAAATGTCTTGTGGGATATTTTAGAATAGTCTTGTGGCTATCTTTGGATAAGAATACACAAAGCATATGACTTTAACTTCTAGCTCACCTCAGTGAGCGATAACTACTTTAACTACTCTAACTCCTTTAAGAGTGTGACACCCTTGACACCCTCCTATATAAACATTTTATACGTACGCGCAAAAAAAAATTAAATGACGTATAATACCCCCCATTTATTTTATTTTTTTACGTATATACGAAAAGTTTATAAAGTGCCTAGTCACCCTATCACACTTTTGAGAGCAAAATCGCGAAGGAGTTAAAGTAGTTATCGCCAACAAGTTGGCTAGGAGTTAGAGTCAATAGCCAACGTAGTGCTTATTTAAGTGAAGAACGAAGAGTGAAAAATCCAATAGTTTTGTGGCTATCTTTGGATAAGAATACACAAAGCATATGACTCTAACTCCTAGCTCACCTAAGTGAGCGATAACTACTCTAACTACTTTAACTCCAAAATGACTATATCTGTTTCGTTTTCAGTCGAGAAATCTGAGCGAACATTAATTTTGTAACTTTCACGAACACAATAACTTACACATATATCCCCGCGCTGAATCAAGGCGCAACCGGCTGTGACGACCTTTTGCACAAGGTAGTCACAAAAAGGCCATTTTATTTTTTCAAAAAGTGCCGAAAACAAAAAAATAATTTTTCAGCGCAACCCAATTATGAATTATGAATTGTGAATTATGAATTACTTCACGTGAATTATATAATCGCCATTCCCAACTTCTTACATTCTTCTATCATGTCTTCGGGCCAGATGCTGGCTTGGATTTCGCCTAGGTGGGCTTTATGTAGAAGGACAAGGCAAAGGCGACTCTGGCCTATTCCGCCACCTATACTTAACGGCAACTCACCGGCAAGGAGCTTCTTGTGGAAATAGAGATTGACACGCGACTCCTGACCTGTCAGCTTCAACTGGCGCAGCAATGCTTCTTTGTCTACACGTATGCCCATCGACGACAGCTCTACTGCACGGTTGAGCGTGGGATACCATATAAGGATGTCGCCGTTGAGTCCTTTACGACCGTCGCTGTTAGGCGTAGTCCAGTCGTCGTAGTCAGGAGCGCGACCGTCGTGAGGCTTGCCGTCAGACAGTTTGTCGCCGATGCCGATGATGAACACGGCACCATATTTCTTACATATCAGATTCTCACGCTCCTTAACGTCCTTGTCGGGATACATCTGCAACAAGTCTTCACTGTGGATGAAATGTATCTCTGAAGGCAGGAACGGCTTTATTACGGAATAACTCTCGCAAACAAGATATTCGGTGCGGCGGATGGCTGCATATATACGGCGCACAATGTCCTTAAGGAAGTCGAGGTTGCGCTGCTCGCGCGTCATAACCATCTCCCAGTCCCACTGATCCACATAAAGCGAATGAAGATTATCCAGTTCCTCGTCAGCCCTTATGGCGTTCATGTCGGCATATACGCCATAGCCCGGTTCGATGTTATACTCAGCCAAAGTAAGTCTTTTCCATTTGGCAAGAGAGTGAACCACCTCAGCCTCAGCGTCGCCAAGGTCTTTTATAGGGAACGTAACAGGGCGCTCAACGCCGTTAAGGTCGTCGTTAATGCCAAGACCTTTAAGAACAAACAGCGGTGCCGTTACACGATGGAGGCGAAGCTCCGTTGAAAGATTCTGCTGAAAGAAATCCTTTATAAGTTTTATGCCCTGCTCTGTCTGCCGCATCGTAAGCAGCGGCTTATAGTCTACGGGCTTTATCAATTTACTCATATTTTATTTAAATTAATTACAAACGTAACGGCAAAGATAATAAATAATTGTCAATATGAAACAATAATCAGTGAAAATATTACATTTATTTCATAAAATAATAACATTTAAATACAGAATACGCACAAAGACAGCTATTCGAGCATTTTACTTACACATTGATTTGACATAACATCCAAGATACGCGATGCATTGCTGAAAACACATTCAGCACCGCAAAATTGCGATTAAGAATGGGCAAAAACAAAACGCTGAATGACAGAAAGATGAGTGACGACATATAGAATATGTGCAAATTACAGAAGGGAACAGAAATGCAAAAGGCGGCAAACGGGACTGCAAAAGGACGCAAAACGCAGGACGAAAGACGACAAACGAGAAGACAAAAGGCATGCTACAGCAGACGCTGAAGCATGCCTTTTATGTATATATAAAGGTGAAACGGCACATAAAAAGTCAGTTGACGGCCCTTAAAAGGTATGCAAACGGCAAATAAAACGATATTTCAGGCATGATATTACGCACAAAGCCGAATTGACATAATGATAAAATAGCAGGAATTTTACTTACATTTAATACAAGCAGGAATTAGACTGAACAGTCTGAAATTCTGTGTTATGGCAATAGGGATGGCATCCGACAGACGTTTCTCCAAGGGATAAAGAGTTACTTTCTCATCCAGAACAGAACGGATATAGTCTGTTATCTCTTTTATAAAATCATTATTTTTGCACATAATCATAGTACTGTGATTTTGTGCAAAAATAATGATTTTATCTTGATATACAAAAGAATAATATGTTTTTTATTAGACCGCACACAGTTTAATCCACTTCGCACATTCATGCTTTCAGCCAGTCTTTCTGTTATATTTTCATTGACACAGCTCGCTATGCCTGCTAAAAAGGATAACGAAATTCCGCTCTATATTAAGCAAAAATACAGACCGAATCATAATAACAACTTGGCTTTACGAACAGCATACGGAACGACACACAAGCAGGCACAACCACACCCTACGCGCCATAAGCAGACACATGACGTAAGGACACGAAAAAGGGCCGGTGATAGAAAGTCCGGCCCATCATCACAAGAAGAAAAAAAATAAGCAACGCCTTGCTTTATATCAACATGTCAATGCCATGCAATGATGGCGGTATAAGCTGAAAACAACGCTATTTTATCCATCCGAACATCCTGTCGGGATAGTTGGTTATTATGGCATTAACACCTGCCTTGACCATCTTCTGAGCATCAGCCTTAGTGTCGACGGTGTAAGGAATGACACGCATTCCTGCCGACTTAGCCTTAGAAACGAAGGCAGAATTGACCATGGTATAATCAGGACCGATGGCGTAAGGCACAAATCCGAGGGCTGCCATTGCCTTGTCGTAAGTGCCCGAGGTGCTGTCTATGAGATAGAGCAAACGTGCTGACGGGTATCTGGAGTGAACATATTTAAGCGTGCGCACATCAAAACTCTGCAGAAGCAGGCGCGCTCCGAGGTTACGCGAACCGATAGCCTTGATACACTGGTCGGTAAAAGTCTTGTAGTCGGGCGTCAGCTTACCGTCTGTAGACGGGTCCGACTTAATCTCAATGGTATATCTTACCGGCGGCAGACGGTGAAGATGGCAGTAAGTTTCAACCGAGTCAATAAGCGTTGTCAGCTTTGGCACGTGAGTATAGAGGCGCTTGCTGTTAGGGAAAGCAGGGTCTTTAACGTTGCCTATGACCTTGGCAGTAAGCTGTTTCCATGTGAGCGAATATATAGGATACTTCTTTCCGTAGCCTATCACGTATGGGTCGTGCGACACAACCACCACCCCATCCTTTGTTACGTGCAAGTCCATCTCAAGGTCAGTTACACCGAGTTTGACGGCATTGAGCATTGCCTCGATGGTGTTCTCGGGATAAAGGCCAGCACCGCCACGATGAGCTATCACAGAAACACTAGGCCTGATAACGCCTGTCATCTTGCGTCCGGAGGGGTTAGTAACCACAATCTTTATCTCCTTATACTTGCCCACAGGCTTGCATCTGAACAGATGCGACGTGTTGGCAGGACGGCCGAAGGGAATAAGGCGCGAGCCGAAGTCGAAGTCAACGCCCGTGAAGCGCTGCATTGTACCCATAAGTTTGTTGTCCTGATACCATTCAACCTTGCTTGCGGCGTCGGTATCCCAGATGTTGGCAACGACATATCCGGGCTGTGTGCCAAACTCGCCTTTGTCGTAGAGCGTCATCTGATAAGAGAAGGGGAAGCCCGTAGACTTATACTGCCAGTCGACGTTGGTGCCGCTGACGTCTACAACCAGATATCCGTTAGGCGTTCCGCAGCGGTTGAGCCATCCGTTCCACCAGGCTCCGCTGGCAGCCCCTATGTTGTGCTGATAGAGACTGGCGTTAACCGACACGTTCTGAAAATAGTGAGTGTGACCGCAGAACACATGAACCTTATAGCCGACGAGCAACTTCTGCAGGGCTGCCACTCCGCGCATGTTCTGTGCAGGGTCGTCCTTGTTCCATCCGGCAGCGTGCATATTAAGGATGACGAGCGAGCCTTTAGGCACAAACTTCAGGTCGTTGGCGAGCCAGCGCAGCTGGTTTTCAGTCATATATTCAACATACACCTTGTTGCCCTTATAGTTGATGTTCTTCATCGTTATGACGTGCGCCTTGCCGATGTTGAACGAATAGTCCACAGGTCCGAACAGGCTGCCGTAAATCATCTCACCGTAAGCTCCTGTGCCCAAGCGCTCGTTGTTGAGTCCCTTGTAGCGCTTGTCAAAGTCGTGATTGCCGATACACTGAAACATGGTTATCTTCATGTTCTTGAACGACGAAGCGTAATTGCGCAAGAAAGGCATGTTGTCGAACACCATGTCGCCAACGGTGATGCCCACGACATCACGTGTCTTGCTGAGCGAGTCGACAACAGAACGCATATCTGGCACAAACTCAGTGTTCCATCTTTTCATGTCGGAAGCGTTGAGCATCTGCGGGTCGGATATAGCAATATAATAGAACTTGTCGCTCTGCTTTGCCCGCTTTTCAAGCACAAAGTTGCAGCTCTTTAAGCCCACAGCCTTCTTAACAGGCACGTAAAAGCCAGATGCAATGCTGTTTTTAGACGGCAGTTTGTAGGCAGCCGGAGTGGATATGCTTATAAACTTGCTGACAAACGTGTCGGTGCGCAATGCCCAGTTGCCGTTGGCATCGGTGCGAGTAAATGCCGCACCGTTGTTTACCACCACTCCGCTTATGCCGCGTCCTGCCTTGTCGATAACGCGGCCCTTGATGTTAAAAACGTTGACGCTGGCCTGACCGTTGCTCAGGAACGTGAAGCAGGCCATAAGAAATAAACACAATCTCAACTTCATAGGCTTGTTATTTTTGTCTTGTCAGATTTTATTCTTTCCTTTTTACGGTGCGCCGCAAGTCTCAATGTGTAAGACATGACAGTAGCAGCAATATTAAAGCATCACAAAACACGGATAAAAGGCGACATTATCACGCTCAAAAAGCCGTGTCCGTAAACTTTTGTACAAAAGTACAAAATAATGTTTACATTCATAATGCATGAGGCTGTCAATTGGTTTAAAAAAGTATAACAAACATATTTCCGGAACAAAAGCGCTACGACAGAGACCAGGGATGCGCGCGACGGAGACTATATTACGGCTTATCGGCAGCACGGACGACATGACGCGAGAACGGCTGACGGGGCACTGACGGGACAAAAACACACATTATTATAATAAAAAATTTGCCGTTACGTTATTTAATATGATTACAAACCTTAAATCGTAGCGTCATACACATAAACGAGAAAAACTGAAATGAGAAAACTTTTTTTGTCTGCCATCGTTATATTTTCAACGGCGGCACCCAATCTTTCTTTAGCGAAAGACATTTACGTTTCCACTTCGTTCCATGAGCCTGCCAATGAAGGACTGCGCTTTATCTACAGCTACGACGGAATGAGATGGGACACCATACAAGGCACTTTCCTGCGCCCGGAAGTGGGAGTTCAGAAGGTGATGCGCGACCCTTCGATTGTTAAGGGACCCGACGGAACGTTTCATCTGGTGTGGACTTCAAGCTGGAAGGGCGACAAAGGCTTCGGATACGCTTCGTCGAAAGACCTTATACACTGGAGCAAGCCAAGACTGATAAACGTGATGACCGACCCGACAACGGTTAACGTGTGGGCGCCGGAGCTGTTTTACGATGACGTAAAGAAGCAATATATGGTTGTGTGGGCATCGTGCGTGCCGGGCAAGTTTCCCGACTATCAAGAAGACCACTACAACAATCACCGTCTGTACTACGTAACAACAAAAGACTTCAAGAAGTTCAGCAAGGCAAAGGTGCTTATCGACCCCGACTTCAGCTGCATTGACGCCACTCTGCTGAAGAGAGGCAAGGACGACTATGTGATGGTGCTGAAGGATAACTCGAGAGACCAGCGCAACATCAAGGTAGCGTTCGCCAAGTCGCCTTACGGCCCGTGGAGCAAGGCATCAGAACCGTTTACAGAGAGCTTCTGCGAAGGTCCTACAACGGCATTCGTGAAAGGATGGTATTACATATATTACGACTCTTACCGCCACGGCATATATGGTGCCGCAAGGACAAGAGACTTTGTGCATTTTCAGGATCAGACAGGTGCGGTGAGCTTCCCGGTAGGTCATAAGCACGGCACTGTGTTCATGGCAGACGAGGAGATTGTGAAGAACCTGATAAAGGAGAACCGCGACGCCGTGCATTACACAGGAACAACAGTGGCAACGCCGGCACGCCATGACGGCGGACTGTCGCCCGTGGTAGGAGTTCACAGCATTCAGACCATGAGGGGCGAACAGGGCGCGCTGTATAACCATCAGCCCATGATGGCATACTGGAACGGTAAGTTCTACATGCACTATCTGACCGACCCGAGAAGTGAGCATGAGCCGCCCGGAAAGACCATGCTTCAGACATCTGTAGACGGATATAAATGGACTGATCCGGTGGTGCTGTTCCCAGAATATAACGTTCCCGACGGATACACCAAGCCTACATGGCCGGGCGTGGTGGCAAAGAACCTGAAGGCGATAATGCACCAGCGCGTAGGTTTCTACGTGTCAAAGAGCAACCGACTCATTGCGATGGGCAACTACGGTGTGGCTCTCACTCCGAAAGACGACCCCAACGACGGCAACGGCATCGGCCGCGTGGTAAGGGAGATTAAGGCCGACGGCACTTTCGGTCCGATATACTTTATATATTATAACCACGGATTTAACGAAAAGAACACCGACTATCCATATTATAAGAAGGCAAAGGACAAAGAATTTGTGAAGGCCTGCGACGAGATTCTGGCTAACCCGATGTACAGGATGCAGTGGGTTGAAGAGGCAGACAGAAACGACGACATACTGCCGCTGAAAACTCCCTATAAGGCGTTCAGCGGATACACTCTGCCCGACGGACGCAAGGTGGGACTGTGGAAGCACGCGCTGACAAGTATAAGCAGCGACGGCGGAAACACATGGCGACAGCCGGCAAAGAGGGCTCACGGCTTTGTTAACTCTAACGCGAAGATATGGGGACAGCGACTTTCTGACGGCACTTATGCCACGGTTTACAACCCTTCTGAATATCGCTGGCCGCTGGCTATATCGCTGAGTAACGACGGACTGGAATATACAACGCTCAACCTGGTGAACGGCGAGGTTACGCCCGAACGCCACTGGGGCAACTACAAGAGCTACGGTCCGCAGTACACGCGAGGCATACTGGAGGGCAACGGCACTCCGCCGGACAAGAACCTGTGGGTTACTTACAGCAACAACAAAGAGGATATGTGGGTTTCGTGCATACCTGTGCCTGTAAAGACAAAAGCCACGGAGCACGCGGAAGGCAGTTTCAGCAAGTATGCCAAACTGCAGGACATGAAAGACTGGAACATATACTCGCCGCTGTGGGCACCAGTGACGCTCAACGGCGAATGGCTGACACTGAGCGACAAGGATCCGTATGACTATGCCAAGGTGGAGAAAGTGATACCGGCTACGAAGGAACTTACGGTAGACTTTGACGTTAAGCCGGCACAGAACGACCACGGACAGCTCAACATAGAGTTTCTTGACGACAAGGGCAACATGTGCTCACGCATAGTGCTCGACTCTGCCGCAACGATGAAGGTGAAGGGTGGAGCGCGCTACGGAGGCATGGTTAAGCACTATGAGGCAGGACAGACTTATCATATCACGGCTAAGCTGTCGGTTGACGGACACGTGGGAACATATTTCGTAAACGGCAAGAAGGCAACGGCACGTATGTTCGACACGCCCGTTGACGCCATAACACGTATAGTGTTCCGCACAGGCGACCTGTTCACTGAGCCGAGCATAGAGACTCCTGCCGACCAGTATGTTGACATGCCGCGTGCCGACGAGCAGGACAAGTTGGCATCATTCTCTATCGCCAACGTGAAGACTGCATCGGCAGACGCCGACTCGGCATCAGCAATACTGAAATATGACTACTATGCCCACTATGCCGAATACTTCAACACGATGGAGGACGAGAACATAGTTACGGACATACCTAACAGCAAGTCGTCTGAATGGATGAGCAAGAACATCCCGCTGTTTGACTGTCCCGACAAGGACATGGAGGAGATTTACTATTTCCGCTGGTGGTCGCTGCGCAAGCACATTAAGCGCACTCCCGTAGGACTGGGCATGACGGAGTTTCTTGTTCAGCGCTCTTATGCCGACAAGTATAATCTCATTGCCTGCGCCGTGGGACATCACATAATGGAGACACGCTGGCTGCGCGACTCTACATATCTGCACCAGATACTGAACACATGGTATCACGGCAACGACGGCAAGGCCATGCAGAAGATGAACAAGTTCAGTTCATGGAACCCGGCTGCAGTGTATGAGGCTTACAAGGTGCTTGGCGACACTGCGTTCGTAACGGCACTGAAACCGTCGCTCGAAGAGGAATACGCACGATGGAAGAGAACCAACCGACTGAAGAGCGGACTCTACTGGCAGGGCGACGTGCAGGACGGTATGGAAGAGAGTATAAGCGGCGGAAGACGCAAACAGTATGCACGTCCGACAATAAACAGCTATATGTACGGCAACGCAATGGCGCTGGCCGAACTGAACAAGCTGGCAGGCGACACCAAAAAGGCGAAAGAATATGCCATGGAGGCAGATACGATAAAGAACCTGATACAGACAAATCTGTGGAGCGAGAAGCAGTCGTTCTTCGAGACTATGAGAGGCGACACTCTGGCTGCCGTGCGCGAGGCTATAGGATTTATCCCCTGGTATTTCAACCTGCCTGACGCAAAGAGATATGACGAGGCATGGAAACAGGTGGAGGACGAGAAAGGATTCTCTGCTCCTTACGGACTGACAACGGCTGAGAGAAGACATCCTCAGTTTAGAACTCACGGAGTGGGCAAATGCGAATGGGACGGTGCCGTATGGCCTTTTGCCACAAGTCAGACGCTTACGGCAATGGCAAACTACATAAACACATATCCCGACCCTGTTGTGGGCGACTCTACATTCTTCAAACAGATGAAACTGTATGTTGAGAGCCAGCATCACAGAGGACGCCCGTATATAGGCGAATATCTCGACGAGAAGAACGGAGCATGGCTGATGGGCGACCGCGAGCGCAGCAGATACTACAATCACTCTACGTTTGCCGACCTTGTGATAACAGGTATTGCAGGACTAAGACCGCAGGCAGACGGCAGCATAGTTGTCAATCCGCTTGTGCCCGAAGGCACATGGAACTATTTCTGCCTGGACAACATAAGCTATCGCGGCAACAACATTGCCATCGTGTACGACAAGGACGGACAGCGCTATCATCAGGGCAAGGGCCTGATGCTGTTCTTCAACGGCAAACTAGCCGCCAAGAGGGACGGTCTGGGTAAACTGACTTATAAAATAAACAAGAAATGAAACGCATTATAATACCGGCACTGATGCTACTGAGCATGAGTGCCGGAGCTCAAACTTTTGAGAACAAATATACAAGACCGCTGAGCGACGTGCTGAAAGACGTGTCGGCGAGATTCGGTGTTAGACTGAAATACAACGTTGACACAACGGGACTGAAGTTGGAGTATGCCGACTTCCGTGTGCGTCCCTACTCTCTCGAAGAGACTCTCAACAACATCTTGTCGCCATTCGACTTCAAAGCCGTTAAGCAGAACGACAAGCTGTATAAGATTAAGCCTTACGAATATCCGCGCAGACAGCCTGAAGACGGACAGAAGATGATAAACTGGCTGACGTCGCTATACAGCAACAAAACTGAATGGGAGGCACGGCGAGACACGCTGCGAAAGGAAGTGAGAGAGCGACTCGGCATTGACAAACTGCTGCCGCTATGCTCCAAGGAGAAGCCCGAATACTCAAAGATTAGGAAGTTTGAAGGTTATACCGTGCAGAACTTCAGACTGAAGACGGTTAACGGTCATACGGTGTGCGGATCTATCTACGCCCCTACAGGCAAGGGAAAGCATCCGCTGATAATATGCCCCAACGGCCACTTCAGTAACGGACGCTACGGCAAGGTGCAGCAGTTGAGACTGGGCACGCTGGCGCGCATGGGAGCGATATGTGTAGACTATGACCTGTGGGGATGGGGCGAATCGGCTGACGAAGTGGGCAGCAAGGCGCACCAGACATCAGAGGCTCACGTGATGCAGGCTTTAAACGGAATAAGGATACTCGACTGGATGATACAGCGCAAGGACGTAGACACCAAACGGATAGGCGTGAACGGAGGCTCGGGAGGCGGCACTCAGACGGTGCTGCTGACTGTACTCGACGACAGATATACAGCTGCCAATCCTGTGGTAAGCGTATCGTCGTGGTTCGACGGCGGCTGTCCGTGTGAGAGCGGAATGCCGATACAGTTGGCTGGAGGAGGCACATGTAATGCCGAACTGGCTGCAATGTTTGCCCCAAAGCCTATGATGCTGGTGAGCGACGGAGGCGACTGGACATCGACAACTCCCGAACTGGAATATCCTTACCTGCGGCGCATTTACGGATTTTATGGCGCTACTGACAAGGTGAGCAACATTCATCTGCCGAAAGAGCGCCACGACTTCGGCGACAACAAGCGTAACGCTGTTTATAAATTCTTTATTGACACCTTCAATCTCGACGCATCAAAGCTCGACGAGAGCAAGGTTACTATTGAAGACGAGAACGCACTAAGATTTACACCTAAGAAATAAATGAGAAAAACACTACTAAAGACAACATTGCTGGCAGCCGTATGCCTGATGACTGCAACTGAAGGCATGGCTGAAAACAAGCATGTGCTGTGGTACGACAGACCGGCATACACATGGACTGAGGCGCTGCCGATAGGCAACAGTCGACTGGGTGCCATGATATTTGGTACGCCAGGCTCTGAGCGTCTGCAGCTCAACGAAGAGACAATATGGGCAGGAAGGCCCAACAACAACGCCAACCCGGAGGCTAAGGAGTATCTGCCAAAGATAAGACAACTGGTATGGGAGGGCAAATATAAGGAGGCGCAGGACATGGCTACGGCACACGTGCAGGCAAACACCAACAGCGGTATGCCTTATCAGCCGTTTGGCGACCTGTATATCAACTTTCCCGGCAACGGCGAATACACCAACTACTACCGTGAACTGAGTCTCGACTCTGCCCGCGCCATAACGAGATATACAAGCAACGGCGTAACCTATCAGAGAGAATATATATCGTCGCTGGCAGGAAACGTAATAGCCATACACCTCACTGCAAGCAAGAAAGGCATGATAACCTGCAATGCGCAGATGACATCGCCGCAGCAGGACGTGACAATTAAGTCGGAAGGCAACGAGATTGTGCTGAGTGGCGTGAGCGGATGGCATGAAGGACAGAAAGGCAAGGTAACGTTTACGGGCAGGGCTACGGCTACAGTAAAAGGCGGAAGCATGCGTAGTCGTGACGGAGTGCTACAAATCAGCGGTGCCGACGAGGCCACTATTTATCTGACTATAGCCACTAACTTCAACAATTATAAGGACATCAGCGGCAACGACACGCTGCGCTCTGAGGCGGCTCTTAAAGAGGCGCTGACGAAGGACTTCAACACTATCAAGGCGGCACACGTTAAGAAATACAAGACTATGTATGACCGCGTGAAACTGGATTTGGGCGATGATGCCTTTGCGTCAACGACAACCGACAAGCGTATTGAGTTGTTCAAGAAACAGACCGACCTGCATCTGGTTGAGACATACTTCCAGTTTGGCCGCTATCTGCTGATATGCACCTCGCAGCCGGGCACACAGCCCCCTACGCTGCAGGGAATATGGAACGACAAAATGCTGCCGTCGTGGGACAGCAAATATACTTGCAACATCAATCTTGAGATGAACTACTGGCCGGCTGAGTCGACAAACCTTACCGAACTCAACGGTCCGCTGTTCGGTCTTATTAAGGACGTGAGCGAGACAGGACACCAGTCGGCAGCAATAATGTACGGAGCCGACGGATGGGTGCTGCATCATAACACCGACATCTGGCGCGTAACGGGAGCCATAGACAAGGCTCCGTCGGGTCTGTGGCCTACGGGCGGCGCATGGATGTGCCAGCATCTGTGGGAGCATTATCTGTATACAGGCGACGTTAAGTTCCTCGAAAGCGTATATCCGATAATGGAGAACGCGGCACGCTTCTTCAATCAGATTATGGTGCGCGAGCCGAAGAACAACTGGTGGGTTATCTGCCCCAGTCTGTCTCCCGAAAATCAGCACCCGTACAAGGCTACAACTGCCGCAGGCGTAACGATGGACAACGAACTGCTTTACGACCTGTTTAACCATGTAATCGATGCTGCCGACATATTGGGCAAGACCAAGACGGCAACGCTGATTGATAGTCTGAAACAGAAACTTACCGACATGGTGCCGCTGCAGACAGGACGCTGGGGACAGTTGCAGGAATGGATGGACGACTGGGACAATCCGAATGACAATCACAGACATGTGTCGCATCTGTACGGACTCTTCCCGAGCAATCAGATTTCTCCGTTCCGCACACCCGAACTCACTGCTGCCGCACGAACATCACTCATTCACAGAGGCGACCCGTCTACGGGATGGAGCATGGGCTGGAAGGTGTGTCTGTGGGCACGACTGCTCGACGGCAACCACGCATGGAAGCTGATTGGCGACCAGCTGACACTGGTGCGCAACGAGAAGAAGAAAGGCGGAACATACCCTAACCTGTTTGACGCTCACCCGCCATTCCAGATTGACGGCAACTTCGGCTGCACAGCCGGTATAGCAGAGATGATGATACAGAGTCATGACGGCTTTGTTTATCTGCTTCCTGCCCTGCCCGACACATGGAAAGACGGCTCCGTAAGCGGACTGAAAGCACGCGGAGGCTTTGAGGTGAGCATGACATGGAAGGACAACAAGATAACAAAGGCAACGGTGAAGTCGGAACTTGGCGGCAACCTGCGCATACGTTCGGCTGTGCCTTTGAAGGGCAAAGGTCTGAAGACTGTGAAGGGCGAGAACAAGAACAGACTGTTTGAAACTCCAACGGACATCCGTCAGAAGATAAACTATCCCGATGCTATCGAAAAGATGCCGGAAGCAAAGAAGACATATCTCTATGACATAAGCACCAAGAAGGGCGCTGTGTACACATTTGAGGCAGAATAAATGAGATGGCGGAATATGGGAATAATACAATAAAGCCCGTATTTCCGCCATTGTATTTATACGAGCCGGACATAACCGAAAGAATGAATTAGCCTGAAAGAGAATAATATTAACAAATTAAACATTATAAAAAGTAGTATGAATAAAAGGAAAATACTATTTATCGCAACACTGCTGCTGAGCGTATTGGCTGTCAACGCGGCAGGTAAGATATACAAGCCGTGGAGCAACGGACGGCTTGTTGTGTCGGAAAACAACCGCTATATTGTACACGAAAACGGTAAGCCGTTTTTCTGGATGGGCAACACGGCATGGCTGCTGCCTGAACGACTGAACCGTGAGGAGGCTGAATATTTCCTTGAAAAGGATCGTCTGGCGGGATATAACGTAGAGCAGATTCAGGTACTCAACGCCATACCAACATTCAACGTATATGGTCATGCCGCAAACAATGCTGAGTTTGACTTCAGCAAGGTGTCTAAGCCGGGTGTTTACGGCTACTGGGAGCATCTCGACTATATCGTTGACGTGGCTGCCAGCAACGGCATCTACATAGCTATGGACTGCATCTGGGGCTCTATGATTGACAAGATGGACGTAAAGAAGGCTGCCGCTCTTGGTAAGTTTCTTGGCGAGAGATACAAAGATAAGCCTAACATTATATGGATGATTGGCGGCGACATCATGGGCGACAAGAAGCCTGAGGTGTGGGACGCTATGGCAAGAGCCATCAAGAAAGCTGACAAGAACCACATAATGACATTTCATCCGAGAGGACGCACAACGTCGGCATGGTGGTATAACGACCGCGAGTGGATGGACTTTAACATGTTTCAGAGCGGACACCGTCGCTACGGACAGCGTAACGGTGACGGTGACTACACCATAAAGGAGAACACCGAGGAAGACAACTGGCGCTATGTTGACATGAGTTTTGAGAAGAAACCGCTGCGCCCTGTTATCGACGGTGAGCCGTCATACGAGGACATTCCGCAGGGACTTCACGACTTCTCTGCTCCACGCTGGCAGGACTATGATGTACGCCGTTATGCTTACTGGGCAGTATTTGCCGGAGCTTTCGGTCACACTTACGGTCACAACTCTGTCATGCAGTTTATACGTCCGGGACTGAAGGCGTCGTTTGGTGCCGAGAAACCTTGGTGGGACGCAATGAACGATCCGGGCTACAACCAGATGAAATATCTTAAATGGCTCATGCTTAGTTTCCCGTTCACAGAGCGTGTGGCTGACCAGAGCATCATTGCCGGACAGAACGGTGAGCGTTACGACCGCGTGATAGCAACCCGCGGCAATGACTATATGCTGGTTTACAACTACAGCGGAAAGCCTATGAGCATAGATCTGACAAAGATCAGCGGCGCAAAGAAGAACGTCTGGTGGATGAATCCGGCTGACGGCAAACTGACTTATCTCGGCGAATACGACAGCAAGGTCGTTGAGTTTACTTACGACGCAGCCTATCTGCGCGGCAGCGACCGTGTGCTTATTGCCGTTGACTCAAGCAAGAATTATATCGGAAAAACTGAGACGCAAATACAAGAGAAACAATGATACGCAAAGCATTCATAACGGCATTGGCTGTAGCGCTTTGTATGCCGGTCATGGCAGCAAGGAAGCAAAATGCGAAGAAGTCGCAATTCCCTGTTGCCGTGACTGAACTGAAGACGGAGCGCATGGTCAATCCGATGAGTATCGACACATCTACGCCGCGACTGGGCTGGATAATAACGTCGGACGAGAACGACGTTATGCAGACGGCATGCCACATAATCGTGGCATCAACACCCGAAAAGGCGGAGAAACTTGAGGGCGACCTTTGGGACGCGACACTGCTTGGCGACAGGTCGCAGTGGGTAAGATATGAAGGCAAGGAACTGCGCAGCAACACTCCTTGTTACTGGCGCGTGAAGGTTACTACAAACAAAGGTGAGTCTGACTGGAGCAATACGGCTATGTGGAACGTAGGACTGCTCAACGAAGCCGACTGGAGCGGTCAGTGGATCGGTCTGGAGAAGGCTATGCCGTGGGATGTAGAGGACGTTCACAGCCGACTGAGTTCGCGCTATCTGCGCACCGAGTTCAGTCTGGACAAACCCGTAAAGCGTGCTACGCTCTACATCAGCGGACTGGGTATGTATGAGGCTTACATCAACGGCAAAAAAGTGGGCGACCAGGTTCTGGCGCCTGCTCCTACCGACTATCGTAAGACGGTGCTGTATAACGCGTTCGACGTTACGCAGATGCTGACCGAAAAGAACGCCATTGGCGTTACTCTTGGCAACGGCCGTTTCTACACGATGCAGCAGAAAAAGAAACCTTACAAGATTACTAACTTCGGCTATCCGAAGCTCCGTCTTAACCTCGTCATTGAGTTTACCGACGGAAAGAAGAAGGTTATATCATCGAATAACAAATGGAAACTGAATCCCGACGGGGCTATACGCTCTAACAACGAGTATGACGGCGAGATATATGACGCCCGCAAAGAACTGGGCGCATGGACATCTGTAGGCTACGACGACTCTAAATGGATGACGGCAGAGCGCGTGGGCATACCTACGGGAACGCTGCACGGAGCCATGAGTCCTAACATGAAGGTGGTGAAGACCATGAAGCCTGTGAGCATCACTAAGCACGGCAAGGGCTACATCATAGACATGGGACAGAACATGGCGGGCTGGATAAAACTGCGCATCGGCGGCGTAAATGCCGGTGACAGCGTGAAGATTCAGTATGCCGAGAAGCTCAACGAGGACGGAAGTCTGTTCACAAAGAACCTGCGCAACGCATTTACAACCGACTATTATGTTGCAGCCGGCAACGAGGACGGCCGCTGGTGGGCGCCTACTTTTGTATATCACGGTTTCCGTTATGCCGAGATTACCGGTCTTGACGATGTAAAAGCTGACGGCATTGTGGGCGAAGTGGTAAGCGACGAGATGGAAATGACAGGCTCGTTTGAATGTACCGACACCATACTCAACAAGGTTTATCATAACGCCATGTGGGGCATCCTGGGCAACTATAAGGGCATGCCTGTCGACTGTCCGCAGCGCGACGAGCGTCAGCCGTGGCTTGGCGACCGTGTGCGCGGATGTTTCGGCGAGGCTTTCATATTCAACAACAACGCTCTCTATGCCAAATGGGCACGCGACATAACCGAGGCTCAGCGTGAAGACGGCTGCATACCCGACGTGGCTCCTGCCTACTGGAACTATTATTCTGACAACATAACATGGCCTTCTGCCCTGCCCTTCTCGCTCGAGATGATGTATAACCAGTATGGCGACGCCGAACCTATGAGCCGCTACTACGGCAACGTGAAGCGCTGGCTCGGCCACATGAAATATCAGTATGGCAAAGACGGACTGATGCCGCGCGACAAATACGGCGACTGGTGCGTGCCGCCTGAGGACATAAAGCTGATACACAGCCGTGACCCCAAGCGCGTAACCGACGGCACTCTCATTGCTACGGCCTACTATTACAGACTGAACAAGATGATGGAGAGGTTTGCCAAGATTCTTGACAAGCCGGCAGACGCTGCTGAATTCGGCGCTGAAGCAGCACGCGTGAAGGAAGCCTTCAACAAGAAGTTCCTCACCATAAACCGCAACACGGCTGAGGTGCCGGGACTCATGCTCTATCCCGACAGCACGTTCTACGGCAACAACACGGTTACTGCCAACCTTCTTCCGCTGGCGTTCGGCATGATTGACGACGATTATGTTCGCGGTGAGGTTGAGAAAAACATCATACACAACATCATAACCCTCAACAAGGGAGCCATTTCTTGCGGCGTGATAGGCGTACAGTGGCTTATGCACGGACTAACCGACATGGGCCGTGGCGACATGGCATGGCTGCTGGCAACCAACAAGAAGTATCCGAGCTGGGGCTACATGACCGAACATGGAGCCACAACGATATGGGAACTGTGGAACGGCGACACTGCCAATCCGTGGATGAACAGCGGCAACCACGTTATGCTGCTTGGCGACCTTGTGTCGTGGATTTATGAGGATGTGGCAGGCATTAACTCTGACGAGAACAAGCCGGGCTTCAAGCATATCGTGATGAAACCTGCGTTCAACGTTGACGAGATTGACGACATCAACGCGTCTTACAAGTCAATCTACGGAACCATCGTAAGCCGTTGGCACAAGAAGGCAGGCAAACTGATATGGCACGTCGAGATTCCGGCAAACACCACTGCCGAACTGCACATGCCCGACGGCAGCATCAAGAACATTGGTTCGGGCAAATACGACCTTACTGCCGATATGCCCATGCCCGACAAGGCTGTAGTTTCAGACGAGTTTCTGTATAAGTCGGCATCATTCCCCGAGTGTCATTCTGCCACGATAGCCGAGACAAGCAAGGGCGACCTTGTGGCAACATATTTCGGCGGAACTAAGGAGCGCAACCCTGATGTGTGCATCTGGGTGAGCCGTAAGCCTAAAGGCTCTGACGAATGGTTGGCGCCTCAGCTCGTGGCCGACGGCGTATTCAAGACAGGAAGTGAGGAAGCCAAGCTGGCTGGTCTGTCTGGACTCGACAGCACTAACGCCCCGGCAGCAAAAGGACCAATACTCGACAAGAAGATAAGAAAGAATCCTGAGGGCTATCAGCGCAAGGCCTGCTGGAATCCGGTGATATATCAGATACCCGGAGGCGACCTTGTCATATATTTCAAGATTGGCAACAAGGTGGCTGACTGGACAGGCTGGATGGTGCGCTCTAAGGACGGCGGCAAGACATGGAGCAAGCGCGAGCCGCTGCAGGAGGGCTATCTCGGTCCGATAAAGAACAAGCCCATAATGAGCAAGGGCCGCATCATTGCACCTACAAGCATTGAGGAAGGCGGATGGCGCCTGTATTTTGAATACTCTGACGACATGGGCAAGACATGGAAACGCACCGACTTTGTTAAGGCCGACGAGGGCGTAAAGGCCATTCAGCCGTCAATAATGGTGCTCAACGACGGTCGCCTGGCAGCCGTGGCACGCACACGCAGCGAGCACATAGGCATAACCTACAGCTCTGACAACGGACTTACATGGAGCAAACTGCAACTTATTGACACTCCAAACAATAATAGTGGTCTGGATGCCGTTACATTAAAAGACGGCTCTCATGTGCTTATATGCAACGACCGCCCAATACCCAAGGGCATAAAGAACGGCAAGGGAGCGCGCACTCCGCTGTCGGTGATGAAATCTGACAACGGTGTTGACTGGAAACATTGGATAACGCTCGAGGAGTCGCCCGTAAGCCAGTATTCTTATCCTTCGATAATTCAGACATCCGACGGAAAGATTCACTGCATCTATACATGGCGCCGTCAGCGCATAAAGCATGTGGTGATAGACCCAGACAGGGCCGCCGAATAATACTAACAGACATACCCGCAACCGCGAGCCATGGGAATGTACACGAGGCAAACGGCCGCAGTGATATTGCACCATGCACGGTGCGGGTTTCTTTTTAAAGCATAATAATAATCAGTTTAGCATGAAAAAGATTTTTCTTTTATTAATGTTGTTCGTCTCGCTCACAGCCGGAGCCTACAGCGGCACTTCGGTTGCCGGACTCTTCCCTCTGCAGGGCAGCGGACGCGTTATCTATAACTTCAACCAGGGCTGGCGCTTTCATCTTGGCGACGCTCAGGGTGCCGCTGCTGCCGACTTTGACGACAGCAGTTGGCAGGTGGTGTGCGCTCCTCACAGCGTAAGACTCGAACCTGCCGAGGCAAGCGGCTGCCGCAACTATCAGGGCATTGCGTGGTATCGCAAACATTTCACCGTGCCTGCCGACATGAAGGGCAAGGACATCACGCTGCACTTTGAGGCCATTATGGGCAAGCAGGAGGTGTATGTCAACGGAAAGAAAGTGAAAGAGCATCTGGGCGGATACCTGCCCATAACCGTCAACCTGACCGAACTGGGCGTAAAGGCGGGCGACAAGTGTGTGGTGGCAGTAAAGGCCGACAACAGCGACGACAAGACTTATCCGCCGGGAAAGAAGCAGACGGCTCTCGACTTCTGCTATCATGGCGGTATGTATCGCGACGTGTGGCTCATTGGCAAGTCGCCCCTGGCAATAACCGACGCGCTCGAGGCCAACAAGGTGGCAGGCGGTGGCGTGTTCCTTCATTACGACAACATATCTGAAAAGAGTGCCGACGTATTTGTCAACGTAGAGGTGGGCAACACATCAGCCTCGATGGCACAGCCTACTGTGGCTGTTGTTGTGAAAGACAAGAACGGAAAGCGCATCAAGTCGGTTACAAAGAAGATAAAGGTCGATGCCAAATCGAGCGCAACGGCATATCTTGCCATGAAACTGAAGAATCCCGAACTGTGGTCGCCCGAGTCGCCTTATCTTTATAACGTTGAGATAAGCGTCATGCAGGGTGGCAAGAGTGTAGACGGCGGCATGGTGCGCATGGGCATCCGCAAGGCCGAGTTCCGCGGCAAGGACGGTTTCTGGCTCAACGGCAAGCCTTATCATCAGCTCATTGGCGGCAACCGTCATCAGGATTTTGCCTATGTTGGCAACGCTCTGCCCAACAGTCAGCAGTGGCGCGACGCCAAGCGTCTGCGCGATGCTGGCATGATTATCGTGCGTTGCGCCCATTATCCCATGGACCCGTCGTTCATGGATGCCTGCGACGAGCTTGGCCTGTTTGTCATTGTGCCCACTCCGGGCTGGCAATACTGGAACAAGGATCCTCACTTCGGCGAACTTGTTCATGAGAACACGCGCAACATCATACGCCGCGACCGCAACCACACTTGTGTGCTGATGTGGGAGCCTATACTCAATGAGACGCGCTATCCCGAAGACTTTGCCCTGAAGGCATTGCAGATTACGCGCGACGAGTTTCCTTATCCTGGCCGTCCCGTGGCCGTTGCCGACCTTCAGTCGGCTGGTGTCAAGGAGAATTATGACGTTGTTTACGACTGGGCCGACAACATAGGCAAGGGTAACTGGCCTGAAGACAAGTGTGTGTTTACGCGCGAGTTTGGCGAGATGGTCGACGACTGGTACGCCCACAACAACATCAACCGTGCGGCGCGCTCATGGGGCGAGCGCCCAATGCTCATTGCTGCAATGGCTCTGTGCAACTCTTACAGCGAGATGTATCACGGTCAGCGCCAGTTTATAGGCGGATGTCTGTGGCATCCGTTCGACCATCAGCGCGGCTATCATCCTGACACTTACTACGGAGGCATATACGACGCTTTCCGTCAGAAGAAATACGCCTTCGAGATGTTCCGCTCGCAAGACCGCAACGCAGAGCCTATGGTGTTCATCGCCAACGAGATGACTCAGTTCTCCGACAACGATGTTACGGTGTTCTCCAACTGCGACAGTGTGCGCCTGACGATGTTCGAAGGCGACAAGGTGATGACTCTGCCCGTTGTTCACGACGACAGCGACAAGCCTTGTGCTCCTGTGGTGTTTAAAGACTTCTGGAACTTCTGGGCTGCGCGCGAATACAGCTACAAGCAGCGCAACTGGCAGCGCGTGTCGCTCCTGGCTGAGGGCATAAAGGACGGCAAGGTGGTGGCTACTGAAAAGAAGATGCCGTCGCGCCGCTCTACCAAACTGCGCCTCTATGCCGACAAACTCGGCAAGGAACTTACGGCCGACGGCAGTGACTTCATTGTTGTTGTGGCTGAAGTTACCGATGACAACGGCAACGTTAAGCGTCTGGCTAAGGACAACATATACTTCACCGTTGAGGGCGAAGGCCGCATAATAGGCGACGGCGACAACATCATGGCCAACCCGCGCATAGTTGAATGGGGCTCGGCTCCCGTACTGATACAAGCCACCAACAAGCCGGGCAAGATAACCATCACGGCGCGCTCATACTACGACGGCGTGTATGCTCCCGCTGCCGACACGCTGACAATAGAGAGCGTAGCCCCCACTCTGCCGGCATGCTACACCGATAAACCTACAACAGCGGTAAACAAAGCCGCACGCAACACTGCCGAAACAAAGCAGACAATGACCGACGAGGAGCGCAAACGCACTCTCGAAGAGGTGGACAAGCAGCAGGCTGAGTTCGGCGTACAGTAAAAAGAAAACACAGAATTGCCCGACAAAGGGAGACTTCTGTAAAGATAATTATTTAAAAAAATCGTCCCGTCAACATTCCAGAATGTATGTTGGCGGGATTTTTATTTTATAATCTGCCGACACAACATCATGCACTCGCCTGCCCTACCGTCCGCGGCATAATTGTCCGTCAGCAACCAACCGTTTCAACAACCCGTCCATTTCTCAAAAATAACTCTATTGTTTACGCATAAAAACTCGGCCACTTTTGATGCAAAAGTGGCCCATTTACGGGTCGCAAACAGGCCATTAACAGTTTGAAAGTAGCAAGGCTGATTTTGCTTAACAAATAGCTTTATAACAGATAATTTAAATGCTGACTATAAGGGAAACAGCATAAAAATGTTTCAGATTTTCGAGGTGTTTTTATCATGGCTGCATTTTTAGGACAAAAAACATTTGACGCACCTTGAAACTATACCGTTCCAAGGTGCGTCAAACATTAATATTATTATTTCTTCAATTATTCTTCTAAACTGATTATAGATATAATATGTAAAACAAAAATTAGAACAATTATTTTGTCAAAAACCACAAAAAGAGAAAATAATATTATTGATATTGGAGAAAATAATTTATCTTTGCTTTCTATTCAATACATTGTTTCGATATTATACCATATAAAAATACAAAAAAGGAGATTCACTATATATAAAAGAAACAACTTATATTTGTATAATTGAGTTAACTTTAAAATAAAAATATCAGAAGTTAACCTAAACAAGAATAAAATATGGACTATAAAAAAGAGGATTACAATAAATTTATGCAATTATACACACATCAACCTTGGCTAAGCAAAAAAGAATCTAGTCTTGAAGCGTTGGTTGCAACGTGTGATACACCTGAGCAGAAAGAATTAATATTTTCATTACTTAACCGCTTTTACTATTTAAAAGAATATGCCGTCCATTTACATTTGGAACAAATGGTTAAATATATTATGAACTGTGGATTTGAGATGGGACGTACTCAATTAGTAGCTTGCACATTTGATGATGAAGCTGATAGTGGACAGAAAATATTAGACATGATTAAAGTCCCATTGTATGAAAAAGGATGGAAAAATATAAAAACTGTTAATACTATCGGGAAAGCTTGTAAAGTAATACCCAAAGGTAAAAATCAGATTATTATTATTGATGAGTTTATTGGAACAGGGAAATCTTTGCGAACACGAGTATCATGGCTAAAAAATAATGCGAAGCAACCTATTGAAATAAAATGTTGCTTTATGGCAGGAATGGAAAAAGCAGTAAAAGCTTTAAATGATGACTCTATAGAGATATTTTGTTCACTTCAAATAGGAAAAGGAATTTCTGATTTTTTTAAAGGTGAAGAATTAGCTCATGCCAAAGATAATATGATTCATTTAGAATCTAAATTAGCAAAAACCATTCAAGAAAAAAAACTTGAAGATTATTCATTCGGGTATGGTAAAGCAGAAGCAATATATTCTACAGAAAATGGAAATACTCCAAATTCTGTATTTCCTATTTTTTGGTGGTTAAAAGATAATAAAGGTAATGAAAGGAATACAATACTCACTAGATATGAAAAAGGATTTGAATAATTGTCACAAACAGATATTTAAGGATCTTTATGAGAGTGTTAATGGATTATATGCATTCACATTTTATTCTCGATATAAAATGCCACCTAGTTTAATATTTAAATTTATTGAAAAATATAAACAAGAAGATGTTTTGATATTTGAAAACGGAAGAATATCTTTAACAGCAAAGGGGAAAGAAATGGCATCACGCTTTGTTAACAACAATAAAAATACATTAAAAAACAAATATAGCAATATACCAGCTGAATTTATAGACATAAAGTTAAAAATAAATTCACTATATTTGCCAGACATATAAATTTATAATTTTAAAGATGAAAAGGTGGAAAATAGAAACTAGCATTTAGGAAGTGGTGTCGCTTCCGAAGGCTAAGGTTAATTTTAGCCTCAGTAGATAGTTCAGAGAACTATCTACAGCTCACTTGGCACAGCCAAGATTCGCATTCAATAAATATTATTTTATTGAAGCGAGCTCCAATAAAATAATATTTATTGACGAGCTGACGAATAGAAAGTAGTTTTATCCACCTTTTCTTTTTATTGAACATGACTTCAGATGCTATTATAGAAAAATGGAATAATTTTTTTACACGCAAAGGTATTAATCAAACTTTGCATGATAAGTATATTGAATATATAAAAATATTGGTAAAAAATAATGTTCCAATAATCTTTGATTTCAATCATTTAAGATTATTAATGGGACGAAGTGATTTATATTTTACATCCGTAATAAATTCTCCAGAAAACCATTATCGCTCATTTAAATTAAAAAAGAGAAACGGAGGATTTAGAGAAATCTTAGCTCCATATCCTGCACTATTAGAAATGCAATATTGGATATACAATAATATTCTAAAAAAAATACCAATAAGTCCATACTCTCATGGATTTGCTCACAAAAAATCTATTATAACTAATGCAAAAATTCATTTAGGGCAAAAAGAATTATTAAAATTAGATTTAAAAGATTTCTTTCCGTCTATAAAAATTAATAGAATTATTTATGTTTTTAAATCTTTAGGATATACTAATCAAGTTGCATTTTATTTAGCATCTTTATGCAGCTATAACGAAACATTACCTCAAGGAGCTCCTACTAGCCCATATTTAAGTAATATCATAGCAAAAAAGTTAGATAAACGGCTTATAAGATTGTCTAAAAAATATAAATTACATTATACAAGATATGCTGATGATTTAACTTTCTCTGGAGATTCTATCCCTGCAAAATTGATTGAATATATAAATAATATTGTAAATAGCGAAGGATTTACGCTTAATTCAGAAAAAACGAGACTCTATAAACATGGAGGGAAAAGGATTGTAACTGGTATATCAGTTAATGGAAAAGAATTAAAATTACCTAAAGATTATAAGCGAAATTTAAGACAAGAACTATACTTTATAATGAAATATGGATATGAATCACACATAAAGAAGAAGAAAATAAGAAAAGTAAATTATTTAAATATTCTACTTGGAAAGGTTAATTTCTGGCTCAGTGTAGAACCATCAAATAAGTTTGCATTAGATGCACATTCATTTTTATTAGAAACATACAAAAAGCATAATAAATAAAACCTCTATAAATCATTCAAATAAGTAATCCAAAATATTTCAAATTTTCAAGGCTCTTTCATTAAAGTTGTTAACAAAACATTGGACGCACTTTGAAACTGTACCGTTCCAAGGTACGTCCAACATTACTATTATTATTTCTTCAATTATTCTTCTGAACTGATTATTACATCAATACAGCAATGATATTTTTCAGTTCGCTGTCGATACCTTCGAGATACGACACCACATATTTATCTTCGCCAAATCCCTTATATTGCTGCCACGGGTCTTCATCAATATAGGCATCCATATTTTGGTATGCATTAGGGTGCTTGGCATAATATTCGTCTAATAATGCTGAAGCCTCATCCATCATAACATAAGCCATTTCACGCGTGATTTCGTCATGGCTACATTCGTCCATTTTCCATCTGAAATAAGGCTCAAAAACGGATGAATGTGGTATCACTCCGTTCTTATAATCCTCAATCATACGATTATAGAATATATCTTGCTTTTCAAATGTGTCGATTGCTCTTGTTTCCATAGTCTTGTCGTTTTTGCAAATATACGCATTTTTATCTTTACTTTGAAAAATATTACCAATTATTTCACTAAATATCATGCACCAACTATCTGATATTCAGATTTTTATATAGTATTGTAACAAATAATGAATTATTGACAAAAATTTCTTAGTTTAGATTCTCTAATACAAAAAATGAATACAATCATTTGTATATTAGTAATCATTTTTAACGCGTATTTCTTAAATATTGTTTTTACCAAACAAATATATCTGATAAAATGATTACCTTTGTATCCGCAGAAAAAAGCATCTATAAACAGTCTCAACGGTTAAGATAAAAATGGCAGATAAAAAACAATAAAAATTTTAGCTAAAAGCTTAAATATTATTATGTACAACAGTGTCCCAAGTACAAATTGAGACACTGTAAAATAATGCCTAAATTTCAACCGGATATAAAGTTTCTTGATACAAGTAAATTTCAAACAAGGGATAATCCAATAATGACAAAAAAAAACAAATATACATTTATTGATCTTTTTGCAGGATGTGGAGGTCTAAGTGAAGGGTTTCTTCAAACAGGAAAGTTTGAAGGGATAGCTCACGTAGAATGGGAAACTCCGATGATAAATACTTTACGTCAACGATTAATAGACAAGTGGCATCATACTGAAGATGACGCAAAAAAACGTGTTATTAAATTTGATGTTCAAAAAACAGAAGAACTTATTCATGGTAATTGGAGCGACGAAACAAAGAAAAAATATGAAAAGGAAAACCATAGAGACATAGTGAACGGAGGTTTAGAAGCTTTGGTCAATGGTCATAAAGTTGATTTAATAATTGGCGGACCTCCATGCCAAGCATATTCTATTGCAGGACGTGCGCAAGACCCTAATTCTATGAAATATGACTATCGGAACTATTTATTTGAAAGCTTTGTAAAGATTGTTGATTACTTCAAGCCAACAGCCTTTGTTTTTGAAAATGTTCCTGGTTTATTAAGTGCATGCCCTGGTAACATACCAGTAAGAATTAGAATATATGAAGCATTTAAATCTATTGGCTATGATATACGTACTCCTGAATTATTAAAGAACTCCGTATATTGCGCCGAAGATTTTGGCGTTCCACAGAAACGCAATCGTATAATAATATTTGGTACTAAACATGATTCTCAATTTAATACTGAGGAATTCTATGATTCACTAACAGCCCATAAGAGTAAGTTGCCACATAAAACAGTCCGTGATGCAATTGGAGATATGCCAAGACTGACCCCAAAAGCTCAAATTGAAAAAATTGGTAGAAGTCATGTTTCTCATGAACAACTATCAGGTGAACATATAAATCTTCATGTTCCACGTTATCATGGCGAACGTGATCAAAAATTATTTGCAGAATGGCTTGCTAACGACATGAATAAGTCTTCTCAAAAAGAGAAAATGGATTTTTATACTAAAATAACAGGTCATACATCAAATCATGTAAAATACAGAAATTTGGAATGGGATAAGCCATCACCGACAATCGTCGCTCATCTAAACAAAGATGGCTACATGTTTATACATCCTGACATCGAACAACTAAGAAGTATTACTATTAGGGAGGCTGCTTTATTACAATCATTTCCTATGGACTATAAATTTATAGGATCTAATTCTTACTGCTTCAAAATGATAGGAAATGCAGTTCCTGTATTATTTGCAAAAGGTATAGCTGAAGCTATGTATGATGTTTTAAATAAAAAAGATTAATGAAAAGGAAACTTAATATATTAATTGCATGTGAGGAAAGTCAAACATGTTGTCGTGCATTCCGTAAATTAGGACACAATGCATATAGCTGTGACCTTTTTCAATGTAGTGGTACTATATTTGGAACAGACATAGAAGACCCTCATCCAGAATGGCACTTCAACCATGATGTAACAACTGTACTCAACAAAACAGACCTTACATTACAAAATGGGGAGTTAGCTATAATTGATGGAGATTGGGATTTGATGATAGGACATCCACCTTGCACGTATCTTGCTGTTAGTGGAGCTCAATGGTACTATCATCCTGATGACAAAGATCTTCCTATAGAAAAAAGAAGACCACATCCTCGTTACCCTCATCGTGCACAAGACAGAGAAGATGGTGTAAAATTCTTTCTATTCCTTGCAGGAGCTAATGTTAAACGTATTGCAATAGAAAATCCTGTTGGAATAATGAGTACAAGATGGAGAAAACCAGACCAATCAATCCAACCCTATATGTTTGGAGATCCTTATTCAAAAAACACATGTCTTTGGATAAAAAATCTTCGTCCTCTTCATCCTTCAAAAGAAACGAAAGATCATGGAGAACGTATTGTTTTTGGCAGTGGCAAATCACAACCAAAATGGTATTCTGATGGATTTACAAAAACAAAGAATGCTGTTGAGCGTCAAAAATGGAGGAGCAAGACTTTCCCTAATATTGCAAGGGCAATTGCCGAACAATGGACGATTCAAATAGCTGCCGAAGAAAATATTCTTGACGACAAAGAATGGGAAATATTAGGAAAAGATTATTTGAATGTACTTGACAAGATGACAGGGGGTATTAGATATACATCTGTCAAAGTAGATAAATTAATTGAAAAGAAAAAATATCCAACTCATTTTGATGATGAATTACTTCATCAAATAGAAAAAAGAGAACAGGCTTTAATAAATTATTGGAATAACAAAAATAAATAATATGGAAGAATACCATACAAACACAAGAAACCAAAGTGGTCGTAACATGATTAAATATCCAAAGACAAAATCAGACCCACTTTGTAAATGGAGAAATGCCTCAATCGACACGGTAATAGAACTTGTGAGCATTTTGCCAAAGACAAGATTAACCAAAGATAAATTTCGTGAATACATGAGTGAGTTCTATAATGGAGCATTTTTTAGAACACCTTATCAACTTGCATTACAGCTTGGTTTATATTATGAAGATGACAATGAGTATATTCCACGCTTCGATCATGATATTACAGAAGAAGAAGCAATTTCATATATGAAGAAATGGATGCAGAGGTATTACGTTCCAAATCCTTTTACCAAGAGAGGATTCATTAACATTACCCCTTCTATCAATTTATTATACGGTTTAGTTGATTACCTTGAAAATCATCCTGATAAGCCTAATCTTATTACTGCCGGTGCCGCATTGTTTGGAGGCGAAATGGGCAACGTTGGATGTGTAAAATTTGTTCTCAATGAATATTCTCAAATTATAGAAGTGGATCATAATAATGATATGAAACTTCTTGTTCATAAAAGCGGTAAAATAGATGTTTTAAATAACCGCGATGACAAACAAGCATTTTTTAAACATTTTAATGGATAATAATATGAACGTAATATATGTTTGTAAACTTTCAAAGATTCAAGCCGAAGGAAAGCAAATAGACATACCTAAATATATAGCTATCAATTTCTTTAATGTTCCAGAATCGAATATTGATAATTTCCAAAATACAGGCATAAACATTTGTCACATTAGTGATCTTCGCTCATTCGAAATTATAGATATTCAACCCGCAACAAATGTAAGATGGAGTACAAAACTTAACACTTTTCTTACTGAAAAAGGTGAAAATCTACATGAAGGAGATCTTCTAATCTTCGAAAAATTAGGTAGAAGTTTTTGCGTTCGTACAATACCACGTGATGACAAAAAATATGATGCTCTTCTTGACTTATTTGAAAAAGATGAGAAGCATATGCTTTTATCTTTAAATTTAGGATCACAACCTGAACATACAGAAAACATATGCCCAAGTTATCGTCCATACATTACAGCAATTAAATCAAAACCATTCCTTTTACTTGCAGGAATTTCAGGTACAGGAAAAAGCCGTATAGTACGTGAATTAGCTCGCGCTTGTTGGAATAAAGATTCAAAAGAATACAATGTACAAAAACCTATAAATTATGAAATGATTCAGGTTAAACCCAATTGGCACGATTCGAGTGAGCTGATAGGTTATGTAAGCAGAATAAATGGAGAAAGATATATTGTTGGCCCATTTTTAAGGTTCTTGGTAAAAGCTCTTCATAATCCTAACATACCACATTTTTTATGCCTTGATGAAATGAATCTTGCACCTGTAGAACAATATTTCGCAGAATATCTTAGTATTATCGAATCACGAAAATTAGATGATAGCGGTAATATTGTAACAGACCCAATCATAGGATTTGAATCAACAGATGCATACAAAAGTCTTATTGACCAACTATTTACTGACGATAAAGAACGAGAAGAATATCTTACCGAAGAAGGAGGAAAACGCCTGTCTATACCGCAAAATCTGATTGTCATAGGCACTGTTAACATGGATGAAACAACATTCTCATTTTCACGCAAAGTGTTGGACAGAGCTATGACGATAGAAATGAACGAAGTGGATTTATATTCTGGATTAACTGAACGACACGAACAAATAGGTAAATTAGGGGAAAAAGAACTTATTGGTATTGCAGTTGAAGGAGTTGATGTATATAAATGTTATAAAGATGTTTGTGATAAAGCATTGGCATATTTACAAGCTGTCAATAATGTTCTGAATGGCACATCTTTTAAAATTGCCTACAGAACAAGAAATGACTTCTTATTATATGTGGTAAATAATTTACCTTACAACAAGGACGAACAAGGAAACGATTTGTCTGAAGATTTTGTCATAGCAAGAGCATTGGACGAGATAACAAGCATGAAAATACTCTCACGTATTGAAGGTGATGATACAAAGGTTACAGATTCTTTCTTAGATAACCTTAAAACAACAATTGAAGAAGGACTTAAGAGTGTATACGATGACTTCAAAACAGAAGACTCTGTATCTTTGCTGAAATTGAAAGAAATGAAACAAAAATTAGTTTCAGGCTATACAAGTTTTTGGAGTTAAAATGGATCTTCTTACTATACGGCATAAAGACTTCACACTGTACATTGAATGTGCCAAATTTGATGAAACGTGGTATAAAGCCAAGAATAATCTTGGCGAAAATGCCCTCGTGTCTACTTATTCATGGTCAGATGGTGTAGAGTCGGTTGTTATACACAGTGATTCAGACGAAATAACAACTATAAACAAAGAAGAACAAGCGCAAGCTATATTCTTTGACAACACAGACTATCCAATATGGGTAGAATTTAATAATCATGTTAATAATGCCCAATGGGGTTCTGACCTGCAAAGCGACAATGAGAAGTTTTCTTTCCGCAGACATACATTAGCTGGCTACATCAACTATGGCAACGATATTGGGCGCAGCGAAATAAAGTTTATATATAAAGTCGGCAAAGAAACTTGCAAGTTCTGTTTCTCATTTGAAGTTTTAAGCAGTAAACTTGATTACCACAAGCACTGGAAAGCCATAATTGAAGATATTGAACGTGAATATCACATGCTTTCGATAGACTATCTGCGAAGAACATTTCACGGATTCACCCCTGATAAGAATCAGGATACACCTGAACTTATCTGGTGGAGCATATTTTCAGGCGAACAACAGAAATTTATCAAGGCTTGCAAAAACATCATTGAACGGCCACGACACAGGCTGCATGGGCATAAGTCGTATATGAGAGCCGATAAGCTGAAACACATTCCTGCCTATATCGAAAACGAACTGGCTGAACATAAACAAGAATATGCACACCTGTATTGCGTTGAAGAACAAATACAGACAAACGACACGCAAGAAAACAGATTCTTGAAATTTGCCCTGACACAGATTGCAAGTAAATATGAAGCTTTAAAAAGACAGATTGAATGCCTTAAAGGTGCATCTGATACTATGAAACATGAAATGGAAAATGTATCAGTCACGCTAAAGCGTTTACAGAACAATCCGTTTTTCAGAACAATAGGCCGTTTCAAAGGGTTAAATCAGGAAAGTCTGGTTCTGCAACGAGCTACCGGCTATAGTCAGGTTTACCGCACATGGAATCTTTTACGCCGTGCATATTCGCTAAACGATGGCATATATAAACTTCAGACTAAGGACATTGCAACTCTGTATGAAATTTGGTGCTTCATTGAAGTAAGCCATATCGTGAAAGAACAGCTGCACCTGAACGACGAGGATGTGGAGCAAAAAAACAGAATGGAAATGAATGGCCTGTTTACATGGGAATTAGGCAAAGGAGAACATTCACGCATTTTGTTCAAAAAAGACAACGTAGAATTAGCCGAATTGGTTTATAATCCGAAAAGCACGGAAAACGAAACCAATGCAACAGGAATAAAAGAACTTGTTGTAAAGACTGTTCCGCAAAAGCCGGATATTATTTTAAGACTGACAAAAAATGACATTGAGGAGAATATGAAAATAACATACCTCTTTGATGCAAAATATCGTATAGGAGGTAAAGACAGAAACGGTGTGGATGTGCCTCCTGATGATGCTATTAACCAAATGCACCGTTACAGAGATGCTATATATTATAAAGACTTTTCGGCTAATGCCATAAAATCAGCTGATGTTCTTAAAAAAGAAGTCATTGGCGGATATATCCTATTCCCGGGCGACGGTCAACATGACAATATAAAGGATGCAACATTCTATAAGAGCATAGATGCCGTGAATATCGGTGCTTTTCCATTGCGTCCTAAAGACGAACAAAACAGGCAACTGTTGGAAGAGTTTATAAAGGACTTAATTGAGACAAAATCACAGAAAATAATAGAAAATGTGATACCCCAGAAAGGTACGTTCGTGGATGTTGGAAACAGAGTGCTTATTGGCCTTGTTAAACCCAACAACCGCCAAGACTATTATCAAAACTTCATTGAAGGAAAAGCAGACCTATACTACACTGGCCGCCAATTTCCAACGACGATAGCACTTGACGATTTACACTATTTCATTCCATATATTAAAGAAAAAGGCATACGTGACCTATACGAAATAACCGGAATAAGGACTATCACAGCCAAAGAAGCGAAACAATCAGACGATGAGGCAGACAAAGACGATATACGCTTAGCGTTTAAATTACGTTTTATCAGAAAGCTCTTTGACGACTATAAAATGATAGATACAAGCAAGATGATAAAATATACTTTCATCGACACCACGTTTGATGAAATTGAGACGGTATAATATTGATATTGCAAAAAAATCCCAAATATTTCTTACCTTTGTATACAAAGACAATATTTGCGAAAAGATGTATAGCGTTCACGACACGTTTTTTGACGAGGTAAGGCATGAAAGATATGAAACCGTGATGCCATGCGATGAGGTTACGG
>HF992627.1 GCA_000436695.1 Prevotella sp. CAG:1185 | reverse complement strand
TGATAACATATCCGACAGAACATATGCCAAAATGGTGACATCAGGAAAGAGATTCTCGCCAACCAGCAATCATTTTTAGGTATCAATGTTATTCGCTTGTTTGGCTACAAGACAAATATGCTTTTGAAATATATGAATATGATGCACGATGCAATAGCATAGTGACGATAAACAAAAGGGAAAAGGAAATAGGACCGGCAGAGATTATCTGTTAGTCCTATTTGCTGTTAGAATATGTCTGACACTTGTTCAATTTCATGGAAGTACGGTTTCTCGAACAACTCTTCAACGTCGAGGTTCTGATTTATTGAGTCAAGGCATAAGAACTGCCGTTTCTTACCATCTTCATCCAGCTCTGCATAGACGAAGTTGTCGGTATGAGTCAGCGCACTGATACCGGGAATTGTTTCGTTGCCATCCTCATCATACTTGTCCAACTTAAAGATAGCGTTGTCGCCTTTGAAGAGTATTGCAGTATTGGTTACTGCAACATCTATAACATCAAAAGCTATTGCATATTGTGCTTGACAGTCTTCGTCTTCAAAATCACCAGCAGCACCTTCGTGATCAAGATACATGGTGTAGTAGTTCAATGCATCTTGTTTCTTGACAGCCTTGATGACAAGTGGTTTTTCACTAACAGGCGACTCAATTGTGAACGTCAGTTCTCTCACTGTGTGCCTATCATTCTCATACTCGATATCAGTACAGTCAAAAGATATGGAATCTTCTGGCTGTTCTCGTTTGAGCATATTGTGCCAGTTGGCTGATGGACGCATGATAACTGTATAACAGAAATCCTTATAACCAATATCCTTGAACGTAAGTTGATACTTTGTGAAACGTATTTTCTTCTCTTTGTAATCTATTTCATTGCGATAGAGGTAATAAGCATCTATATTGAGTGGTACGAACTCCCACACAATGTTGTCAGCCTCCTCTTCACATCGCCATAATCTTGGCAGTTCAAAGTCCATAGGTACAATCTCTTTGCTGTATTGTCTGAGCTTTGCAGGAATTTCCAATGCGAATATTCTATTTAGCACATCATTGGTAATATGAATTAGAAGTAATCTGTTAAGATATTTATCACCCTCCTGCTCTTCCTCTATGAGCTTGCGCATTTCTTTAAGACATAGTATCTCCTTATACTTGGTGCTGGCACCGGCCTGGTGTGACTGTGCAATCTCCAACAATATGTCATACGCATTTTTGAAATCATCGATAATATCGGTTACATCCTGACTGCTCTTGTTTTTGAAGGTTGGTATCAAACCATAAGTCATAAGGATTATGATGCCAATGTTCATTTCATCATCCTTGTTATAAGCGTCATATCGCTCACATAGGATGATGTCCTTTAGGTGTTGAGCTCCATCGTTAGGAGTCTCACCTTTGTAAAGGTAGTTCAGCAGATATGGTATGAAGCGTTTGTTGGTTTCATGACTAGTATTCTCAATGTATTTCTTGAAGAATTTGGATGTGGTCTCATATTGACAAAGTAGCCATGCAAGATTCATCTTTCCTTGGGTGTATTCCTTGCATTCTTCCGAGAACTTGCTGAAGAATGCTTCACAAGCAAAGGGCTTCTGTCGACTAAAGTGATTTCCCTTCAATGACAAGCCAACTTTATCGCCAAGTTCCTTCTCCGTGGAGTAGAACAAGCGGAGACGGAGAATCGTATTTAGTCTTTCTTTATCTGTCATATAGTATACCTTGATAAACGTAAAAGAGAGTTTTTATTGTGATTTTGTGGAGATGGATATCAATGCTGCCGAATCATACGAAAAACACCATCGTATCGTGTATTATATTACACGTTGGTTTGATTACCTTTTTCTATCTAGAGAATGGCTTTGTCATTATTTGCAAATGTAGCAAATTTGCAACATAAAAATAAACAAAAACGAATAAGAAATATGGAAAATCTCAAATTTGATGTCGATTATGACAAATTTAAGGACAACAACAATGGCGCCATCGTAGCCATCATCCTTGCAGGCATAACAGCAATCGGAACTTTGTGCAAGTATGGTATTGATGCAATAGGCAACAAGGCAGCAATCTAAATGACAATCTGATATGCACATTAGTTACATGCCACAATGCCTTAAATACGCGCATAGTCCAATCTGTATGCCGTGTTGGATGACCAATCCTTTGCATATTCTTGAAAAGGAGAACAGAGTGTTGGTCATTCACACTCCAAAAGATCTACCAGAGGATATTGGGGCTGCCATTATCAACGAGATAGCCGTATTCGGACGGATGAAGACTGTGCTTTATAGCTTGACGGAAGACAGTGTGGCAGTTATTAAGAAACTTATGAAGCAGCTTGGTGAAGTTGAAGACCTGCTGAAAACGGATTTACGCTTTTCAAAAGACTGTAAACGCATGACTGATGCTGTCAAGGCTCTAGAGAAGGCTCCTTTATTTATATATGATAAGGAGATGGATGCTTCAGAATTGGTAAATAACGCAAAACAGTTACTTGAAAATGTGGATAATCCAAGAACCCGGTATAAATTTGTCATCATTGACGACCTAACTGCTATTAGGGGTATAGGGCTTAATCAGGGTGTTGACAAGACGGTTGCAGAAGTGTTTGTAAAAGAACTTGCTACGCTGGCAAAACAGAATGGTATTTCAATCATACTGATGAGCCATACACCCTTAAATGAGATGTTTCCAATCAATTCCTTACGTCCTGTCTATGTAACAATAGGGGAAAAGGAATTTATTTTACTAACATTATTGAGTGAATAACTATTAATAAGAAACGTGGATGTCTATGGCTATTATATGTCTGGATAACCTTTAATGATTAAAATATGGCAGAAAATAAGGGATGCGGATTCAACTGGGGATGCCTTCTTTGGGAAACCATATTCAACGGCATCATATTACTTGGAGTTATCATCTGGCAAGCAGATAAGTACGGAAGTGTAACAAAAGCATACCATCATTGGGCTAATGACAGCTGGTGGTTTGCTCCTATATTCTGGATATACATGGTAATCTTGGGAGCGGTTGTAGGATTTTTTCTATTAGTGGTCTGCGTGATGATGTATGATTCCAGAAAGAACAAGATTAAACAATTATTCAAACGGGATAAGTAAAATGGTTATAGGTACAATACCTTTTAAGTGTAGTGAGTGTGGAAAACGCTTTATGCCTTTGTTTTTTGCAGAATGTAAAGAACGAGCCTGGGGGAACGTTTGACAAAGAGCCTTTTTCCTCATTTACTTTTAAGAAAAAATGGTGATTCCATAAAGATTAAGAGTGGATATGATTATGGCGGGCAAGAAGAAAATATAAAAGCATATTACAAAGAGGCAGTTTGTGTCTCAGTCAATCATTGAAAAGGTGAACAACCCAATGAAATATAAAAAGCTTGAAATTTCATATAATCATAAGAAGCATTTCCTCGGTAAAAACTTAGGACAAAATATTTTTTCAATCTGGAAAAATGAAAGATAACGAGTGTTAATTATTTGTGATAATAATGCAATACAATTAACATTCGTTTGCTTTTTGAGATGAATAACGAGGTAAAAAGCATTGATTTTGAGGTGTAAAAGCATGGTTTTCGAGTGATTTAAGGGCATGTTTGACAGCGTAACTCGGCCACTTTTGCATCGTAAACGGCCGAGTAATATTTTTTAACTGTTGCCGTTTCTATTTGAATATTGTATAACGCGCTGACTGACAATGATTTAATAAAACAGCCCGTTTTTTATCGTTTTTCGAGTAAAATCACGAATACCTGACGGGCATCAATGTTCTGGGAGCGTTAAACAGACAGATATAGTCTGAAATATTTACAATAAAACAAATGTGCCGCAGGAAACATTATCCTACGGCACATATTAATAATAATGATGGATAAAAATGAATGTTGAATTCTACATCATGAATTTAAGCAATATAATTTATTCGCAATTATCTCAATCAGAGTAAACTGCATTTACAATGTCGCAGTTAAAGCATTATCATTCAACTGATGCTTATCCAAAGTTTTCACTAATATGCAGACAGCATTAAATAGTCTTACTTGATAAAATGGAAGCGAATTAAATTTTTAACTCGTAACTTTTCGTTCCTCAACCAAACTTACTTCTTCAGCGTAAAGTCGAAACGAAGGCCGCCTGTAATATTGTTGCTTACCCTTATTGATCCGCCATGCAGCAGTACGGCGTTCTTTACGATGGCAAGACCGAGACCTGTACCGCCCATCTTGCGGCTGCGGCCCTTGTCAACACGATAAAAGCGCTCAAACAGACGGGCGAGATGCTCGTGAGGAACACCTACACCATTGTCGCTGAAAGCAAAGCGCCAGAAGTCGCCGTCGCTGACAGCCGTGAGAGTTATTGTGGTTCCTTCGCCGGCATAGGCAATGGCGTTGTCGGTGAGATTGCGGAACACGCTGTAAAGCAGTGAGTGATTGCCCTTAACCTTTATGCCGTCGGGCAGCATGTTGTTGAATGTCATCTTGCGTTCAGACAGCTGCAGGGCAGTTTCCTTGGTTATGTTTGCCACCATCGTGCTGACATCAACAACATCAAAGTCTACCATGTCTGAAGCGTCATCGAGCCTGTTGAGCGTTGATATGTCCTGAAGCAGCGAAGTAAGACGCTGCGACTGAGCATAGCAGCGCTGAAGAAACTGCTCCTTGGTGGCATCGTTGATATTAGGATTGTCGAGTATTGTTTCAAGATAACCCTGAATGCTTGCCACGGGAGTTTTCAGTTCGTGAGCTATGTTCTGCGTGAGCTGGCGTTTCAGCACATTCTGCTCCTCCTTGGTTTTCTGCAGCCGCTTGTAAATCTTGATTATTCGCTCGGCTATCTCGCCAAGTTCGTCGCCCGGAAACTCCACAAGGTCTTCAGTGTCAAGACTCTCGTTGTGGTCGGCACGACTGGCAAATAGGCGCAGTTTGGTGATGTTGTCGCCCAGACGACTCACAAAGCGGTAGAGAATAAGCACAAGCACAAGCATGGCAACAAGCGAGAACCACAGATAGTGCTGGTCGGCACGAAGCGTCTTGGCAAGACTGTTGTCATAAGGCAATGCGCTGCGCACTATGAGAGAGCACTGAGGTGAATAAGTGGCAGAATAGAAATAATCTTGATTAAGAGTGCTGCTAATACGGCTGAAGTCGTAGCCGCTGCCGTCTTTGAGTGCCTCTCTGACCTCCATGCGCGAAAGATGGTTGCCCATCTTATTGTAGTTTTTATAAACGTTGTCGTAGATTACCTTGCCGTTGCGGTTGATAAGCGTAACGCGCAGACCGTGGATATAATGGTTTGCCACATAGCGGTCAAGCGACTTGTCCGACTTGCTGTCAAGATAGCCCATCGACTCTATCATGCGCTCGTTATAATCCTGAAGGCGCGTGTTGAGCGCGCTGATTTTATACTCACGCTCACGGGCGTGCTGAAAGATGATGAAGGCCACAGCGAAGACCACAAATACGGACAGCACGCTGACATAAAGGCGCGTGCCCACTGACGTTCTGCACATTTTCATTTAGGTTGGTTTATTTATGTTATTAGTGAAGACGCATCAGGCATCGAAATAATATCCGAAGCCGAGACGCGTTACGATGCACTTTGAGAAGCGCCCTATCTTCTTGCGGAGGCGCGTTATGTTTACGTCGACAGTGCGGTCGAGCACAAGCACGTCCTTAGGCCAGATGCGGTCGATAAGCTCCTGACGTGAGAACACGCGGCCCTTCTCGTCGAGCAGCAGGTGAAGAATCTCAAACTCTGTCTTGGTGAACGGTATGTCCTCGCCGTCAATGCTTACGGTCTTTTTGTCGAGGTTAAGCTCAAGTCCCTGATAACTTATCACGTTCGACTGCGGCACTCCGTTGTGTTCTGCTGTACGGCGCAGCACGGCGCGCACTCTTACCAGCACCTCACGTATAGAGAATGGCTTCGAGATATAATCGTCGGCACCGAGATTGAAGCCTGTAACGGTGTCGTTTTCAGTGTCACGCGCCGTGAGGAATATTATTGGGATGTCTTTTGTGGCAGGTTCGGCCTTGAGCTGCTTAGCCAGCGCGAAGCCCGACATGCCGCCCATCATAACGTCGAGCAGCAGAAGGTTGAAACTCTCGATGTTCATCTCGAGAGCCTCCTCGGCCGAGTTTGCCATCTCAACGGTATAGCCGTCTGTCTCAAGGTTAAACTTCAAAATCTCACAAAGGTCTTGTTCGTCGTCAACCACCAGTATTCGATAATTATTATCCATAAGTCATTCTGTTTTTTATAATAACCGTTGCAAAAGTAATGATAACTGTATTCATATTTATTACAGACGTGTTACAATGCCGTTACAACACAATACGCCACAAGAAGGAAGCCACGCGGCGACTGCTCACGGACGGCGTCAGGCCTGAGAGTCGTCGTCGGGCGATATGTCTGGCAGCGGACGGCGCGGATTCTCCTTCGCGCCCATCTCAACGAGCTTGTGCGCCGACACGATGAAGCTCTGATTGCCTTTTATGGCCTTGCGCGCATCATCAAACGACTTCTGCACGGTTTCAATATTCTTGCCTATCTTCTCGAAACGTTCAACAAACAACCCTACGCGCTCGATGAGCGTGTCGGCAAGTCCGAACACGAGTTCCTGGTTGTTGGCCTGGCGCTGCTGTGTCCACGCAATCTGCAGAAGGCGTAGCAACGAGAAGAGATTTTGCTCACTGGTAATGACAACCTTGCGCTCAAAGGCATAGTTCCAAAGCGACGGATCGGCAGACACAGCAAGCTGCATGGCCGCCTCCTGCGGCACGAACATGATGACAAAGTCGAGAGTGGTGCCGCCCTCCATTGAGTATTTGGCGTAGTTCTTTGCCGAAAGCTCGTCTACATGGCGGCGAACGCTCTTAACATGCTCGTCTAGAGCCTTGCGGCGCTCGTCGTCGGTCTCGGCGTTTACATAATTAATAAAGGCAGTAAGCGACGCCTTAGAGTCGATTATCACGTCTTTATGGTCGGGATAATGCAGCACCACGTCGGGGCGCATCATGTCGTTGGTGTCGTCGTTGTGTATCACGTTGCCCTTTGCGTCGCGCATGGTGTACTGCACGTCATACTCAACGCCCTTGGTAAATCCGAACTTATCGAGAAGGTCATTGAGCTTCATCTCACCGAAGTCGCCCTGAATCTTAGGACCTGTCTGAAGCGCACGCGACAGCTTTTCGGCCTCAGCGCCGAGCGATGCCGTTGTGGCATGCATCTGTTTTATCTGTTCACCGAGCGAAGCCGTGCTGCGTGTGAACGACTCGCGGTTGTCGTCCATCGACTTTTTCATCTCTGTCATTACGGCTTTCAGCGGAGCTATTATCGAGTCCATCTGACTGCGGTTGCTCTTGTCAAGCTCATCAGCCCGCTGTTTCAGAAGTTTCTCTGTTGTTGTGCGCAGCTGTTCCTGCAAGAGCTGCAATCTCTCATTAAACTGTTTCTCCATAAGCTGCTCGCGCTCCGCCCTCTCTTCAGCGTGCTTGCGCTCGGCATCGGCCGTAAGCCGGTCGTACTGACGGCGCAAGTCGGCAATACGTCGCTCTGCCTCGTCACGCACATCACCCAACTGAGAGCGCAACATGTCGGCCTCACGACGGCTTGCGGCGGCATCACCAGCCAACTGAGCCGTCTGTGCCGCCTGCTGCTTAACCTTGTTTTGAAGAAGAATAAAAAACACTACCGAAGCAACAAGCACTCCTGCAATAAATATTAATACCGAAGTCATTTATTTTTCTTTTTCTCTTATTTTAAATTATACATATCTAATCTTACTGCAATGAACGATATTCAACGCGAAACAATACCCAACACCATCTTAACGCGCAATGTCAGAAATCACAATCAGATGAACATCATAATCATGAAATTCATTTTTCATTTATCCGCATCTATTTTATCGTACCATATAACGATACGTTTTTTTCTCAAAGGACTTATAGATATTTATCCATTCATCTATTGAGACAGGACTATCTTCATAATAATAATTTAATATCGTTTCTATTTTTTTACGATAGTCATTTTCCTTAGGTATTAAGTTTTTACGGGGCTTTGTTATATGTTCAATTTTATGTTCACATTCAATCAGATGCGGAAAGTTTGTTGTTTCGTTAAATGCGTCAAAGCAGTCGAACAAAGCCCATTCAACTTTATGCGGACCGTCAAGACTATACTTACAAGCATCTGACGGGGCCTTGTCGGCAGGATAAATAGCCCTAATCAACACACCGCCGAAAAACGCATCATCACGAAGAATAGGCTGAAAAAGCTCATAATCATTACTCTTTACATCAACACTACTTTCAAAAGAAATGTCTATGCCGCTCGGATGAAAGAACCATTGTCCTGCCTTACATATCCTCGGATATGTTACGATGTCACGATGATTATTTTCATACAGATAAAATTCTATGTCTTTTATATAAAAGATTTTTTCACCTTTACATATGGCGACTTTATTCAAAAGTATTTTTGCAATTTTATCAAAAGTCTTTTGATAACCATTTTGAAGGATTTCATTCCTCAAAGAATCTTTGGTTAATTTTAATCTCAAATCTTGCAAAACATCTTTTTCCATTATTGATAAATCTTTATGTGCAACAATTAAATTTATATGTCATCCTTCCGTCTGCGTCTTAGGCCAGTTGACGAGATAAAGTTTCTCTGTAGCACGCGTGAAGGCTGTATAGAGCCAATGGATATAGTCGGGCGAGAGCATGTCGTCGGTCATGTAGCCCTGGTCAACATATATGTGCGCCCATTGTCCGCCCTGTGCCTTATGACATGTAACGGCATAGGCATATTTTATCTGCAAGGCATTGTAACAAGGGTCTTGTCTTACCTTTTTCAGGCGGTCGGCTTTAAGCGGCACATCCTGATAGTCTTCCATAACTCCGTTGAAGAGCCGTTCGCTCTGTTCGTGCGTAAGAGCCGGAGCCTCAGCCATAAGACTGTCGGTTACGGCGGTTACCATTATTTCATAATTGTCGTAATCGGGGAACTGAAGCCACACGTCGGCAAAATGAAGACCGTAAAACTCGCGCAGGTTTCTAACCCTTACCACCATGGCCCTGTCGCCGTTGGCAATAAACGGCAGCGCACGGTTCTCAGCCTTAGCGGCAGAAGCGTTATCCTTGTTGTTTTCTTCGAGAGCCTTTTCCTCAGCGGCAACCTTCTCTGTCCAATAGTAGTTGTTTCTCACCACCATA
>HF992626.1 GCA_000436695.1 Prevotella sp. CAG:1185 | reverse complement strand
CTACCGTCGTCTATTGCCAGAATCTCATATTCAAGTCCGTCTATTGTCTCGGCCTGCGAATGCAGCACCCTGACAAGCGCCACGGCATTGTCGTTATATACGGGGATAAGTATTGACAGTTGGTTTATCATTTTGTTTTGCACAGATATAAATATTTAAGGAGCTGCAACGCCATTACGCAACTGCAGACCGGCGTATGCCATGCAAATATAGTGAAAGGCGGCGGCAAAACAAAATAAAAGGCGCAGTTTTTAGACCGCGGCGGCAAGTGCGTACTGTATACACACCTTAAAAAACACAATAAACAGCATAAATTGCAAATAATGCTATTTATTTTTTTAAATTTGCAAATATGAAACTCAGTATCATCGTTCCCGTTTATAAAGTGGAGAAGACGCTCGAAAGATGCGTCAAGAGCATTCTTTCACAATCGTTCACCGACTACGAACTGCTGCTCATCGACGACGGCTCGCCCGACAGAAGCGGAGCCATGGCCGAAAAGATAGGCACGACCGATGGCAGGATAAGAGTGATGCACAAGCAAAACGGCGGACTGTCTGACGCACGAAACTACGGACTCGACCGCTGTAAGGGCAGCTACGTAACCTTTGTTGACAGCGACGACGAGCTGGCGCCGGGCACTCTCGATGCCGTGATGAGCAAGGTACTGGCCAATCCCGACTATGACATAATAGAATATCCCGTGAAAGAACGGCCCGGCAGCCCCGACGAACATGTGTTCAATCCGGGAGACATGACCTACGCCACGGCTCTCGACTGGCTCTCGCGCTTCGGCCTTGAACACTGCTGGGCATGGAACAAGGTGTATAAAAGAACCATGTTCGGCAATGTGCGCTTTCCAAAAGGCAAGATATACGAAGACGTCTACACCCTCGCGCTGCTGCTGAAAAAGAATCCGCTGATAGCCACCATAGGGCAGGGCATGTATTTATATCACTGGAACGGAGAGGGCATTGTGGCACAATCTGCCAAAAACAGCATGGACAAACTGCTCGAGGCACAGATGTATCTTGTAAGGACGCTCGACATAAACACCGCCGAAAAGCGGTGGCACCGCACTTACATGAACATGTTTAACACGCAGCTCTATGCCTACCGCAACACTCGCTCAACGATGCTGTGGAACCAGAAAGTGAGCATAAAGAAATATAACAGCCCCAACGACTGCGTGAAGGCCGTTATGCTCAACGTGTTGAAGCTAAAACTTTCGTGCCGGCTGTTTAACTTATTTTCCAGAATATGAAACTCATTTATCTCATCGAAGATTTCAGCATAAAGGGAGGTGCCGAGAGGATTATATCCGAAAAGGTTAACTTTCTTGAGGCCAACTGCGGACACGACATAACCGTTGTGTCGGTGTATCACGACGACCGGCCGCCGGGCTACAGACTCAACAAGGGCGTAAAACTGGTGTCGCTCAACGTAGAGTTTACCGACAACAAGGGCAACATAGCCATGCGGACGCTCAACAGGGCAGCCACGCTGATGACAGCTCTTAGAAGATTCAACAAAATTGTGAAAGACACCCGGCCCGACATAATATTCTTCACCATGGTGATAGGCGCGCTGCTGCTGCCGCTCTGCCGCACCAAGGCACACAA
>HF992625.1:19377-24154 GCA_000436695.1 Prevotella sp. CAG:1185 | reverse complement strand
GAGGCGGGCATGGGCTCGGCTCCTAACGCTGCCGCCACAGCCCACGTAACCCATCCCGCCAAGCAGGGCTTCATACAGGCGTTGGGCGTGTTCACCGACACATTGCTCATCTGTTCGTGCACGGCTTTCATCATTCTGTTCAGCAAAGACAGCGTAGACAGCAGTCTCGACGGCATACAGCTCACTCAGGCTGCACTCACCAACGAGGTGGGCGGCATAGGCACTGTCTATGTTGCCATAGCCACTTTGTTCTTCGCCTACAGCAGCATTCTCGGCAACTATTATTACGGCGAGGCCAACATACGTTTCTTCACGTCGCGCCAGTGGCCCGTGTTTGTCTATCGTCTTCTGGTTGTCGGCATGGTCATGTTCGGCTCTTTGGCAAGTCTTAATCTTGTGTGGAGCCTTGCCGACGTAACTATGGCCCTGATGGCTCTCTGCAATCTCGTGGCAATATTGCTTTTGGGCAAATATGCTTTCAGGCTGCTCGACGACTATCTTGATCAGAAGAGAAGGGGCATAAAGAGTCCTGTCTTCCGTAAGGAAAGCATGAAGGACATCGAGCAGGACCTTGAATGCTGGTAAGCTGAAAAGCATTAATATTGCATTTCTGTGGCTGAAAAATGCCGCTTTGCAGGCGTCTGCAGCACAAAATGGCATAAATTATGCGCTTTTGCATGAAATAAATTTATCAAAGATTTGCAGAATTAAAAAACAGACATTACCTTTGCAGCCGCAAACACGGGGATAGCTCAGTTGGTAGAGCATCGGTCTCCAAAACCGAGTGTCGGGAGTTCGAGCCTCTCTTCCCGTGCAACAACATAGAGCCGCAGCCAATAAGGTTGCGGCTTTTGTTTTCTTGATGGTTGTTATTGCGCCATGCCAGGTTTGGATTAAACAGGCAAAATCGTTATATTTGCATCGCCATAAACATTATCTCTGAAGATATGAACATAGAACAGTTTCGCGATTTTGCCTTACAGTGAAGGGTGTTGAAGAATGTTTCCCTTTCGGCAGCGACGTGCTTGTGTATAAAATTATGGGCAAGATGTTCACATATTGCGGTCTGGAACCCAAAGACGGCTGCTTTATCGCCAACATGAAGTGCAGCACGGAGCACTCGGCTGAACTCATGGAGCGATATGACGGCATATTCTTCGGTCGCCACTCTGACAGAAAATATTGGATAACGGTGGCTCTCGATAGCGATGTGCCCGACAGTCTTATCTGCGAACTTATACTTCATTCGGTTGAAGAGGTGGTGAAGAAGATGCCTAAAAAGATGCAGCGCGAATATGAGTCACTGACAGAATAATGGCTTTATTGGACGCTTGTGGCGTGAGTGTGCGGTGGATGGTGCTTATCGTCTGACTCTCGCCGGATAAATTATTTTATGTCGAATTAAATAAAATATCAGATATGCAGATTCTTATTGGATGCGCGAAGGATATGCGCGGAAGTGATGACGGCAATTATGGCATTATGACCGAGCCGCGTTTTGCCGGCGAGGCTATGCACAACGCATTGCAGATGGCGGGATATGATGAGGCCGAACTGGCTGACATGCTTCACTGCAACGCAGACATTGCGCGGCAGAACCGGCTGAGGTATATGCACTTTGCGGGCGAAGGACCGAGGCTTCAGGCTGTTTTGGCATATACGGGCGTGGTTTATAAGTATCTCGATGCGCCGGGCTTTACGCCCGAAGTTCAGACTTATGCACAGGAGCATCTGTGGATAACTTCGTTCTTGTATGGCCTTTTGCGCCCAGCCGACATGATAAAGCCTTACAGACTTGAAGGCAACGTGGTGCTGCCGGATAACGGTGTGAGTATGTTCGACTATTGGAAACCGCTGCTCACCGATGTGCTTATCGATTCGGTTAAGGCTTCCGGCGGACTGCTTGTAGACCTTGCGAGCAGCGAAATGAGGCGACTGTTCAACTGGCGCAAGGTGGCGCGCGAGGTTGATGTTGTTCGCCCGGAATTCTATGTCAGCAAGGGCGGACGGCTGAAGACTATTGTCATTTACGCCAAGATGTGCCGCGGAGCCATGACGCGCTATCTGCTTCAAAATTGCATTGAGAATGCCGACAAGCTGAAGTCGTTCGATTTTGAAGGATTCTCTTATAGCGATGTCGACAGCAAACCCGGTTTCCCTGCGTTTGTCGCAAACCTATAAAGCGGCTGAAGGCATAGGTATAACGCCTTAATAAACCACGATGCGGCTTGTTGACCCATTGTGATTGTGCTTTTTGGTAGTTGAGTATCCGTGCCGGAATTGTGATATTGTTTATCTCTGTTTTTATATTTTCGGTAAGCGATAATAAACAAAAATGACTGCTGAGCAATGTTATAATTTGCTCAGCAGTCATTTTTATATTGTGAAGATTATTTTCGGTCTGTTTATTCAAGGTCAACCACCGTTATTCCGGCACCGCCAAACTGCACGTGTTCATCGCGGTAAGAAACAACGTTTGGCACGGTTGACAGATACTGACGGATAAGCTGGCGCAGTATGCCCGAGCCTGTGCCGTGCAGAATGCGCACGCGGCTCATGCCCACAAGTATGGCATCGTCGATAAAATATGTAACGGCGTTTATGGCTTCGTCGCCTCTCATTCCGCGCACGTCTATGTCCTGCTTGAAGTTCAGCTTGCGGTTGTCTATCGTCTCGCGTGTCTGTCGTCCCACTGATGCGTAGGTCTTCGGCTCCTCCTTCTTGGGCATTTCGGCACGCTCTAGGCGGTCGGCGCGCATCTTGGTGCGCATGTCGCCGAATATCACTGTGGCCATCTTGCCGTCGGTGCTTTCTATCCGTCCTACAGATGTAAGGCCCTTTATGCGCACTGTCTCGCCGGCTTCCAGCGGTGCGTCTTTCTCTTTCTTCTTCAACGCGGCCTCTTTCAGTGCGGCAGCTGCGTCTTTGTTCTTCTCGGCCTTCTCTTTCTTGCGCTTCTCCTTTCTCTCCTTGCGCTCCTGTATCTGTTTAATCTTTCGGGCTATCATCTCGTCGTTGGCAGTAGTGTCAACCTCGTTGATTTCCTGCTTAAACGCATTCAGTTCTTCCCTTATGCGCTTGGTCTCCGCCTTTTCGGCCTGACTTTCGCGTATCTCCCTTATGGCGTTCTCAATCTTCTTGTTGCTCTCGCGCAGCAGTTCTTCGGCCTGTTCTTTCGCCTTGCGTATCACGTCCTTTCGGCTCTGCTCCAGTTCCTTCACCTCGCTTTCATATTTAGCAATGGTCTGCTCCATTGTCTTTTCGCGCTGGTGAATGTTCTGTCGCTTGTTTTCCCAGTAGCGTTTGTCGCGCACAATGTCCTGCAGATACTTGTCGCTCTGTATGTAGTCGCTTCCAACTATGTCGCTCGCGTCTTTTATCACCTCTTCGGGCAGTCCTATCTTGCGCGCTATCTCTATGGCAAACGAGCTTCCGGGGTTGCCTATCGAGAGTTGGAACAGCGCTTTCATCTGCTGGCGGTCGTATAGCATGGCTCCGTTTACCACTCCTTCGTGGTCTTCGGCAAAGTGCTTCAGGTTCTGATAGTGGGTGGTTATTATTCCGTAGGCCTGTTTGTTGCAGAACTGCTTCAGCACGGCTTCGGCTATGGCACCGCCAATCTGCGGCTCAGTACCCGTACCAAACTCGTCGATGAGCAGCAGCGTGCTGTTGTCTGAATACTTCATCATGTACTTCATGTTCATGAGGTGGCTCGAGTATGTACTCAGGTCGTTCTCTATGCTCTGCTCGTCGCCTATGTCAATAAGAATGTTCTTGAACACTCCTGTGTGCGAACGGTCGCCTACGGGGATGGACAGTCCGCACTGAAGCATGTATTGCAGCAGTCCGGCCGTCTTCAGGCAAACCGACTTTCCGCCGGCGTTAGGGCCTGATATTATCAGTATGCGCTTGTCTTTGGTCAGCATTATGTCGAGCGGCACAACCTTCTTGTCCTGCTTTTCTAACGACAGCTGCAGCAGCGGGTGGCGGGCCTGAATCCAGTCTATGTGGGGCTTCTTCCCGACTTCCGGCTCAATGCCTTTTATCAGCTGTGCCAGTTCGGCTTTGGCGCGTATCATGTCTATTGTTGCCAAAAACTTATACGACTCCAATATTGGCTTTACGTGCGGACGTACAAGTTTTGAGAAATCGGTCAGTATGCGTATTATCTCGCGTCGCTCCTCGGCTTCAAGCTCTCTCACCTTGTTGTTGGCCTCTACCACCTCGGTAGGCTCAATAAACACGGTCTTGCCCGATGCCGACTCGTCGTGTACTATACCTCTTATTTTGCGCTTCAGTCCCTGCGTTACAGGTATCACCAGTCGGCCGTCGCGTATGGCAGGTGTAACGTCCTTGTCAACCAGTCCTTCGCTCTGTGCCGAGCGCAGTATGCTGTATAGCGTGCGCGATATGCTGCCTTCGGTGCGCGACAGTTCGCGCCTTATGTTCTGCAGTTCAACCGATGCGCTGTCTTTCACCTTTCCAAACTTATCGAGTATCTGGTCGATACGCTGTATCAGTTGCGGAAATGTTATTATGTCTGCCGTCAGGCGGTGCAGCGCGGGGTAGGGGTATGTCCTTTCTTCCTCGTCGTCGTTGCCGTCTGTGCGGTTAAGATAGTTGACGATGTTGCATATCGTTTCGAGCGAGCGCCTAAGGTCAAACAGTTCGCCCTCGTCGAGATGAGTGCCTTCAAGTCGCAGGCGTGCCACCGACTCGCGCACGTCGAAGAAATATTGCATCGGAAAGTCGTCGGCTTCTTCTTGCAGCCGTCTGA
>HF992625.1:0-19352 GCA_000436695.1 Prevotella sp. CAG:1185 | reverse complement strand
CCGTCTGAACTCTTTCACCTGTTGCAGCCATTCGTTTATCACTTCTGCGTCGCTCGAGAATGTCATGTTGTCTATTCTCTCCTTGCCGAGTGTACTGAGGCAGCGCTCGCGCAGAAGCGTGCGGATTTCATCGAATCCTATCTTACTTTCAAACGTCTTTGGATAAATCATGCTGCAAAGGTAGTGCAACCCTGCTGAAATGCCAAATAAAATCATCACATCTTTATATCGTGCCCATGTATGGCGCATTGTTTTTCGCCGTGTCGCAGCGTCAAAGTTGCCAAACTTCAGGCTTTAATCATGTTTGTTTTACGTCTTCTAAAGATGCCATTTTGCAGTGTGATATGTGCCCTTTTGCATCCTAAAAGGCATCCTTTTACGTTTTAAAAGGTATCCTTTTGCCTTCTAAAAGGTGCCCTTTTGCAATATTATATGTGTCTTTTTGTTTTCTAAGATACATCCTTTTGTTTGTTGAAAGATATTCTTTCTGCAACAGGTTAGTGTTTTCTTATATTTCTATTTTATTGTCCTTTTACTCCAAAGACATATCCTTTTATTGCGCTTTTTCATGTTTTCTTCATTAAAAGTATATAATTTTATTGTCGATGGCACATTTTCCTGATTTCGTTTGATATGTTTTTTGTTTGTTCCTATAAAAAGTTGACTTCTTGTAATCCTATTACTGATATTGGTTGACTTTAATACTAAAAAAATTGTTGAAAACTCGTCACTCGTCACAATGCGACTTAACTCGTTGAATGTCAGTAAAATAAGATGTGACGAGTTGATTTCTAAACTCATCACATCCAGCCATTTCCGCCATTTTTGCCCGCAAAACTTCACGTTTCGGCAGGTCGTGATGATTAGTGTGACGAGTTTCATTTTTAACTCGTCACACTATAACCTATTGATTATCAGTGTGTTAATCTCTGATGTGACGAGTGACGAGTTTTTAACAAAAACTTTTATTGTTTTTTGTCTTGTATATACATTCCTGATTTCGGTTGACTTTAAATTCTAAATTTTGTTGATTTCAAACAGTTTTTTCCTTATTAATTGCTGATTTTCTTACTCCAAAACATTTATTTTTTCATCATTATGTTGACTCCGGCCGTATATTATTTTCTACTTTTACTCAACTTAAATCATAAATATTATGCCACAAATCTTCCTTAAATCGCCGTAAAAACAGCTCAAAAACAAGAAAAACACACTTTTTTTGAAAAAAGTCGTCAAAAAATTTGGAGATTACATGAAAACCCCTTACCTTTGCACTCGCTTTAGAACACAAAGCTTGTCAATCCAAAGGCAATGGAGAGATGGTAGAGTGGTCGATTACAACGGTCTTGAAAACCGTCGTGCTGAGAGGCACCGGGGGTTCGAATCCCTCTCTCTCCGCCACTTGCAAAGATGCGAATCACATTTGTGGTTCGCATCTTTTGTTTTTATTAAACGAATATTCTTATATATTAACTACTAAATAATTCTAAGAATTGTCTTATAATGCGAATCATATCGTTCTTTATTAGTATCTTTGTGTCTTAAAGAAATGCAATTATTAAGAGATGGCAAAACCTTTCATAAAATGGGCTGGCGGTAAAAGCCAATTGCTCCAACAAATAGAGACATATTTACCTGCGGGATTTGATGATATGCAAGATATGACATACATTGAACCTTTTGTAGGAGGTGGCGCAATGCTATTTCATATGCTTAGTACTCATAAAAACATTTCACGTGCCATTATCAATGATATAAGTTTGAATTTGATTATTTCATACCGTACTATACAAGCTCAGCCTGAGCTATTAATAGAGCGATTGTTTGAGATTCAAGAAGAATACAGAAAATTTGATAATGACCACAGGCAAGAATATTTTTATAAAATGCGTGATTCGTTTAATGGGGAATATACAAATGATATAGAGAATACGGCGATGTTCATTTTTTTGAATCGTACATGTTTCAACGGGTTGTATAGAGAAAATTCTAAAGGTAAATTTAATGTTCCTTTTGGTAGATATGCCAATCCGACTATATGTGATGCGGAAACTATACGTTCGGATAGCGAACTTCTACAACAGGTTGAAATTTTGCATGGTGATTATACTCAGGTAGAAAATTATATTGATGGATCAAATACATTTATTTATTTTGATCCGCCTTATCGTCCATTAAATGCCACATCTAGTTTTAACTCATACGTGAAAGAGCCTTTTAATGATGAAGAGCAACGCAGGTTGGAAAAATTTTTTGCTCGAATGTCTGATGAAGGATGTTTATTGATGTTGAGTAATAGTGATTGTAGCGCAAAAAATCCTGAGGATAGATTCTTTGAGGATTTGTATTCTAATTTTTTTATAGAACGTGTTTGGGCTAAGCGAGGTATTAACGCAAATGCAAGTAAACGTGGAAAATTAACAGAGTTGTTAATACATAATTATGAAATTGTTACCGGTAAAAATGCTGATATTTTAGTTCCGGCCAATAATATTGTTGAATCTATAGCTATATAAAATGATTGCACACACAAAACAAGACTTTGAGACATTTATGTCTCAATTATTAGAAACTAATACCAATTTGGCATTTTACACTGATTTTAGAAAGTGTAGTGCTAATGTAAATTCTATAGCAATAAAACTTAATACATTAAATTATCTAATTGGTCGAACGGATATAGAACAGGCAATACGTGACCTTTGGGATAATGATCCAAACGTATTTTCTGTACTTGATATTTTGATAGCTGTAAGAACAAATGACAAGAAGATGGTTCTTAATAATGATGGTAAATCCCAATATATATCAAAATACTTTGAAACGGTTGATGGCGTTATTACTTTTATAAAGCAAACAGGATTAGAAGAAATATTTTTAAATAGGCAGATAAAGAATTTGGTAGATTATGTGTTCGGTGTTGAGGTCGGACTTGACACTAATGCTCGTAAAAATCGAAGTGGTCATGTGATGGAGGAACTTATTGCAAATAAGTTTACAAAGTCTGGTATAAAGTTTCGTCAGGAAGTATATTCAATAGAATATCCCTCTATAGATAATGTGTTAGGCCAAGATAAAAAACGTTTTGATTTTGTTGTTGAAACAGAAAATAAAACATATCTTATTGAAGTAAACTTTTATAGCGGTGGCGGTTCTAAACTTAATGAAGTAGCAAGAGCATATTCAGAGTTGGCACCAAAGATAAATTCTGTTGATGGCTTTGAATTTGTCTGGATTACAGATGGAAAAGGTTGGCATTCGGCTAGCAATAAATTGGAAGAAGCTTTTTATGCTATTCCCAGTATTTACAACCTCACGACTATAAAAGATTTTATTGCTACTTTAAAATAATTAGCCGTAGCATGAAAAATAATTTTATTCAATAAATAGAATAATGTTTTTGCTACGTGTTGATTAGACTAGAAAAATAAACTGATTTTTGGTAATTTTTAAGTAAGTCAAACAGAGTAGTGAAGATATGAAAAGCTCATGTTAAATATGTTCGTTTATGAAGATATTTTCATATTATAAATCACCAAATCATGATTTTACTCTTCTTCATGGTGATACGTTAAAGTTGCTTCCTGAGTTTAACTTCAAGTTTGATATGATATTTGCAGATCCGCCTTATTTTCTTTCAAATGGAGGAATAAGCATGCAGAGCGGTAAGGTGGTTTGTGTGGATAAAGGGGATTGGGATAAAAGTAAATCACCTGAAGAGGTTATGGAGTTTAATCGTCAATGGATTTCTCTTTGCAGGGAGAAGCTTTCTGAAGATGGAACTATTTGGATTAGTGGAACATATCATAATATTTTTTCTGTGGCTACTTGTTTAACTGACCTTGGATTTAAGATATTGAATGTCATAACATGGCAAAAGAGTAATCCACCACGTAATATTTCATGCAGATATTTTACTTTTTCTACAGAATTTATCATTTGGGCAAGGAAAAATCCTAAAGTTCCACATTATTTTAACTATAAACTTATGCGGCATATAAATGGTGATACGCAAATGACTGATGTATGGAAAATGCCGGCAATTGCACGCTGGGAAAAGTCTTGTGGCAAACATCCTACTCAGAAACCTTTAGGTTTACTTTCTCGTATAATACTTGCAAGTACGAAACCCGGTGCTTGGATTCTTGATCCTTTTGCTGGTAGTAGCACTACTGGTATAGCTGCAAATCTTATAGGTAGACGTTTTTTGGGAATTGAGAAGGAAGAGGAATTTGTTGAAATGAGTAAAAAGCGTCGTATGGAAATTGAAAATATCAATGTATTTGATTTATATAGAAGTAAAATTAAAGATATTGATGCTTCTACGGATATGTTTGGACAGATGGCTCACGAAGATGATTTGTTTAATGACTTACCGTTTTAATTGAAATTTGCGTCTTTTCTTTCATTATTTTGAAACAATAGTTATGTAATCTCAAAAATTCATTTTCTTGCATTTTTTTGCCTTTCACTTATCAAATTTCGCATTAAACTTATAACTTTGGGGAGAGTTAATGTTTGATGCTTATGATACAGAAATTCTTGCAGAGATACAGAGAGGCGTTTGGTGATGGCGTATCGTTGCCTGTGGCCTTTGGATATAGCGACACGCCTGTTGAGGAGATAAGGAAGATACCGCGCTGCATGATAGGGGCGATACGCAAGGTGTGCGACGGTCAGGCGCTGACGTTGAGCGTTGACAATGTTCTGTGTGGCGGCGGAAGTCTGTATACACGGTTTGCACCGATGCAAGAACGCATACCGCGCTTTGTGTCGGAACAGGAACACTATAAGCAGACGCCCGAACAGGTTAAGGAATATGTGAACCGGCTTGGTATCAGTCTGACAGAAAAGCCGTATCTCAATTTTGTGCGTATGGATAAGCTCGCTTCTTTAGATGACTCAGAAGGCATACTGTTCTTTGCTACGCCCGATGTGCTTTCAGGCTTGTGCAGCTGGGCTTTCTACGACAATGATGCCGACGATGCCGTATGTACACGCTTTGCTTCAGGTTGCTGCAGCATAGTCACATTTGCCGTAAACGAGAACAGAAAACAGGGGCGCAGTTGCTTTATCGGAATGTTGGACCCGTCAGCCCGTCCACTTGTTCCTGCCAACGAACTGACATTTGTTATTCCGATGCACCGCTTTAATGAAATGATGCTGACGATGGAGCAGTCGGCGCTATTCCAGAAAGCATATTCGATAGTAAGAAAACGTATTAACGAGGAGATTGGGAAATGAGACAAGAACTTATACACACCTGTCCGGAACTTGTCGACTATATCAACGAGATAGGTTTTCTGCCTTTGCTCCGCATGGGCATTGACGGCTGGTCAGCAGAAGATGCGGTGGACGAAGAATGTCAGTACACACGCCTGCCTGACGGCGGATGGGAATGGCCTTTGTGGGAATGGAAAGGCTCTGTGCTGCGTGAGAGCCGTTGCGCCTACGGCAAGTTCTTCAAGCGTAAAGCCGCTTTCGTAAGCAGTGAGTGGTGGTCTGACTTCTGCAATTATCGCCGTAGCCTTTATCCTTATCCCGAAGAGAGTAGCGTAGAGGAGGCCATTCTCGCAACACTGAAAAGCGAAGGGATCCTTATCACACGCGAACTGCGCGCTGCATGTGGATTTACGGGGCCGAAGATGCGCAGCCGTTTCGATGCCTATTTGACACGATTGGAAATGGGCTGCTATATTGTAACCGAAGACTTTATCTATCCGCGCGACAGTCATGGGCATGAATACGGCTGGGGATGGTCGCTGCTGACAACGCCAGAAAGTCTGTTTGGGCGAGAAGCATGTAGCCCTGACCGCACGCCACAAGAATCATACGATAGACTGCTTGAACATTTCAGAAAAATTTTGCCTGATTTAACAGAAAAGACTTATAATAAATTGCTGGGATAAAAAGTAACAGAACAGAATGAAGATTTAATACACATGTTCATTCTGTTCTGTTTGTATAAAAGTTTTGTCTTTAGTTGTTACATTGTTTTATTATTTATCAACAACTATTTTCGTCGCAATTATGAATTGCAGACATCAATTATTTCATCCTCAGTAGTGAGGTTAAAGTCGCCTGGAATACTGTTTTTTATTGCAGAGGCTGTCAATGCAAAATTGATGTCCTTTTGGTTGTCAGTGCCGAAGTGGAGCATGGCGTGAATATATGCGGCAATGAAAGCGTCGCCAACGCCCATCGGATCGATCACGTTGTCGATGTTGTATATACGGGCAATATAAACTTTGCCGTCAGAGTAAAGAACGCCGGAAAGAATATGATGATTGGCCGAAAGAGTATTGCGCAGAGCAAGAATCATCTTGCGGCACTTAGGAAACATCTCTTTCACTTTATCGAAAAACTCCTTATACTTTTGAACATCAAAAGTGAAATCGGTCGATGTGGCTGTAAATTTAGGTGGAGTGACGCCTGTAAGCAGTTGCCATTCGCCTTCTGTGCCGAATAATATGTCGCATTTCTTTGCCAGTGGAAGCAGAATGTCGTGTGCGCTTTTGCCGTATTTCCAAAGATTTTTACGATAGTTGATGTCACACGATATAATCATTCCTCGTTTTTCAGCTTCGCTCACGGCTTCGGCCGTTACGTCTGCAGCGCCTTGTGACAGGGCGCAACTTATGCCCGACCAGTGGAATACGGATGTGTCGTTGAACACATTCGCCCAGTTAATCATGCCGCATTGTATGGTTGTCATTGATGAGTCGGCGCGGTCGTATACTATGCTTGAGCCACGCATGGCTGCTGCATCTTCGTAAAAATAACTGCCTAGGCGAATGCCGCCATGAACAATGAAGTGGGTGCCTACGTTATATTTTCTTAATTCGTTACGGCAAGCCTCGCCAAGTTTGTTGTCGGGCAGTCGTGTAACATATTCAACGTTGTTACCAAGCATTGCAAGTGATACGGCAACATTGGCCTCGCTTCCTCCGAAATATCCGTTCCACGTGCTGCCTTGTATTATGCGCAGCTTTTCAGGACGAGTAAGGCGCAGCATTATTTCTCCAAACGTAACGATTCTTTGTTCCATGGCATGTATTGTTTGTTTTTATCCGTTCATTAAGGCAAATACCGGTGTCTTTATATAATTTGCCTTAAAAGCAGATAGTTATTTCGTGGTGTAAAGATAGTTATTTTTGTTTGTCAAATCAATGCTTTGATGTGAAAATAATGTGAACGTTTGAAATATTTATGACAATGGAGTGCTTATTGATGCTTATTTTAAATAATATCGGATAAGACTAGGATGGTATTACAGAAATAGAAAATATCCAAAGACAGATTAAGCATGCTTCTGAATTTATTTAAGGAAACAACTTTGTCTGTCTTCGGATAACATGTGTAGAATGATAATTTTTGTCAGACAATGTCAGGCCGTATGCTGACGGCACTGACATTGTTGTCGGGTTATGCAAATTATATGAAGAGATTTACTCCTGATTCTTCAGCCTTCTGCATGTATGATGCCACTCCGCCCACAGTGACGCCGTCGAGCAGTTCTTCTTTCTTTATGCCCATCATGTCCATCGTCATTTGGCATGCAATAAATTCAACACCATTGGCCATGGCCTGCTGTATGAGCGATTCGAGCGAGTCGATGTTCTTTTTCTTCATAATGCCGCGTATCATTTTGCTGCCCATGCCCATCATGTTCATCTTAGAAAGTGACAGACTATCGCTGCTCTTGGGGAGCATTCGTGCAAACATCTTCTCGGTGAAAGTTTTCTTTACTGCCGGGCCATGTTTCTTCTTGATGACGTTAAGGCCCCAGAATGTGAAGAATATAGAAACCTTTCCGCCTGTTGCAGCCGCACCATTGGCAAGAATGAATGTGGCGATAGCACGGTCGAGATTGTCGCTGAAGCAGATGAGCGTCTTGTTCTTTTCAGCAGGAACGCACGTTGTTTGAGGACTCGCTGCTGTTTGCTGTTTCTTTATGATTATGGTGTGACAGCCATTTTGACATGTTTCCGACAGAAATGCGTTTCCTGTAGACTTGCACCATGCCTTGGCGTCAGACGGAAAACCTGGATCTGTGGCTTTTACTTCTATTGTCTCGCCAGGCTGCATTTTGTCTATAGCCTGTTTCAGTTTCATAATTGGTCCTGGGCACTGCAGTCCGCACGCGTCAACGCTAAGTGTTGTTTGGGGAGCGTTGCATGATGTATTTGAAGTGTCTTCGCATGAACACGAAGATTTGTCGTTGCATTCGGTTTCGGTATTGCAAGTCAAGTCTTGTGTAGCAAGTTGATAAGTCTTGTAACCGCCAGAAAGGTTGCGCACATCGTATCCGTTAGCCATGAGAATGCGTGCGGCGATATATCCTCTAAGTCCTACTGCGCAGAATACTACTACAGGCTTGTTCTTGTCTATTTCATTTAAGCGTTCACGGATGTCGTCAACAGGAATGTTTACAGCTCCGCTGATAGTGCCAAGCTCGAATTCTGCTGGAGTACGTGTATCAATAATCTGAACCTTGCTGCGGTCGAGACTATCTATCTCGCGCCAATATATAACAGGCATTTTGCCTGATATGATGTTTGCGGCAGTGTATCCGGCAATGGCTATAGGGTCTTTGGCTGATGAGAATGGCGGTGCATAAGCCTGCTCAAGACTTATAAGGTCGTAGATTGTGCCCTTGTGCTTGATGATGATAGCCAACTGGTCGATGCGTTTGTCTACACCTTCATGACCTACGCACTGAGCTCCATAAAGAGTGCCGTCTTCAGGATTGAAAGTGATTTTGGTGGTGATAAAGAATGCTCCGGGATAATATCCTGCGTGCGACATGCTTATTGTAGTGCTGCTCTGATATTTTATGCCTAGTTGCTTTAGGCGCTTTGCCGGCAGACCTGTTGAGGCTACAACTACATCAAAAACTTTTGCGATCGATGTGCCTATTGCTCCTTCGTATTCGGTAATGTTACCAAACACCATGTTGTCTGCTACGATACGTCCCTGTCGGTTTGCTGGTCCTGCAAGATAGTTGAGCCACGGCTCACCGTATTCGGGATGTGGAAATTCTATTGCATCGCCTACAGCATATACATCCTTTGCTGATGTCTGTAGAAATTTGTCAACCTTGATGCCACGTGCGCCGAGTTCAATACCTGCATTTTTTGCAAGTGCTGTGTTAGGACTTACGCCTATTGAGAGCAGTACGAGGTCGGTTACAATACTTTCACCTGACTTGAAGAATACACGTATGCGGCCGTTGTCTTTCTCAAAACGCTCAACGGCAGTATTGAGATGCAATGCGACGCCTTGATTGAGGAGCTCGCGGTGAACGTGAGATGCAATACTGAAGTCGACAGGCGCCATCACTTGGGGAGCCATCTCGACAATAGATACCTTTGATCCTGCATGAACAAGGTTTTCAGCCATTTCGAGTCCGATAAATCCTCCGCCTACTACAACGGCACTCTTTACGCAATGCTGTGTCAGGTAGTCCTTGATGCGGAAAGTATCCTCTACGGTGCGCAGTGTGAATATGCCTTCGGTGTCAATACCAGGGAACGGAGGTCTTACCGGTGACGAACCCGGTGAAAGCAACAGGCGGTCGTAGTGTTCATCAATTACAGATCCGTCTTTACGGCGTAGCGTTACGGTTTTGGCTTTAGTGTCAATGCTTATGGCTTCAGTGTTGACACGCACGTCGATGTTGAAACGGCGTCCGAACGACTCCGGAGTTTGTACGAATAGTTTCTCTTTATCTGCTATTACGCCGCCAATATAGTAGGGCAGTCCACAGTTAGCGTAAGAAATGTGCGGACCTTTTTCAACCAATATTATTTCAGCCTTTTCGTTGGCCCTGCGAATTCTCGCGGCAGCGGTGGCTCCACCGGCAACTCCGCCAATGATGATGTGTTTCATGTTCGTATTTTTGTTTTTATTATTTTCGTTATTGTTCTGTTTCTTCATTCATACTTTCTGCTATCTGTTTCAATTCCTCGGGTAAGGAGAATTGTGAGCAATGAATTGCGTCGATTAGCTCGCGTCCTTTTTTTGTGAGATGAAAACTCATGCAGCGACTGTCTTGCTGGCATACATTGCGCCTGATTAGCGTTTTTTTCTCGAGGGATGCAATGACCTTGGATGCATTTGAACGCGATAGCTGAAGTTCATCGGCAATCTCGCCAGACAGAAGTTTGGCTTTTTCGGACAATACACAAAGCAACATGGCCTCGTTGAAGTTGAGTCCGAATGTCTTTTGGATTTGTGCTTCAAATTCGCTTATGCAGCGGTAGATTCTCCTTATCTTGCAGATGCATTTATTATTCATTCTTTATATGTTATTTTACGCAGTTTCTTTAAATTTCTATTCTTTATTTATTTTCCTTTGGAAAACATTGCAAATATAGATATTTATTTGTAATGATAATATTTTCTAATGGAAAATAAATAAAGATATAACATTTATTTGCTAATTAGATTTGCTTTTAACATTTTCCAATGGAAAATAATATTTTAAGGTCTATTTTGTTGACGAATAATTGTTCAGCTTTTATTTTAACATTAATGTTTATTTAGTGGTTGGTTTATATGCGCACAATTATGTTTAGTAAATGTGCTTGTAAATTGGTCTATTGCAAATTTTGTTTTATCCGTCAATGTCTTACTGGATAAAAGTATACGCTCTTCATCCTGTTGTAAAATGTTCAACGATGATGAAGAGCGTATATCTTATTATTCTTATGCTTTCATGATGATCTGATTGTAGTAAGGATATGGAATTTCAATCTTTTCCACATCAAAGCGCTCCTTAATAGCTCTTAGCAAGTCGCATTTCATTGCAAAAGCATTTCCTGTAGTAGAAGCCCATGCCCATGCGCGCAGCGTTATGGCTGAATCGCCAAGGTTGGTTACTCTTATTACAACCTGCGGCACATTGTTGGCTTTTTCTTCTTCAGTGCGGTGATCTATTAGCAAGGGATGTTTCATTATCTCATCTCTCATGACATCGATGGCATGCCCCAGGTCTGTAGTGTATGATACGCCTACTTCGATAAATGAGCATGTCGTGGTTTCGCCATAAGACGAGTTGACAATAGTGCTTGAGTTTATTTTGTTGTTCGGAATAAGAATCATGCGGTTTTCGGCGTTTTGTATTACAGTATGCCGAAGCGTTATTTCTCTGACAGTTCCGATTATAACGTTGTCAACCTGAATGAAGTCGCCGACTTTGAACGGACGTGAGAATATAATAAACAGTCCGCCTACGATATTAGATAGAGCCTCCTGTGAAGCAAGACCAACGGCCATAGCCATGATACCTGCACTGGCTAGAATAGAGTTGCTCACTTTCTCCATTCCTGGTATGAGCGAAAGAAAGGCCGCAACACCTATTATATATACAGCAGTTGTAATAATCTGGCGTATGAAGCCGATTTTTGTTTCATCGAATACAATACGTCCTCGTTTTCTCTGTGATCTGTTGAAAAGGTATTTTATGAATGCATTTAACACCCGCACAAATACATAAATCAGAAAACCTTTGATTATAAAAATTACAATCCATCGGATGGAAACTCCGAATACTTCTGTGCTTAGCATTTCATTTAAATTCATGGCGCATTAATTTAGTGTTGTTTATTATATTGTTTAATCTTTTGTTTATCTGGATTGTTGCCGGATAAACTTGTTGAATTTTTCCTTAGTATATGCAAAGATAAAAAAATAAATACAAAAAGCGGAAATGAATATTGATAAAAATAAATTTATTTTATTTACTATTTTTGTGCCTACGATGTGATAATGTTGCTTTATGTTGGACTAATATGTCTGATTTATAATTTTTTGTTATACATTTGTATGTTCAGATGAGGGTATTGTCTGAATATGTGATAAAATAGAATAAAAACATGAGTAAATCTGTTGTAAATGCAAAAAGGCCGGTAGAAGGTAATCTTTTTGGTGAAGACTCTTTCGAACCCCTAAAATGTTGTGTAGATATAGATAAATATGAATTTACCGAAGTGTTTGCCCGTTTGGCAAAGTCAGATTTCAGACGTCGCTTCAAACTTAATGCTGAAAATTTAATGTATGTCAGAGATAAGGGACTTGCACTTATGAGTGTTCATGCTGCCGATATAATACGTAAACGGCTGGCACCGGCAGTTATACCTAATGACGGCAAACAGACTCCTATGAAGGGCCATCCTGTGTTTATTGCTCAGCATGCCACGGGCTGTTGCTGTAGGGGATGTCTGTCTAAGTGGCATGGAATACCGGCAGGGCGTGAACTCACAGCTGATGAGCAGGAATATATTGTGGCATTGATTTTGACTTGGATAAAAAGACAATTATGACGGAATGAAACATTGCCGCAAGACGGGCCGTTTGTTTTTACTCCGTCATAATTGCTTTAGTAAATTTATTCTTTTTTCTTGTTGCAGGACAAATCTTGGGTATTAATAGCTTCAAGCAGTTTTATTGCGTCTACATACTGAGCTATGCCGTCTGCAACATTCTTGGCGTCGCGCATTGCAAGAACCACGGTTGAAGGGCGGTTGACTACGTCGCCTCCTGCAAAAACGCCTTTGCGACTTGTCATGCCGCATGGAGTTTCGCGTGTTAGTACATATCCGCTGTCGTCAACATCAATGCCCTTTGTCGTAGATACGATTCGGCTTGCAGGCACTGAGCCTATTGCCATGAGCACCTTGTCTGCTTTCTCTGTCCGGCGTTCACCATTGTGCTCAATCACTACACCGTTAAGGACTCCGTCCTTGTCGAGAATCTCAACAATCCTTGATTCCCAATTAAATTTAACGCCTTCTTCAACAGCTTCTTCATATTCAGAGCGGAGAGCGCTCATTTCGTTTATAGTGCGGTGATATACAATTTCAACGTCTTTGGCGCCCATTCGTATAGCTGTGCGCGCACCGTCCATGGCAGTGTTGCCGCATCCGATAACAAACACTCTGTCACCATCCTGTATCGGAACATCCTCGCGGGCTATGCTTCCTTCATTGTAAAGGCTTACCTTTCTTAAAAAATAAATAGCCTGTCTTACCCCTCTGAGGTTACGTCCGGGAATATCCGGTTTCTTTGGCTTTACAGTTCCTGTGCCCATGAATATGGCGTCAAAGCCACGTTCAAACAACTGGTCGATGTTTATATCTGTTCCGACAGTTGTGTTGCAATGAAAGACAACTCCAAGTTCTTCTATCTTTTTGATTTCACGTCTGACTATGTCCTTCGGAAGTCTGTATTCCGGAATTCCGAACATGAGCACTCCGCCAGGTTCAGGCTCCATTTCAAAAATCTCCACGTTAAATCCCTTGCGTGCAAGGTCGCCGGCTATGGTAAGACCGGCAGGTCCCGAACCGATTACGGCAACACGGCCTCTTGTCTTGGGTTGAAGATTTTCACGTATAAGACCCATGTCGCCATCGAAGTCGGCAATAAATCTTTCGAGTTTTCCCACGTGTATGGCCTGTCCTTTCTTGCCGAGTACGCAGTGGCCTTCGCATTGTTTCTCGTGCGGGCACACTCTTCCGCATACAGCAGGCAGGTTGCTCTTGTCGTTAATTATTTTCATGGCATTGCCTAAATTGCCTTTAGACAACTCATGAATCCAGTCAGGAATGTCGTGGCTTATAGGACATCCTTTTTTGCATTGCGGCACCTTGCAGTGCAGGCATCGTTTGGCTTCATTTATGGCTTCGAGCATGGTGTAGCTCTCGTTTACCTCATGAAATAATTCCTTTTGTTCTTCCATTTGTTGAAAAGTAGTTTGCTATTGTAAATTTATTTGCAAAGATAGTGTAATTTTTGACTTAAATAAAAAAATATTGTGACGAAAACGAAAAAATTTAAATTAAAAGGCTTTATCAATAAAAAATTAGTATCTTTGCCTTCAAATATAGAAAGTATCATTATCATTTCTTGAATTTATTGATGTCCTTTTGGATAATATAAGTAGACTTATGGGACATTAGATTATATAAAAACAATATTAGACTATGGTATCTGCATTTGACAAAACGTTTAAATTAGGAGTTCTTTTATCCTTCATTGACTGGTTTACGTTTAACGTGGTCTTTCTTTTGTATTCGTTGTATATTGGTTTGAATACCAGTAACGAATTTTTTGTAGACATATTAATCTCTAATATAGCATATTTTATAGCTCTACAGATTGTAACTATAAGTCTTCACCACAGACAGGCTCAGCCGGCAAAGGTGCTTAGCAACACATCTCGTACATCCGCAATATTTATCGTTTTATATGCCGCAATATTGGGTATGGCTGGCTATTCTGTACCTGGATTTTATTATTCAGTGGTTATAACTCTTATTGTTTTCCTTGCCACGAGTATTGAGCGACTTTTACTTAGAACATACATTAAGCATAAAAGAAGTGTCGGGCGTAATAGGGTAAATACTATTATTTTAGGTACAGGGCAGATGGAGCAGAAGATAGCAGATGTCATGACTAATGTATGGAATGGTTATAACCTTTTGGGATATTTCATCAAGACCGATGCTGACTCAATGGACAATAAGGCAACTGATGAAAAGGTGCCTTATCTTGGTGAAGAGTACGACATAATTCCTTTTGTTGAGAAGAATCATGTTGATGAACTGTACATCGGCGTTATGCCTGATAAACTTAAAGAGTATAAGGCTTTGATGCGTCTTTGCGAGAATAATATGATCAGAACATATTATGTGCCGACAATTTCTTACGGAGAATTCCGCAATGCCAAAGTAAAAGAGTTTGGTGACATTTATGTAATGTCGCAGTATAGCGAGCCGTTGAAGGAGTTGCGCAACAGAATAAAGAAACGTGTCTTTGATGTCATTGTTTCATTGCTGTTTATTTGCACATTGTTCCCGATCATATTTATCATCGTGGCAATTATTTCTAAGATAACAATGCCTGGCCCGCTGTTCTTCAAGCAGAAGCGCACCGGTTATGACGGTAAGGACTTTGTCTGCTATAAGTTCCGCAGCATGAAGGTCAACAAGGATTCTGACAAGGTTCAGGCTGTTAAGGACGATCCGCGTGTAACTAAGTGGGGCTTGTTTATGCGTCATACCAACATTGACGAGCTGCCTCAGTTTATCAATGTGCTTAAAGGCAACATGAGTATTGTTGGCCCGCGTCCGCACATGCTTGCCCACACCGATTATTATTCACAGCTTATTTCTGATTATATGATACGCCATTATGTTAAGCCTGGTATAACTGGATGGGCACAGACTCATGGTGAGCGTGGAGAGACTAAGACTGTTTATGACATGAAACGTCGCGTCGAAAAAGATATCTGGTATATTGAGCATTGGAGTTTCTGGCTTGACATACAGATAATATTAAAAACCGTTTCTGATGCGATTCATGGTGATGATAAGGCTTATTGATTTAATGATTTTTCATGAAGATGTTTTGATTGACGACGGGAACAATGTCTGATGCATGTTCCCGTCGTTATTTTTTATATCGGCACATATAATTTTTTTTCGCTGTGTTGTCTGGGCTTTGATAGCTGTTGCTTATATAAAACAAAATGAGGGACGATAACTTTTAAAAAGTATCATCCCTCATGAAAAATTAACCCTCTATTGTTTATTTGTCAAAAGTAACAAACTTAGTGTTGTTTACTTTTACATCAACGTTGTTGTCAAAATCTTTGTCTGTCTTTGTATAGAAGAATGTTGAGTTGTCTATAGTTACGTCGTGTACGCATTTCAGTCCGGGCAGACCATGTGCAGATATGGCTGTCTTGGCATTTCTGCACACAACATTAGAAATGTGTATGTCGCCGAAGTCTGGCGCAAATGGCGCGTCTGTATAAGTTACGGTTTCAGCCTTGTCTTCTTTTACGCTGTATTTCTTGTCGATATAAGTACATTCAAACACGATGGCTTCATCTTTGATGTCTGTCATGAAGATGTTGCTGATATAAAGCTTCTCAACCTTGCCGCCGCGGCCTATGCCACTCTTGAAGCGGAGACCTGTGTCTGTTCCGCTGAAGCGGTTGTTGCGTACAACAAAATTCTTTATGCCTCCTGTAAATTCAGAACCTATTACGAAACCTCCGTGAGCATGGAACACGGCATTGTTTTCTATAAGTATGTTCTCGCACGGACCATATTTCAGACCTGACTCTCCGGCTCCGGCCTTCATGCAGATGCCGTCGTCGCCTACATCGATAGTGTTGTTTACAATCAGAACATTCTTGCAGCTGCTGATGTCCAGTCCGTCACCGTTTTGTGCGTTCCACGGGCATCTTATAGTAACCCCGTCTACTATCACGTTTGTGCAGCGTGTAGGTATGAGGTGGAATTTTGGCGAGTTCTGTATAGTTATGCCTTTTATGAGCACATTTTCGCAGTCGGTTATTCTTATCAGGTGTGTGCGCATCTTTTCCTGAGCCTCAGGCGTTGCAGCTATGTTGTCATAGTGCTTGAGGTTGAACGGGAACCACAGTTTGCCCTCCTCGGCCTGTGTGCCGCCCATATAGAGGAACTCTTTCCATTCAGCGTCGCTTACCTTAGAGCGCTTTACAGGACGCCAGTAAGCACCGTTGCCGTCTATCACGCCTTCGCCTGTTATGCTTATGTTCTTGCGCTTGCTTGCGCTTATCAGCGGAGTGCACTTCGTGTCTTTTTTCCCGTTTTTTTCTTTTATAAACAGATTCTTATCGGGCGAAGCCATTATTATGGCATTTTTCTCTATGTGCAGGTCAATGTTGTCTTTTAGAGAAATAAGTCCTGTCATCCATATTCCTGCCGGAACAACCAGATGTCCGCCTCCTTTCTTGTTAAGCGCGCTTATGGCTTTGCTGAAAGCCTCAGTATTCAGCGTTATGCCGTCGCCTACACCTCCGAAATCCTTTATGTTCACGGTGTAGTCGGGAATCACAGCTTCGGTGACTTTAGGCATACTTACCGGCAGGTTTTGGTAGTAGGAGTCGTAGTTTCCAGCCTTTACAGAGGTTAATGCCAGCATGAAGGTCATGCATAGTAATAAAACTTTTTTCATTTTTTGATTAGTTTGTAAGTTTATTAAAGATAAAATTTTTTAGATAATTCTGTTTGTACACAGATGTCTGTGCGGTAAAGATGCTATATATTAATTTGCGGTAATACCGTTAATTTTTTAAACGGCAGTGCTTAATTATAGTGAATCTTTTTGCAAATTTAGTGTAAGTTGAAGAATTTTCCAAATAATAGATGCCATTAAGCGATAATTTTATGTGTTTTTAATTTTTGTATAAACTCATATAATTATGGTGTAATACCTTGATTCAGTAGGCAGAGTATGGCCCCAAAAAGAAAAAATAAAGTTTTTATTAAAAAAAGTTGTCTGAAAATTTGGTAATATAAAAAATAATGCCTACCTTTGCACTCGCAATTGAGAAACAAACACTAATCAATTAGCAAACGCGCTTGTAGCTCAGTTGGTAGAGCATCTGACTCTTAATCAGAGGGTCCAGGGTTCGAACCCCTGCAGGCGTACAAAGAGACACTTTCGAGTGTCTCTTTTTTTGTTTCTGTTTATTGTAGAAATAGATATGTTACGGCTTTCAGACATTGGCCTGCCCGGATTGTGACGTGATTGAAAGTTTGGTCTTATCGGGTGAGCCGATTCTTGCCGACACGTTTTTTAGTATATGAAACCGATGATTGTTTCGGGCAGCTTATGCAACGTTATGGTTTGGGGCATTGGCATAATGATAATCTTAAAGTATTCTGAATGAGACGTGGAAAATAATTATGCCGTGCTGCTATATATAATAAGGTGTGGGGTATATAAAATAAAAAACCCTGACGCTTTAACGTACAGGGCTAATGAAAGGAGGAGTGGTACCACCAGGAATCGAACCGGGGACACAAGGATTTTCAGTCCTTTGCTCTACCAACTGAGCTATGGCACCATGTTTCTTTTTTGCGTTGCAAAGGTACGCAAAAGTTTTAAAATAAAAGATTCCTTACACGATAAAAACGCTCTTTTTAACTTATTTTTGGAAATTAAGCCCGCATAAACAAATATAACATGCAAAAATGGCACAGCAATATGCCTTTCTGCATGTTATATTATGGATGATGATTGATTAAGAGTTTTATGATTCGTGTTTATCTTTTGGCTGTTTATAGAGCTATTGTGGGCATTATATAGTGAAACCGTAGCCTATTGTCAGAGAGAAACTGCGGTTGCGTATTCTCTCGTCATAATATTTATATAGATTCTTCAGGCCGAACAAATATCTCAGGTCGATGCTTATATTTTTGTATTCGTAAGTAACTCCTACAGGAATGCCGATGTCAAAACGTTTGAAGAAATCGGTTGTAGTGTTGCTATCCTCTCCCGATTGTTCCGCGTCAGGTATATATTGGCCATTTTCAACAGTTCCGTTCTCGTAGTCACCGCTTCCTTTTGCCGATAGAAGATATCCTGCCTGCACTCCGGCTTTTATCGAGAAGCCGCTGTTGCCGAAGTAGTAGATGACCGTTACGGGTATTGTGAGATAGTGGAGTGTCTGCTTCGAATCGGTTATCTTGTTATAGTATTGCTCATTGCTATAAGTATAGTCTGAATATTTGGTGCCGTACATCGCGTAGAGCAGACCTAAGCTGAAGCCAAAGTCGTTATTGTTAAATCTGTGTCTTACTTCGGCTCCTGCCGTTATGCCAAATTTATATTTTGGCTTAATCTCTCCGGCCTGTCCGTTTCCTGCGTCAGTGAGGATTATGTCGTTGTTCATCTTAGACAAGGTGAGTCCGACCATCGGGAAAATCTTTGTTTCGCCTCCAAATGTTTGTGCTGTTGAGTTTTGTGATATTGCCAACAGTGCGAGCATTATTATTACCAGTTTTTTCATGTTATTTATGTTTTTCTTATATAACGTTTTGTGTTTTGGTTTATTATAGTTTTAAGTTTATATTTATGGTGTCTTATGGTCTTATGCGCTTGAGTCAACTGAATTTGGTAAATACCTGTTCTGTGGCAACCTAAATCAGGAATTATCAGGTGTATATTAAAGTGAAAAAGTTTTTTTAGAAACTCATCACTCGTCACATCTATCCTTAATTTATTGATTTACAATGATTTACGCTGTGATGAGTTGATTCTGCAACTCATCACACATGCACTTTTCCTGCATTTTTTTATACTGATTTTGGTTGATTTTAAGCGTCTGTGATGAGTTGCAAAACCAACTCGTCACTCTTTAATAGCTTGATATACAGCGCGTTATATGCAAATGTGACGAGTGATGAGTTTTTAAAAAACTTTTTTTCAGTTACTTTTGTCGTAATAATTATCGTTTAGGCTTTAGGTTGGTTTTTAGTAAAAAGGTTCATCCGACATTTCGCGTGATGCGG
>HF992624.1:24530-34937 GCA_000436695.1 Prevotella sp. CAG:1185 | reverse complement strand
TATGGGTTTTGGACGCACCTGGGGTGCGTCCCTACATCGTGAGGATTTATATTCCGAAACAACACCCAACAAAGCATTTGACTTTAACTCCTAGCTCACCACGGTGAGCGATAACTACTTTAACTCCTTTAACTACCAAATAAATCTCCTCTAACTACCAAAAACTATCCAAACCTGCACAAAAAAAATCCCACCCACTGTCACTCTTGACAGCGAATGGGATTACTAAACACAGAACTTATTATCTGATGCAAAAAACGGGGGCACCATATGAAGAGAGTCTTGTAGAAACAGACAAACTCATATCAGACTTGTGCCGTACAGCAGCAAAATCAATCTGACAAGCACTTTCAGCCACTGCCGAAAAAATCTGACCGCAATAAAATGAGCTAACCAACCCTAACTTCTGCAATTATGAGGCGCCCCCGTCACTATTAACTTAATTAAATATATTTCGCAACGAGTTAAACTAATCAAAGTTATTTACTTGTTGTGATTACGGCACGACTCATACGCGGGTCGTCATAGAACATGTTTTCTACACCACCCTTGTAGTCAAGCTTGAGCTGTGACTTGTCTATGCCGAACTCCTTAACAAGACAGTTGTATACTGCATCAGCACGATCCTTGCTCAGACGCTCGTTGAACTCCTTGGTTCCTGTGCCGGCGTCGGCATAACCTGTGATGGTGTAAACTGTAGAAGGATCGCCCTGCTTGATAACCTCTGCGAGCATGCCGAGATTTACGCGGGCCTGGTTAGACAGGTCGCTCTTGCCTATCGGGAACACAATGAGGTTAGACGATGCTATCTGCTTTATTATTGTCTGAGCCTTCTCCTTGTCGTTCTGGGCGAGAGCCTCCTGCAGACGGGCGTTCTCCTCGCTCATGCGGTTAAGCTGCTCGCGCATGGCGTTAATCTTGTCGTTGTCATACACGGTGCGTGTAACGGTCTTGCTGCGCTCCCAGCCGCGCGGTTTAAACTTATAGGTAAGACCAACTGCAACGGTGAACATACCTTCGCCGCCGCGGCCTCCGCCCTCGCCGTCGAACTCATCGTTAACCAGCGTTCCGCGCAGGTCAAGATTGAGGTCCAGAGCTGAACACAGACGGAAGGTGTTAAGAAGACCGAAGTGTGCTGATATGTCTGTGGCAGACGGCTCTTCTGACACGTGCATCACGCCGAGACCTCCGTAAGCGCTGAGGTTATACAGGCGCTTCTCATTGTAGCCACATATCATGTTAGAGAGATTGAACAGCACATCAGCATGGAAGTTGAAGTAATTAAACTTCTGCTTCTCCAGCCAATAGCCGTTACCTCCCTTTCCGGGCACATCCTCACCGGTGCTGTGAGCCAAAGAGCCCTTCTGTGTGGCACCCTTAACCGAAAGGCCGCTATACATAAGCCTTACGCCTATGCTCGGCGAGAACCACTTGCCAACGGCTACATCGAGAGCCGGCGAAATTCTGTCGCCAAAAGAAGCCTGACGGTCGTGGTCGCCAAAGTAAACCTGGCCGCCTGCACCTACGCTGACAAACCAGTTGCTCCAGAAGCCGTTTGTCTCAACATTGTATTTATCTGAGCTGTATTCCACATATTCTGTAGAACCAGCCTTCTGGTCAGTCTGAGCAAAGACTGAACCTGCAGCCAATATGACAAAGGCTGCCGCAATTGTTCTTTTAATCATTTTATGAATTTTTTTCGTTAGATATTTACATTATTCTGCACCTGTCACGAAGTTTCCGCTTACAATGTTTGTGTTCATCCATTCAAGACGTTCTGTATAAGCCTTTTTCATCGACTGTATGGCCTGGTCAAAGGTCATTTCCTCGTCGCCGTTGAAGGCTGCACCACATCCGTTTTTCAACTCACGTGTGGTTGGCCACATCGCAGAATTGTACTTATCGGAAATGCGGTTTTGAACTGCCAGTTTGTCTATATCTGCAGTTACAGCCTGCAGTGCTGCATAGACAGCTGTCCAGCGTGCCTGAACCTGACTTCTGAATGTCCAGTCTCTGAACAGAAGCGGATACCACATATATGGTTTGTCGTTAGTATAATCAGGACTTTCCCACGGCCATATTGACGTTTCAGCCAACGCCGAAGCACCATATAGCCACTCGTCCGTATTACGACAATCGTATGAGCCGTTATAAGAGCGCACTTGTTCAGGAATGATAAATGTCTGCCAGTCGAAATCCCATACAGGTCCGGCAGTGAGTTTTCCCTCACCGTCGATATACATATATACGCTCTTTGGATGCTTATATTCATCATTGAACGTAAGTTCCTGCACAAAGAAATAGTCAATGACAGAGTTTATGTCAAGCTGATTGTATGCCTCAGAATATTTGCCGTCCTCCAGATTCTGCTCAATGGTTTCAACTTTCGTTTTCACAGCATTAAACAGTGTTCCGTTTTCTGGCAACTCATCCTTAAACATAACAGGCAGTCCACGGTCTGTACGGAAGCAATTTAATTCGTCCATCGCGTCGTCGAACTCAAGCAGATAACCGCAGTCGGCCACAGAAGGATTGGCGTTGCCGCCATCCACCACGTCCTCATAACAGTCATTGATATTTACGCGGTCTGCATCAATCTTCACCTTTTCACACAGGAAATAATTTCCCACATGACGGCCGTTGATAACCAACTCAACATTCACACCGTTAGGATTCCATCCCAAGCCATCAGCATGAGCTGAGGCAGTGCGATGTGCTATGTCGAGGGCTACTGTGTTGCGCAGCGAAGTACGGTCCATCCAGTTTGCAAGAAGTTCCCAGCGTTTATCGGTCGGCAGTCCCTGTATTCCTACCTTCTTGTCGAATTTAAGCGCAAAAGGAAGCTTTGGAAAGTTCTGTGTGGAATTGCCTCGCAGGCGCGAACTACACAATGCCGTTGCCACATCAACCGTTCCATCTGCATTATACAGCGTGAAATGGTCGTTTCCACCCCAATCTTCTTCTTTACCGCGCACATTTATGCCGGCCTCATCCCAATAGACGCTGCCGCCTTCCTGCTCAAGCACAGCCACCGGCAGCCCGGTGTTTGTCACTTTAACAACATAGGCGCGTTCCTCTTCACCATTAGAAACGACATACGTTACAGGCTTGCTGAAGTCCTGCTCGTCGGCTCCGCTCGTCTGTGCTTTTCCGTCCACCATTACGGTCATGCCTTCAGGTATGGTGAACGTGGGCTTCAGCTTGAAGTCAAACAGATAAGGTATGCAGCCGGTAACGCTGTCAGTACCTACCGTCATCACCTCTGCCGTATTAGCCACAGGCTGTGTCTTTCCGTTCTCATACACCAGTTTGGTGCCAAGAATTTTGCCTTCGTTGGCACTTACATCGAATGAGAAACTCTTGAACACAGGACGCTTGGTTACAACCATATCAGAATAGTTGGCAAGCGTCAGCGGGAACGTGTAGCATGTGTTAGCAGCGAAGTCTGCAAGCGAACGGCGGGTGAACTCTGCCTTGTACTGATGTGTCAGAATGGTGATTTTTATATCGTCGTTCTGATGTATGTCAGGGGCACAGGTCATATATCCCGTCAGCTCCTGTCCGCTCGTAAGCGCCGGAGCATCGCTCCATTTCATGGTCAGCTGGTTCACCCCGTCGGCAGCACCTGTCCATGTCACAGCCTTCGAAGCTGCGTCGAACGTAAACTCGCCGCCGAGCCTGCGCCCGTCGGGCAAAGTCAGGATGATGCTTTCAAGATTATCGCCTTCGAGAAGAGTACCCGTGGCGTTGATGCTGAACCTGATAAGGGAGAACAGATGCTCGAACGAGAACTCATATTGTCCGCCATCAGCTGATGAGAACGTTGGCTTGCCTACTTTATAGTCGGCCTCTAACGTTCCGTCGGCCATGTTGTATGCCTGAACAAGCTTCAGGTTTCCTTTAATAGCCGAGACATCCGACGAAGTGTTGCCTTCGTCATAGGGATAGTAGGCGTAAGAGGGAGATTCGCCCTGCTTCAGATTGCCTGCAAAGACGGCTTCAGGCGCAGCACTCGTATTTGAAGATACGAACAAGGCGTTTGACGTTCCGGCGCTTCCATACACGCCGATACGGTCGCCCGGCGACCACAATATGCCCACCGAACCGTCTGTCGTAACTCCGTCAACACAAGTACGCGTAGGTGTTGAGCCGCTCATGCGTGCAAGAATCTTCACGTTGCCGGCAGCGTCGCCGCCGAGCAAAGACTCGTCCTGGCATGAAGCAAAGCAGGCTAACGCAATTACTAATGCCGCGTATTTTCGTATAGGATAACTCATTTATCTTATATGATACATTTTTCAACAATGAACTTTCGCTGAGTCTTTCAGCGAAAGTTTCATTGTCAATAGTGATTACTTATCCCAACCAACGGCATTTCCGCCATTTGAATAAGTGGCATTGTATTTTGATGAAGGCGTCGTGCTTGAGCCTTTCTTACGCAACGCGAACTTAAAGTTGTTGTCGATAATTGTCTGAATCAGCCAGTCGCTCTTGTATTTAGCACCAGAGTCTGCCTGTTTATCAGCAAAGTTCATATAAACTAATCCCAATCCGGCATTTTCAGCACGGTTCTGAAGTTCACTTACACCCAAATTATTCATATCTGTAGCAAGTCCTTCTGGATCTTCATGGTCAGTATGCCAACCAAAAAGACCTTCTGTTTGATAGAAATAATAACCGCCCAAGTCGTTCATAAACCATGTCTTATGAGAAGTATCATTTTTATAAGCAGTAACACTTTCTTGGAAAATTTTCTTTATATATGATATTTTCTCGTCTTTCGTTGCTTCTGCACTTCCATGTCCACAACCTCTACTATCATCTTTGACAGAGGTTACCTCCTGATACAACCAGTGTAGCTTTGCAGCGCTATTCGGATTTCCCCACGTCATTTGCAGACCGCCTTCAACATAAGGTTTTTCCCATAATGTGTACATCAGCGGAGCTGTTCCTGCCCCAGCAATCATATCAGCGCTATTATAGTTTGCTTTCAATATAATTTGTCCAGCTACATCTCCCAAAGTAACATCCGGCGTCATTTCCTTGTCAAATATTCTATAAGTATCATAATCGCCGGCACATTCATTTACCGTTTTTTGCAGAGCTGTCATCCAATCTTTTTCAGATCCATTTCCTCCACTATAAGTAACTAACACGAAAGCAGTTTCCTGTTTTTTACCCTGTTTCTCAGCATCTTTCAAGAATGTGGCAATTTCTGCCAACGCCCCCTTTAGGGTTGTACTCAATGGGCTTCCATTTACAGATATACGAAGTTCGCCATTATACATTCGTTGTGTATGGAAAATAAAGGCACGAACACCATCCAACAACTGCTCTTTGATAGTTGCATTCTGATAAACTATATCGGCTCCATTAGCACTTGTCAAATAAGACATTTTGCTGCCTGGCAATGAAAGCTCTGACACATAGATATTCGGGTCAAGTGAACTCATCCAATAGTTTGTGCCTCCAATTTCCAATGGAGGAAGAATAACACGGTTGATTTTGTGTGGAGTAACATCCGCTGTCTGCAAAGTCTTCCTGCAAGGAGCACCATTCAGCAAAGACACCGTAACACGAAGAGTACGTTTAGTTACAGTATTTTTGTCTTGTGGAATGATATAAGCCTTTACGTTAAGAAGCTCATTTGGACCAAGCTGAATGAACTGACCGGTTTTCTTATCATAGCAAGGAATAGAAATACGTCCACGCTCCTCGTTGAAGTCACCAACCGGCTCACAAGTGGCTACTGCACCTTCTCCGGTACTTGCATTTCGGATATTACATGTAAAATCACCCGTAAGAATAGGCTCTTCACCTTCAATCGCGTCCACATTAATATTGGTAATTGTAGCAGTACCAGACGATGGGCCCTGCACAGTGATATCAAGCACTGTTACCAAATTATGGAATTGCAAATTAATGGCTTGACTCTTATTTACCTCCGAAGGTGTTACGGCATTATAAGCATACATATAGGCATAATCCATATTCGGAAGTCCGAAATAAACGGTTTTACCATTAAATTCTGTGTCAGAACTTTCGAATGTACCTTTTCTCCATTCCTGTACCTGCTGTGTAACAGGAATATTGGCAGTAATTTTTCCTGTCTGATCCTCTTCTACAGAACCTTCTACTGCACTTGCCGGATAGAAAGCATAAAATCTGTGCTCAGTATCAACATCTCCCCATTGCAGACCGGCTTCACTTGGGTTCACTTTTGCAACAGTTGCAGCTTTTGCATGGTCTGTTTCGTCGGGCGTTATCTTGTAATTTACAAGATGACTTGCTGGCTGCGATGCTTGATTACAGAATATAGCAATCTCATCGGTGCCATTAGCCTCCCAATATACGGGGACTCCGTTTTCATTACGGTCTCCATAAACAGTTCGGGTTCCCGGCTTTGCCTCAATCACATCAGCATCACCAGATAATCTAGACCCGAACATAATTTCCTCACCCGACTTAACGGGATTTTTAACGGTATTGTCCAGATTTTCATCTGCACAACCGCTAAGCATAGCAGTAAGTGCTATGCCTGCTATTAAAAATATGTTCTTCTTCATAATTTAAATTTTTAATTATTAATCCCAAGTACTTTCTGAATAATCACCTTCCCATTCTGCGCCAGGATTAGCAAATCCGTGCTCTTCAATGGTAACGCCCTTAGCGTTTTCGGTTCCATCTTCAAACACAGAAGCCGACATAAACCCGTTTTCCAGGTTTACCTGAGTCTTCCGGGTTGACGGAGACTCATACTTTTCTTTCTGTTCTTTTTTCATTGCAATAAAATTTTTAATAATTAAACTATAGTTTGAGAATCTCACTTTTTCTTCTTTTTTCCGTTCTTGCCGTAACCATAACCGTAGCCATAACCGTAGCCGTAACCATAGCCATAACCGCGACGGTCTGGATCTACGCCGTTGAGCACCAAGGCCATGTTCTTGAGCTTCTTGTCCTCATATAGAGCCTCGATGTCAGGAAGCTGTCTGCGGTCGAGTTTGCCGGCACGCACTACGAATATTGTCAGGTCGGCTATACGGTTGACGATGCTTGCGTCGGCAATGATGCCCATAGGCACGTTGTCGGCAATTATTATGTCGTAGCGCTTGCGCAGTTCGTCTATAAGCTGGTCGAGTCTGCTGTCCATGAGCAGCTCTGCCGGGTTAGGAGCAATCTCGCCCGACGGAATAAGGTCGAATGTGTCCTGATGGCGTATTATGTCATCGAGCGTCGTTGTCGGGTCAGCCAGATAGTTGGTCACGCCGTTGCGGTGGTCACCGAAATGGCGGCTCAGCGTTGCCTTACGGATGTCGAGGTCAACCATAATCACCTTCTTCTTAGCCAGTACGAAGCTCATTGCCAGATTGCATGAGATGAATGTCTTTCCGGCGCCTTCGTTGAACGAGGTGAAGGTGATAACCTGAGTGGGATGATCCTTCTTCGACATAAACGACATGTTGGTGCGCAGAATGCGGAATGCCTCAGACACCACGCTGTCGTCATCGGGCTGAATGAGCGGATAACGGTGCTGGCTGCGCTCTGTCTCCTTGTCGATAGGAATCTCACCGAGGAACGGCACGCTAAGCACCTTCTCAACATCCTTGCGTCCGTGAACGCGAGTGTCCATGAAGAGCACAAGCAGCCATCCCACACCGGGCAGGGCTATACCGATGAGCAGACCCAGCAACATTATGCGGTTGCGCTGCGGAGCAATGGGCGAACCGCTGCCGTCGGCGCTGTCAATCACGCGGGCGTTGTTGTCGGCCATTGCCTGCGACAGTGCGTTCTCCTCACGCTTGTTGAGCAGGAAGAGGTAAAGCGCCTCCTTGATTTTCTGCTGACGCTCGATAGACAGAATCTGACGCTCCTTGCGAGGTATCGACGTAACGCGGTTTTGCGCTCTCATCTCGCGGTTCTGCGCGTCAATGCGCTTCACGTTAAGACTCACAATCATGTTGTCGACGGCACGTATGATGTTCTGCTTCATGGCGTGGAGCGAATTGTTAAGCTCCTGCACCACGGGGTTGTTCTCGCTGCTGTCATCAATCAGCCTGTCGCGCTTCAGTTTGGTGCTGTTATAGAGGCTGATCTGATTTTCGATGTTCATGTCACCGATGCCGGTGTTTGCCGGTATGAGGTCGGTCTCCTTTGAAGGATTGGTCAGATATTCCTTAATGAAGCGTGCAAGGCGCAACTGAGTCTCCAGCTCCAGCGCGTCGGCATTATACTTCTGCGACTCGTTCATATACATGTTGGCAGAAGAAGAGATGTCAACCACCTGGTTGCGCTGCTTGTACGACTCGAGGTTTGACTCTACGTGGCCCAGCTCATTCTCGATTATTATCAGTCGTTCGCTGATAAAGTTAGCAGTGTTGACAGCCACCTGGTTCTTATCCTTGATGGCTTCCTCATTGTAGACCGTTATGAGCATGTTGAGCACATCTTCTGCACGCGAAGCCGAATTGTCCTTCAGCGACAGGGTAAGGATAGACGACTCCTCATCCTCCTGCTCAATGCCGAACACCGATCTGTAATAGTTGACAACCGAATTGAGCGGGCGCTTGCTCACCTGTATAGGCTGGTCAACCCATGAGGTGTTGTAAAAGTTGGTGCGCGTCACCACCACACGCACGCCCTTGGCCAGAGTAACGGTTTCGTTAATCTTCACCGTGTAACTCGGCTTCGAGGCATTAACCCCGGAAATGTCAGACAGCTCTACGGTGTTGCGGTTCTTCGGCGTCATTACGAGGCTTATGCTCTGCTCGGGCATAACGTCGAGAAAGCGTATAAGCATAGGCGACTGAGTGTAAAGCTCGTTGGTGCGCAGGCCGTCCTCAATCTGATAGCTCACGTCGGCATGAACGCGCTGAACCACCTCCTGCATCAGTTTCTTTGAGCGGAACTGAAGAATCTCGTTGGCGACATTGGTCTTGTTGATAATGTTGTCAAAGCGGTCGAGACCCGACGTTGCGGTCTTGTTGGAAGGGTCTTTGATGATAATCGTAGCCGAACGGAAATATACGAACGGCGCACGTGCATACTTATACCATGCTATTCCGACGCATACAACAATGGAAACAAGAAACCATTTCCACTTTGAAGCCAAATAAACGAGCAGGTCGACTAAATTGACACTCTGATCGTTTTTTAGAGAATTGTTGGTTTGCATAAAACTTTATAAGATGATATTTTTTTACTTGATAGCCCAGAGAATTGAACAAACTGCTGTAATGGCTGAAAGCACTGTAGTACCTATCTGCCATCCGCGGTCTTCGGTGTCCTTCTTACGATATTTAGGTTCTACATACACGATGTCGTTCTGCTGAAGGTAGAAACATGGCGACTCAAAGATGTCCTTGCTCGTAAGATCGTGCATGAACATTTGTCTCTCACCGTTGATTTCTCTTATCACAGCCACACGGTTAGTCTGTGCCTTTGCGCTCAGGTCGCCTGCGTTGGCTATCGCCTCAAGCAGCGTTACACGGTCGCCGTTGGCAGTGAAAGTGCCGTTGCGTCCGACTGCTCCCAGCACGGTGTACTTAAAGTTGAGAAACTCGATAGACACAATAGGGTCGCTGATATAGTTGCCTGCAATAATTTTTTCTCTTATCAGCTGTTTGACATCGTTGACGGTCATGCCTGCAACATGAATCTTGCCAAGAATAGGAAAGTCAATGTTGCCGTCAACATCGACACGATAGCCGCTCTGCTTGACACTGCCAGCTGCAGCAGCCGAAACACTGCCGTCATTGCCTACCTGAACGGAGCCTCCGCTGATGTTGAACGGAATGGCCAGCTCAGGGTTCTTACTGCTGACGGTGATGCTCAGACGGTCATCGTCGTGTATGACAGCCTCATACTTTGTAGCGATAGGATACTTTGTTCCCATCTCCATATCTTGCAGATAGACGAAATTCTTTCGCGACGCGCAAGATGTAAAAATCAACACGGCAAGAAGACTTGCCCATAAAAAGTTTTTGCTCATTTTTTTTTGTTTTATCTGTTCTTATGTTTTAGTTCGTAAATGATTCATAACACGTAAGCGCCGCGTCCCTGTCGGGCAGACATTCCATAATTCCTACTGTAACAATCTCTGCCAAAACAGCCAGTGTGTCGTAGAGCATATTGCGCAGCATATAATCGCTGACTATCACGGAACATCCGGGATATATGGCAAGAAAGGCATCAACGCCATACTGCTTATAAAAAATATTCTGTGCCGCCTGCCTCAACCGCACCATACCGCCGATAGGGAAAGACATATTTTTATAACAAGGCGTCTTACCGCTCCACGGAGTGCCGTAGGCATAAGCCTTGCCGTCTATAATCCGGATTGTGGGGTTGTCGTCGTTGAGCAGTTCTGTGCCTGGTATGTTTTTAATCCAAAGAGACGAATGTGTGCTC
>HF992624.1:23892-24508 GCA_000436695.1 Prevotella sp. CAG:1185 | reverse complement strand
GAATGTGTGCTCTTGCCTGTTCCGCTTCTGCCCATAAACAGATATGCCATACCGTCACGAAACACTGCTGAAGCATGTATCGACACTGCTGCATGAGAAAGTATAGCCTGCGCATAAGCCACGCGGATCAAAGACGTCAAAGCATTTCCGGCATTATGGTTATCCCACCGGACGCAGACTTCAACTGAAGAAAAGTCTGAAGTGGCATACATGCCGTGCCGGCTTCCTTTGTCAAATATATCAATATAATATCCGTCAGCCAGTCTGTACAATACCAGATGCCCCATGTCATTGTCGCTCTCCTCTATCAGCTCACCGTCGTCTGCATGCGGCATACGGTCGGAAGATACGGCTGAAAGTTTTAAGAGCAGTTTCTCACCATTGCAGTCTGATACGGCGAAAGGACGGAACGACGGAAGAAGTTTTTCAATATTACACGTACTTGGCAGACTGACCGATATGTAGAAGTCTGCCACACGAAAATAGTAAGTGGTAGCCATCAGAATTGCCCCTTTAACAGTTGAATGAAATACCAGAAAGTTTCTTTAGGCGCGTAGTATGAAGCAAAGCGCATGTTACGCATAAACGACTGCAATGTGTCAAGTTTACGTCTGAA
>HF992624.1:0-23868 GCA_000436695.1 Prevotella sp. CAG:1185 | reverse complement strand
TACGTCTGAACACATTAGCATCAGTAGCTATTGACGGATCATGCTGTCCGAAATTGCCGCCACGCCACACTATATTTGCCAAAGGAACAGCCGTAGGGGCCTTGTCTTTATATGGAAGATACTCAACAGGAAGACCGAGATAATCAACCATAAAAGCATGCAACAAAGAGGTCCATCGCTCTAAGCCCAGTTTTTTGCATACCGTTCTCATTTCTTCCGCATCTATCTCTCCATGCAGCTTATAGCAGGTGCGCGCCATGTCGCACATCTGTCTGAGTCCGATTCCACGGCTTATGGTATGTTTCAGTATATGCAGATTTTGCAACAGGACATCAAGAAATGGCGACGGTACTGTTATACAGACAGAAGACTCCGCCGACAACATTACATAACGATAACCTTTGTCTATTTCATGCTTATCGACAACACTCTGCAAAAAAGGATTGTACAAGTCAAACAGATGACGGTGATACTCAATGTCAAAGCCCTGCCACTTGAAACAGATGCTTTTATCCGCCTGACGGGCGAATTTTATGTGGCGCTTACGCAAAGAGCTTAAAGCAATGTGCCATGCTATTCGATTGTTGAAATACAGATCGATGTCGCCGCATTCTCTTTGCAGCGGGCTTTCATAACATGTGGCTACCCCCTGCCCTTTCTGCAGCACCGGACTCAGGCCTTTTTCACGGTAGATATTATACAGTTGCTCTATTACGCCGTTCATCTTAATGTTTCTGCGCTCAACGGCGTCTGACTCGGCCGCCCATTTTATCAGGAGAGCCTGCGGCGGAAACTTGTCTTCGGGCAAAAGCGACAGACCATGAAAGGCCAAGGCAGTAACGGTGTGCTGACGTGAGAGGCGGTAAACACCGTTCCACTCAACATCTGACAGACAGAATGCCGAAACGTCTTCAGACATCTGTCCCCACAAGCCCGCCCTTACGAGCAGCAGCAATGCGTTGCGCAATTTCTCCACGTTAGTGTCTTTCTTTTCTATTTTCATTCAGATATTCAAATCATTGCAACAGGCCAAACTCTTTCCATTCGGCAATCTGTCGTTCAATGTCATTAGCAGCCACTTCTTTATCTATATCGAAATTTTCGCATAAATAATCTGACAGCATGTCAGGAGTGGCTCCGCCTTTCTCCACCTGCTGCCATAACAGGGCAGCTGTGCGGTTAAGGCTGTATACATCGCTCATATTTACATTTTCGCCAGAAACATCAACAATCATATACTGACTGCCGATTTTTCTGAGTTTAAGTCCCTGCTTAGGGCTCAATATCATTTTATCCATTTATATGTTATGTCGTATGTTTTAAAATTTCTTTCCGGATACTATCGACGACACCGTAAGAACAATTATCTTAAAGTCGAGCCACAACGAACGCTCGCGCAGATATTTAAGATCCATCCTCAGGCGCTCAAGCATCTTTTCCATAGTATCGGTGTATCCGTTATAGAGTGTTGCCGGAGAGAATAGTCCCGGCTTTATCTGGTAGAGAAGCTCATAATCAGGATTAATGGCTGTTATCTTGTCGACAAAAAACTTACGTTCAGGTCGCGGACCGACAAAGCTCATTTCTCCTTTAAGAACATTCCAGAACTGCGGAAGTTCATCGAGATGATGCTCACGTATAAATTTTCCAACTTTAGTCAACCGCATGTCGTCTTTCTGACACAATGCAGGTTTGCCGTCCGACTCAGATTTTACCACCATCGAGCGAAACTTATACAAGGTGAACGGCTTGCCGCCCTGCCCTATACGTTCTTGTTTAAAAATAGCCGGACCTCCATCCTCATGCTTTATCATAATATAAATCACTATAAAAGCTGGCGAGGTAACTATCAACGCCACAAAACTGCCGATTACATCAAAAAAACGTTTAAGCATACGCGCAATAATAGTCATCTTATTACGCTTACAATGATTGCCTTCACTCATGTTTATTTCTATTATTGTTTAGTTTCATTTATCATTTTATTGTATATATCCAGACATCTGGCTATCATTTCGTCTTTTGTAAACAGATGCTTGTATCTGTTAAGCGCTCCTTCAGAATATTTATCATAAGCCGATTTGCTTTCCACCACAGTTTCTATTGCCTTTGACAGTTCGTAGGCGCTGCCAGGCGAGACATTGATGCCCGACTGCTCGTGAGCATTAACCCAAGATACTCCCGACTGGGGTATGTTTGTGGCAATGATGGGCTTTCCACACGACATGGCTTCGATCTGTACTATGCCAAAAGCCTCAGTCTTCTGCACACTACTGAGGCAGAACACATCGCAGGCGCCATAATAAGAAGGAAGATCCTCGTCGCTGACACGGCCGAGCAGCTCGACCTTTCCCTGAAGCTGCATATCGTTAATTTCGTTCTGCAACTCGTCGCGCAGCGCACCTGTGCCGCCGATAAGTATCATGTAGTTGTCCTTAAGATATTTAGCCGCGGCAACAAGAAAGGCATAACCTTTATATGCCACTAGCCGCCCTAAAGAGAAAATGATTTTCTTACCTTTGTATTTATCCTTAATGGCCTTCACTCTCACAGGATCGGGAGTCATAGGGTCAACGCCTATCGGCAGACATACTGTCTTATTCTGCACATCACAAAGAAACGGCGACTCCGACAGATATACAGGCGACGTGCCTACAATTACGTCGGCACGCTTAAGCAACCATTTTTGCAGAGGTATATACAACTTGAGCAACATCCGCTGTTTCTGGATATCGCTGTGCCAATGGAGCACCACCTTTCCTTTATAGCCAGACAGGAGCAAAGCCAGACAGGCCATAGGGTCAGGATGGTGTACATGGATGATGTCATACTGTCCCTGCACTTTCCTTAACGCAAAGATCATCGCGGGAGAAATCATAGTCGCTGCAACCTTGATTAATGTATGGCTGCAGAAAATCTTTGCATGATCATTCACAGAAACGATTCTACTCGCGCCATGAGTGGCTGCACACATCATATCGCAGTCGACGCCGCGCTCTGACATACCGGTCATCAGGTCGTATGCCACTTTCTCCACTCCGCCGCTTATCGGGTAGAACTTACCTAATTGTAATACTTTTAAATTTTTATTAATCATATAAGTTTTTCTCTCGGCAAAAATCAAAAAACAGATTAAATCATCTGTGTTTATTAATTGAAGTTCAGTTAATTTGATTGGCAAAAATCATTCATCACAACAAATCTTGATGATGAACAATAACCTCTGGATAATTACGGCGTATATATCCGCCCAGGCTGTTATAAGTAAGTCCAAGGCGTTTTGAAATCGACTTAAGACTCTCGGGCGTTGTTTCATACAGTTTCACCGCCTCTGAATATTTTTCAACACTTCTGCTATACACCTTTTTTCCTGCGGTTGATAGTATCATTCCATGATTCTCTAACAAATCTGACTCATGTTTACTAAGATAATCACGGAACACTTCTACATGTAATCCGAATTCGGAAGCCACCTTCGACACGGGGCGGGGATGTTTTCTCAGGCTTTCTATTGCGTCGGCATATTTTGCCGCCACACTCTTAAGGCGTTTCTTTGCCTTGCGCAAGTCAGTGTTTTCATCAACATCTCCTGTAATGCCTAGATGTTCAAGAACAAGGTCTTTATGCCATTTATGCAGATAAGAACGCAGCCCTTCAGCAGAAACGCCTGTACGGTTGGCTATATCCTTCATTGTCATTGCCGTGTTCTTATACAAGTCTAAGGCTTCGGCATATTTCCGCTCTGTAGTCTGCGAGGGCTTGTATGTACGGCCGTTGCCTGTCATCTTTCCAAAGGTCTTTGTAGCTTCTGAATTTTTACGTTCCTTACGTTTTTCCTTAAGTATATCACTGTGATAAAACCTCATGTGCTGGCTGAATCCGCTGAGAGAGACATTACACCGTTCTGATATTTCAGACATGGTCATATCCGTATTTTTATACATCTCCACAGCCTCCGCATACTGTTTTATACATTTGTTACGTGCTCCATGAACTATGCGGTCGTTTATGCCGAGCCTTTTGCGCACCCGATCACGCCATACTAGCGTATCATGATAATGTATGCGCATAAAATTCGTCAATGCCGTTGCTCCAACGCCATATTTGCGCGCTATTTGTGAAATGTTCAGATCAATAAAAGCTAACGAATCGCAGGCTGCCACTGCATCTTTATATTTTGTATGGGCGTTTATATTTTGTTTTCCTGCTTCAAGAATCTTTACCGACTGCAAACTTTCATCGTTTACAGAAATTCTGTTGCGACGTAAAACCAGTTCTCGCCAATAACGCCTTAAATAACTGCCTAAGCCTCCAACAGACACATTACATTCTTCAGCTATTTTCTTTAACGATTTGTCTGTCTCTTCATAAAGCTTTACTGCCTTTTCATACTTTAAGTGCAATGCCTGCCGGCGTAAGACTACAGATTGCTCTCGCTTTGTTAATAAATTACATTCTGCCTGATATTTTCCACTGGTATTCATAAATAAATTATTTTAGTCCAAAGAGGTCATAAGCAGTTTGCCATTTAGATCTACACATCAGAGAGTCCGTTTGTCCTTTAAGCCAAAAGATTATAAAACTAAGGATAAACCAGCAGGACAAACAGACCTCTGATAATGACTAAGACAAATAAAAATCAATAAATGAGAATAATAAATTGTTAAAATTAATGACCTTTTTGGGAGATTAGATTTTCATCAATTCATCATAAAGGCGGAAATAGTCCGCATAACGATCTTCCTTTCTAAAGTGTCGAAGAGCGTATTGTCGGCACGATGCGCGGTAATGGTCTTTTCCGCGCTGCCGCACGGCACGCGCCGCGTCGAGCAGTCCTTTAACGTCTCCTTGTTCAACAACATAGCCTGTACTGTCTGTCACGGCCTCAACGCTGCCCCCCGTGCGATAGGTTATCACGGGCGTGCCGCAAGATATAGCCTCCAGGTTCACCGTAGGATAATTATCCTGCCACGTAGGATTTATGAAGGCATCAGCCACTGAATACAGTTCGGCAAGTTGATTTACATTCTCAGTTCTGGATATTCCTATTATATTGTTCGGAAGTTTCTTTCTTTCTTCATTCTTTATTCCGACCAGCACTATCGTCTCGTCGTCGTTAAGCATACGACTGAGCTGCATAAAATCGTCAAAACCCTTCTCGCGGCTCCATATACTTGCCACGCCCAGAAGTATGTGCTTGCCCTTCAGTCCGTATTTCTCTATCACATCATTCTCGTTACATATCTTAAACACGTCGGTGTTTATGCCGTTGTGAATCACTCTAAAGTTATATCCGCCAAGAAACGACTTTGACATCTCGCTCCTTATCCATTCCGACACAGGCACAATCACCAGCTTGTCCTTCGGCATTGAGGTGAAGGCGGCTTTCTTGTCCTCAAAGTTCCGCCTGCTTCTGTCAACGATAAAGCTTGCGGGGAATTCTCTCTGCTGCGGACAACCGCCGCAGCCTGTCTGCCACTTGTCGCATCCGGCATATGAATAATAATAGCAGTGGCCGGTGTACAGCCAACAGTCATGTACCGTCCACACCACCGGTATGCCGCTGCGCGACAGATAGTCGAACAGCACACGGTAATTCAGGAAATAGCCGTGAATGTTGTGTATGTGTATGATGTCCGGATGTATACGGTCTATCTCCTTTACAAACTCGCGCGTGGCGTGTGTAGAGGCTAGTCCGTGGCGGTCAAGCAGGCGCGTCTCAACGCCGTGCCACAGAGTGCTGCACAGACTGCCCACGGGAATAGTTTCCGACTTGCAGGTCTTTATCCCGTCGCGCCCCTTGCCGTAGGCTATATAGCTCCGCCATCCGTTCTGCAGGGCCAGCTCGCCTATCTCCTGCATTATGCGTCCCGTTGATGTTGAAACGCGCAACACAGGATTTATCTGAAGTAGTGTTTTCATTTCTTAGTTAAACCCTAATCGGTCGTCAGACCGCACATGGTTTTATCTATTTTGTACATTCATACTTTCAGCCGTCTTTTGTTTTCTGTTGGCATATTTTTATTAGCTTATTGACATAGCCCGCTATGCCTGCAAAGAAGCTGACAAAAATCAGCTCAATATAAAGCAAAAATCCCGACCGAATCTTAACACCCGGTTTGGGTTAAAGAATTAAACAGGCTTATCCATTTATTCATCACCGTTTCTTCTGAATAAGTGGAAACCACGTTAAGAGCGTTTTTCGACAGTCTCTTTCTATATTCTTCGTCAACCATCACATTCATCATGGCGTCTGCCAGTGCCTGAATGTCACCGTTGCTTACCAGCAGTCCGTTCTCGCCGTCCTTGATGATGTCCTTTGGACCGCACTTAAAGTCGAACGACACAACGGGCAGCCCGCATGCCATTGCCTCGATCATCACCATCGGAAAGCCTTCGTAATTGGAACTCATCACCAGCATTGAGCTTCGAGCGTATTCATCGCCAATCTGCTTTGTCGGACTGTTTATACGCATCGTGTCCTGCAGATGTCTTTCGTCAATCATCTGCTGCAGCATCTCCTGCCATTCGCCCTGGCCGAAGATGTCGAGATGCCAGTCGGTAAAATAAGAGTTGCGCTGCACTATCTCCCACGCACGTATCAGCCTGTCGAAACCTTTCTGATAGTCAAGCCTGCCTACGGCTATTATTCTTTTTGCGGTAACATCTGAATAGCGGTCGCTCACATGCATTGCCGCATTGGGTATCACCTCTATGTTCGGCAGACTGCCCCAATAGCCGCGGTCTTCGTTGGTAAGCACTACAAACTTGTCAAACCTTCTTACTATGCGTTCATCCTGCCGTGTGCGCCATTTGTCTATCAGTCCCATCAGACCTTTGCGTCCGTATTGCAGACGGAAGAACTTACAGAAATGCAGCTCCAGCACTTTCTTGCTGCCGTCTTTTATCTCCGGGATGAACGACGATTCCGACGGATAGAGCGACACCACGATGTCGACCTTTTCCTTTTTCAGCAGCTCAGTCAGTTTACGTTTGTGTTCCCTTCTCTTGCGCAAATAGCCGCAAATCTTTTTCAACGTCCCTTTGTCATTGTCGTCCGAATAATTTATGTCCAGATCCGTCATCCTCACATTCTCAGGAAACGGATAGAACGGCGGCCTGTGATGCTGGTCTGTTGTAACAATAGAAACATCCCATCCCTTAAGGCGCGAAAGATATGTTACCTTATTCAGCAGCACACGCTCCATTCCGCCGGGGTTGTATGTTGAATGGGTGCAATAGATTATTTTCATTGTTTTACTAATTCTTGACCATCTTCATCCTTCAATGCCGACAAGCATAAGAAAGGAGCAAATACAACAAATATGTCTGTTGAAACTTTAAACCACACAATAAAATTTATCAGCAAGAAGATGACAAACATATATTTATATTCCTTTATTCTATTGGCACATACTTGACAGACTTTCACAAAGAATAAGGAGAATATTACTAAGCCAATAAGACCGAAATAGAACAAGAATCGCGAATATCCGACATCTGTACCTTTATAGAATCCTGTCCATGCCTTGCCGATATAATATGGGTCAATCGTCGTCGAAGCGATATAGCCATCACCGATAATCCAGGTCCAGGCATTATCAGGTAAAAGGAACTGAGCGGCTAACTGACTATTTGAATGAACCTCCCAACGTCCTGTTTCAGCCAAACTGAAGAAACCTTCAAATCCAAATTGGAAATATTTTTGCCATTGGGGACTAAAATTATATAAACCAACAGCAACAACAATTCCAACAAACATTCCGCCAACAACCCATTGCATTAACTTTTTACGGATATCATCTGGAATATTATTTTTAAATATAAAGGTATAAAACATATATAAAAGTGCCAATACTGCACCGACGACTGTAGTTCGGCCTATTATGCTTCCTATGCCTACCAATACACAAAACGCAACAAGAAGTAACGTCATATAAAGTTTACTTTTCTCCTTTTGCGCAGTTTTTGGCAACAAAAAGGCTATCATTACCAACAATGCAGAGAATCGTGTTCCGGCAACATCAAGGGCACAGCCTAAACCATAAAGACGAGTCTCATTTTTACCCATAAAGCCTTCACCGGCAAGAATACTGTCGATAAAAGTTTTAACAACAGGAATAGTATCTACAGCAATTGCCAAGAAACATTGCAATACTCCTACTGTAATAAGATATACGCAAACTCTTTCTATAGTTACTGACCCGTGAGTGAACTTGATTGCGCTAACTACAAAATATGCAGCTGCCAGCCAAACCCACATTGATACAACATATCCAAGATAAGAATCGTCCGGCGTATTATTCAATACCATTGAAATTAAACTGGCTAAAGAAACCAATATTGCCCACAATGATACCGAAAATATACCTTTATCAATCTGAGCGCTTCCACTTCTTGCTAACTTCACCAATAAAAGAAATCCTCCCAAAGCTGCCATCATCATTTTTGTATTGACTGTAGGCAAGAATGTAAAATAGAAAGGAAAGAAGAAAAAACTGGTAAAAACAAGAGTCAGCAACACTTGTATAATTTTCATAACTTTTTATTCATCATAATCTAAACAAGGGAACTAAATTCTATATTCAATATACTAGTTCCACAAGTTTCTATTTTTGTAAATAATTATTTCTTATACATAAAGCTATAAAGAAAACGAAGAACTATCAAGTCGTGAAGTTTAACCAACCAAAATTGCCCATGGGCTGCACAAGCCTCAACAAAACGTATTCTCCATGCGACGTCCTTACGTTTCCATATATGACTATTTGCCTCTGGACACCATTCTTTCCATAGCGGATACAATTTGCTGTTGTGTCCTGTCAAGAAAGGCCATTTCATCAGAAGCATAAATGAATATCCTTCCTCCTTCCATGTTCCGTTATAACGTTTTTCGAGAAAAGACAGCACACGGTCTGAGTTATGTTTCAGTTCAACAAGATGTTTCGGCTTCGGAACATTTGTCATTGAAGCGCTGTTTGAAACATAATGATATAATGCTTTTCCTATATACGCCACTTTATGCGCATAAGAAAAAAGAAACATCATTGTCATATCCTCACCCATGGCATATCCTGCCGGAAATGTTATATTGTTGTCTGTGTATAAGCTACGCTTGGCAAGTTTATTCCATACATTATATTTCATTCTCCCATTAAGCATTCCTTTAAGAGCTGCTTCCGGAGTATCATAAAAAGGCTGCTTAAGATAACGTTCATTGTTTGGATAAGATATATAATAATCACTCCAAACTATGTCAGCGTTCTCACGGCATGCAGTTTCATACAAAGTTGAAAGCAAATCTTTTTCCACGAAGTCATCGCTATCGCAGTGAAATATGTATTCCCCCGTTGCAACAGCCAAACCTGTGTTGCGTGCTGCAGGCAAACCTTTATTCTCAGCATGAGTCAGTATCTTTACATCATCACGACGTCTGGGATAATCGGTAAGTACATTTTTCAATATCTGTGTACTATCGTCTGGTGAAGCATCATCAACAAAGATATATTCTACATTATCCATCGTCTGCTCCATAAGCGACCGCACACAACGTTCGATAAACTTCCCAACATTATAAACCGGTATTATAACAGAAATTTTATATTCCATTCTTTTTTGCTTTTATACAGCAATCCAGTCTTTACACAAAATTCTTTCAGATGTAAATTCCGAACAACTGTCAGGATTAAACCACACCTTAGGTCCTATAACTATTTTTTCATTATGTACATTCAGAAACGCGCTCCACCAACTGTATGTGCTGTTTGATATAATATTATGCTTACATACGCTCATCAGCTGCATATCAAAATGACTTCCCCATCCACTTGCCGGATTTCCTTCTACCAATGTATAAGGAAAATCCTTAAAATGTTCTTTCACCCATTCAGGATTATCCGTAAAAACATATAACTTAGGATTATTCACTTTTTCTGAAATCAGTCGGATTGCATTCTGATAATATTCTATTGGGCAAGTGTTCTGATACCAAATACGCTGTGCGTAATCCTTTCCCTTACGGACGTGTATGGCAACAGACTCACACGATTGCATTTCGTTTTGCAGTTTCAAATTTCTTTCATCTGTAAAAGGCTGAAATTTAAAACAACGTTTCACATCCTCTTCCACTGCCTCAACCATATTGGCATTTTGAAAAACGCCTATTATGTATTGAAGTTTTTTATTCTCGACAGGCAAATTTGCATCAAACGCTGTAGGCATGTTAACTACACTCGAAAGAAATGGCAAATATTTTCTACGAATCTTCGATATAACGTCAGAGCCTCCTCCTGATTTAAGTATATCAGAAAAAGAAGCCTGTTCTATTCTCGCTTTCGGAAAAATATCATTCCACGCAACCTTTTCATGAGCAAGTTTTGCAGAATTATAAAAGTCAACTTTTACATTATAACCTTTATGCATCAGAAAAAGGTAATAGCTATACTGAAACATACGGTTTGCCAATCCGCAGGCCATATTAACAATAATTTTCATCATCATTACATTTTTAGTTGCAATATATGGCTATCCATTTTTCCAAACAATAGGTGATTTATTTTATTTATCAAGACTGATGAAATAAAACTAAATCCAAAAGTTACAATATAAATTAAAATTGGATATTTAAGCCCATAAATAAAGTCATGAAAATAATAATAGCAAAAGAATGTATGAACCAGCCAAATATTTGTAGAATGCTTTCCCATCAACATGAAAAAGTTTTCTATATTACGGCTCTTCTTCATCATATTAAAGCAGCAAGCAAAAACTATCATAAAGAAAACACTCGCGGCATGAATCGATATTATAGCTCTTAAAATAAATGCGCATACTAATATAAAAAGCATCAAAACATTAGTCCATAGACCATTCAATTTAATTATATTTTTTATTTTATTAAATATATCATACTTTACAAATAACGCTCCCCACATAAAACTGCATACCATTCTTAAAAATTCAAAGAAATTATATAATGCATAAGATTCCACTAATTGGGGCTTGTATAATGAAATAATCAAATATGAAAAAACATAAACGATACAAGAGAACAAGAAACTTATTAAAAAATTCCAACGACTTATAAAATGGAACAGAATATTTGAAGTAAGCAATAATAGAATGTATGGAAATATAAACCACCACTCCCAATTATAACTAGTCTTCCAAGCCGTAATATTTTCCATAAAAATCATCCAATTACCAGGATAATATTTAGGAACAAGGAAGCAGCCTAAAGGAATGAAAACAATAAAACAAGTCCAAAAAATAATATACAGTTTCAAAATCCTTTTTATTGGAAAAATATTTCCATTCTTCTGAAAATGTAAATATAAACCATATCCACTTAAGAATAAATATAATGGAACACAAATCTCAACAAATTTAGCCAGTTGACTAACTAATGGCTCTCCCAAGAAGTTTATACTAATGATACACTTTTCAACATTCTCTTGTCTATTAAATAGATGAAGCAATACCATTATTAATATTGCAGTGCCCTTTAACTGCAAAGATTCAGATTTCGTTAACATGCAATTTAAACAAATCAATTATATATGAACAGGAAATTAAAATTTATTTTTCAGACATTCCAACCACTTTGTAAGATCTTTCATTCAATATATAATACCTATATTGCCCATCATCGAAAAAAGATGCTACTTGTGTATTTCTGCTATTAACACTTTCTGTTCTATTCATAATAATGCGTTTTATTTTTCCTAAAAGAGTGATGGGTTCATAGTATTCTTTAAACATATTTATCGGAGCTTTAACCAATCCTCTTATAACAAAATATTTATATTTTTTACTATGATAGCAGCCGGCAACATTATATTTTTTATAATTTTCAACAACCGTTCTTTTATCCTCACACAATATAGCTGTTACCAATTGACTATTCTTTCCATCAGACAAATAATTTGAAAACGACGGATACATCCATTTTTCACTAAAATCCAATTTTTGCGTAAACGTGCGTCCAAAATAATTTCCATTTAATTTCCGTATGTGCTCCCAATATTCAGGGAATACTATAGTTTGATCTGTTACAGGCTTCTTATATAAAGTTTCAAGTGTATTATAAGCAAAAGCCCTATTATTGTAAATAGGTATATAAAAAGCACAAAACAGAATTATAATAAATGAATTTATCAACCTATAGCGACTGCCTATAAAGCCAGAGCAGTGTTTATAAAGTATTTTTATTATCAGAATTAAAGAACACAATTCTATGCAAGTCACTTGACGTTCACCTGAGAATACGACCAAAGACACTGCCAAACAAAAAATGATAGTTAAAACATATAATACATTTTCAGAAATAAATTTTACAAAACCATATTTGTTCTTAATCAACAATACCAATAATGATAAACATAATATAACGAACAACTTGGCATTAAATATCACCTGCGAAAAATTTGAGAACAATTTAGCCAAACTAAATCCACCTTCCAAATTATTAACTTGCCCCATTCTTACAAAGTTTCCTGGTGCAAAAGTAACGATTATGGTTCCTATCCAAAATCCTATAACTATGTAAAGTACTGCACTATTGAATTTCTTAAAATTAAAACAATAATAGAAAAACAACGCAGCACTTATCCCCAAAGAAAAACTTTCCTGTAGGCTGCCAACAAATAAGCCTATAAAAAAGAATAGAATTTTTGTTGCAATGTTATAAGTTCTCTTATTTTCAGCAATTACTTTATAGAGTATAATAAAATAGGTCATAGCGCATGCACTCCAAAGATAATTAATGCACATAGCAATAGATCCAAACCATATCATACCAGGACAAGGCATAAATAAAAATAATACAAAAGCTATAATATATTTGTCTACACTTCTTTTGCCAAATTCATTTCTTATTAATTTTAAGACACCAAAAACAAATAATATGAATATTAAAGTGTTTATAATTCTAAACCACTCTACTCCTAATTTTCCACAAAAATAAGCAGTCAGGGTATGTACTATAAATCTTCCATTATGCGTCATATAATCATGAGCCTGAAAAATGATAGCATCCTTTAAAGAATCTACTATTTTCAATCCTTCAATACTTTCATCATAGAAAAATCTATAAGCATAATCATCTGCTATAAATGGACTAAGCCTATCTAACAAATAAAATGCTATAAATACGACGATAAAAAATATTACGTCACTATATATGGTTTTTACGTTTTTCATCTTTAATATATTTTCTCGTCATTATACTCTCTAACTATATATACCGGACGATGCTTTGACTCATTAAACACTCTTCCCAAATATTCTCCTAAGATACCTATTGACAACAGTTGAATGCCGCCTAAAAAAAGTATAAGTACCACTAAGGTTGGAAATCCCTGAATCGGATCACCCCAGATGATTGCTTTAAAGAAATAAAAGAACATTAATCCTAAAGACAGAAAAGCTATAACAAATCCCAAAAGTGTAGAAATACGTAAAGGGGTTGTCGTGAAAGAAGTTATTCCTTCTATTGCTAAATTAAATAGATTCCAATAGTTCCAATTACTTTTACCAGCCACTCTGTCACCACGATTAAATATAATTTCCTTTTTCTTAAATCCAATCCAACAGAACATTCCTTTTGTATATCTTTCGCTTTCTCTCAGTTTTCTCAATGCCTCAATACATGATCTGTCCAATAATCTAAAATCACCCACATTAGTCAATACATCAAAGCGACTTGAATGTTTCAATATTTTATAGAACAGCAACGAGAGACTTTTTCTTAACCAACTTTCTTTTCCTCGATCATTACGTTTTGCATATACATCCTCATATCCTTCTTCCCAATATTTTATCATTTCCAATATCAATGATGGTGGATCCTGTAAATCTGCATCCATTATAACTATACAATCACCTGTAACATAATCGAAACCGGCAAGCATAGCGTCTTCTTTTCCAAAATTTCTTGATAAATCAACATAAGATATTCTAAGATCATTTTTGCGTAAATTCTTGATGATGGATAAAGTATTATCACGAGAACCGTCATTTATAAATAGAATTTCCCAATCATAAGATTTACATGAATCCATTACTTTTACCAATTCCGTATAAAGCATTGGTAATGAAGCCTCCTCATTATAACAAGGAATTAGTACAGATACTTTCTTCATAATTTTTCAGTCTTAAACACAAATCGAACCAATAAAAAATTTATCGGTATTACGATTAGATATACAGGAATCGGCGTATAATTCTTTTCTATTCCAACCCATATAAAAAATGTTAGGAAAAGAGATGTAAGATATAATTGATTTAGGACACTGTCCAAAATTTGTGTAAATGTAAATATGCTTGTTATATAAAAATTACATATAAAGCTTATTACATAGCCTATTGTATAAGCAAGCCATACCAAAATAAAACAATTCAGTAATAAATAAATTCCATAGTGGATACCTGTTGCTAAAATTCCGACTATAATGAAACGTATGACTTCTCGATATTTTTGTTTTTTACACAAAATATTTTATAGTGCCAAATAAATATAATTCTTTTAAGACTATCTTTTCAAGATTAGAATTCTTAAAATTGCCCTACAAGGCATAGGTATGTTATTCTTAATACAAAATTTTGTAACTTTAAAAGTTATGAAATAAAATTTATATATTAACGATTTATCACTATTTATTGCATTAAGAATACATGTCTTTATTCTCTTACTTAAATAGGTCTTTATTCCTTCATTAGCGTATTCTCTCATCATACGGTTAAACCAATCTGCCAATAGCATCCATTCTGATGGATTTTTTTTCTTATAAGTCAAACCTTCTCCACTTATATAATATATATAAAGAGATTGATTTATGACTTTTAGACTTTTTACATATCTACAATAATCTAGTGTGAATACTTCATCTTCACTTATAGACAAATCTTTAACAAATCTAATATTATGTTCTTTTATAATATTAGATTTAAATATTTTATTCCAAGTAAATCCTAAAAGATCATATCCAGTTTTATTGTTCATCAGTAACGCAAGCTCTTTTTCAATAGCATTTTTTTCACTACTACTAAAATTATCTAATAAAATTTCAAGTTGGCTATTGTCTTTATAAATCCATTTAGAAAAGAAAAATACAATATCGTTTTGTTGTATACTCTTATAAAGAACTTCAAGATAGTCTTTTATAACTTCATCATCAGAATCTATAAATATTATATATTCTCCTATAGATTTTCTTATTCCTAAATTTCTTGCAATACTTACTCCTTCATTTTGTTTATGAAAAGTCCTCACACGACTATCCTGTTTTGCATATTCATCACAAATTATACTAGACTTATCAGTACTACCATCATCTATCAGTAACAATTCAAAATCTGTAAAGGTCTGTATTAGAACACTCTCTATGCATCGTTTAAGAGATCGTTCTGAGTTAAAAACTGGAATAATTACAGAAAACTTACATATCATACTTTTAGAAAGTTTTTTATCACAGCATTAAAATAGCGGCAAATTATTTTTACAAAATATTTTAATAAGTGTAACCTTCCTCCGAAATAATATTTTTTATATATTTTATAGGCATCAACAAAATTAAGACTTATACATGAGTAATATATAGCCTCCATTATTTTATATGTAAAAGTACCTTCTATTACCAATTTTAAATCTTTGTTACCTTTATAAAATTTATATTTCAAATCACGTTCTATGTTTGCAACAGTTATAATCATTTTATAGTCTAACCATTTGTTTGACAATCCATGTCCTTTTCCTTTAAATTCTGTATCATTGACATAATATTTATACACAATTTCTGGTGAAAAATAGACATACTTACATTGAAGTAAATATCGATATGTGTACAAATGATCCTCACACCAAGAAAGCGTTTCGTCAAACCTATATTTTCTAGCAATAGATACTCTAAAGACTTTATTCCATAAGAAGCCATAATAGACACTTTCTTCACATTTTAATAGGTTTGCTTCTTTATCTTCTGATATAATATATTTGTCACAAGATATATTTTTTAAACAGCCAGACTTGTTACATATTATATAACCGCAACATATTAAATCTATATTGTTATGTTTTTTTATTATTCTATCATATAAATCAAATGCATCATTTAATATCTCATCATCACAATCACTAAAAGTAACCCAAGTTCCAGAAACATTATCTAATCCAACATTTCTAGCAGAACTTACTCCTCCATTTTCTTTATGAAAAACTTTAATTCTTGAATCAATTGCGGCATATTGATCACATATATCACCTGAACGATCTGTACTTCCGTCGTCTATCAGCAATAATTCCCAATTACGGAATGTTTGATTTAAAATACTGTCAACACATCTATTTATAGTATTTTCCGAATTATAGACTGGAATAATTATTGAAATTAAAGTCATGACAAGATCAGTATATTATTAAGTTCAGTATATGACTCTATTTTTTTTCTACAATATAAATCATTAGCAATCGTATAATCTATTTGAGTCTGAGATAAAACTTTACTATAAATATTTAACATCCTATCCGACATATTTAAATATGTCAATAAAGACAAAGCTCTTTCATCAGTACTATTACGAACAGAAATTGTATTAAATTGCTTATTAAACAATATAGAAAGTACTGTTCCATGAAAAGACGATGTTATAATGTAGTCTGCATTGATAAAATATAATAAGAGTTGACTCACAGATAAAGTTTGCTTCATTTTATTATTAAAGATCGATTCACACGCTGTTGCTATCTCTATAAATTTAAGTCCCTTAGATTTAGCAACGGCAGCTGCATAAGATGCTGTATCATCACTCCTATTTAATTGAAATAATAATAAATAGGGTTGCTTTGGGCTTAGTTCTTTTATTTTGTTTTTATATACCAACTTATATAATATATTACATCCGGCCAATAACACTGGGTCGAATACTATTTCCGGAGTTATAGATAATTTGCTACTTATATATTCAGCTAAAGATTTCTCTCTGACGGTAACTTTATCAAAATGCTGGATATTAGTTAAGAAATAATCAATGTTTTCACCAAACAAATACGATACACTTCCAGCACTTGCTGCGTATGAGATTATTTTTTTACCTTTTGCGGCAGGAAAGTCACCCAAATAAACGTTATCAAATCCATTAGTAATTTTCGGATTCCAAATCTGATCACTACCAAAAACAAAAGCATCAAAATCGTTTGATGCATCATTTAAGTCTAATTGATAAAGATTTATATAATCATGAACGAATCGTGCGAATACACTATTACGTTTCCAGCGGATAGGAGCGACCAAACAAGCTCTTATTAATCCTTTACATTTTGAAAAGAATGAATCAAAAGATGTAGAGTCGTATGAAAATGTTTTGTATGGCTCTATAAGATATTTCGGACGATAATCTATAACATAGACTTCATGTCCCATATTTTTTAAAACTTCCTGCAGGCAATATGTCTGCAATACGGCTCCATAGTTAGCTGCACAATGAAATGTGAATATTCCAATTTTCATTATCCTAATATTTTATGTTTCACCTTTCTAAGGAGACTGTATATCCGATGTCTGAGACCAATGTCTCCATATTTCTTAGCACAATAAACAAATCCTCGCGATATAAAATTCTGTTCGAATTCTGTTCTTAATGGACTGATAATAGATGGATGCTCCAAATTGTGTTGCAGACAATGCTGTGTGTTAGTCGCAAGAAAATTAATTTGATCAGCTATTTCAGAAAATAATTGTCTGCCTTTTGTCGTATTGACCAAAAGTAAAGAGACGCCTTTGTTATCGGCATTAATATGTTGATCAACCTTTTCCCAACCCCAAAAATCTGCAATAGTCAAATCTGATGGACGTTTTAAATTAGTAAAATGACATACTCCACAAGAATGACGGAACATAAGATGTTTATAAAACAAGTCTGTATAAGTTGATACACATACATATTTATTTCCAAGTTTGAAGGACTCTTTATGCGCTGCCCAACCCAATTGCGATTTATCGCGAAAATTAACAGCAGTTATTTTTGCATGATATTTCTTTTCAATATATTTTAGATAATCACGCCATACATAAGGAGCAGGCGCTCCATGGCAAACAAGATCTACGACATATAATTGAGAGATATCTTGCTTTAATAGTTTCAAATAAGACAATAGGCCTGACGTCTGACACGGAGTTCCGGAAAACATTACCTTATATCCCTGTTTCAAGTCCTTTTTTATTTGGCAGAATGTATCTTTCAAATCACTTTGTACGTATTTACTTCCCTTAAACTCATCACGTTGTTCTTTATTTGTAGCTCTTTTATGTACAACACGAAAGTGGTCTTCATAGCCAACGCCATATACAACACCTCCTTGTTCTAATATCCAATCAGATAAAGCTATAAAAACTGCACCGCTTCTACTACTATTAATTTCATTTATATCTTTATGGCGTGCAGCATAAACATCTGGTTCTGCTAAGTTTCTTGATTTGTCATAATCATTGTTAAATGCGCACACCAGATTACAGAGGCCACAGTCTATACATTTGCTTTTATCTACTTCTGGATATAAGAAGCCCATACCATCCGGCTTCATTGTGATAGCATGATGGGCACAAACACTGACACATGCACTACATCCGCAGCAAGCTGATTTATCTTTTATTGTTATCATCTATTTAACCATTTTACTGATAAAGCATGCAACCTATCTTTCAGAAATCTCCGTTCAGAAACAGAACATCCAAATATAAAAAGAATAGCTGCCGTCCAAATCAAGCAAACAAAGCAAGATATTATAAGTCCATACAGATTGACTGGTAATTTCCAACGAACAAGTAGAGGAATACTAACCGAAAATACAGTTACCAAAAATATTTTACCGCACACATTATGTAAGAAGCGAGATACCGGCAATTGAATCATACCGCGTAACATGATTAAACGTGCGACTAAGCAAACCAATGAAAGGACAATAGCTATCATGACAACCACTTCCGGCAAGAAACCTATCTTAAGGAACAGATACGATAACGGAAAATTCATCATCTGTAATCCCCCTACGATAATCTGATAATTTCGAATCTTACCCGTAGCCAACATAACAGTAACCAACGGGTTGGATATTGCTTCACACATAGAAAATATCAGAACAAGCTGAACAAAAAATACAGCGTGCTCAGGTACTACATTCAACCAAATGGATAATATATATTGAGTGTTCAATAAGACCGGGAGAGCCAACCACAACAATAAATAGAAAGAAAACCGTGCCCCCTTGAATATCAATGAAAACGTATAGTCATATTCAGCTGCTGCGTATGATTTAGTTATTTGGGGATTTAATGCCACCATAAAGTTACCGACAAATGCACCTATAGCACTATTAACTTGGTTTGCGATTCCGCGTGCAGCATTTAAAGCCGGACCATAAAAGAGATTTAAAAGTATATTACCGCCTTGGTCACGCAAGATAGCCGATGATGCTCCGATGAAATTCCAACCCGCAAATCCTGTCATGTCTTTCAATAAAGGTTTATCAAGAACCAATCTAAAACGACATTCCTCAAAAGACTTACGACAATAATAAAAATAGAAAAGCTGAAACAACAGTCCTTTTAGCACTAAAAGACCAGAATAAAGTATCAACTTATCCGCATTTATTCCACCATAAGCAATAAGCAGGACTATACACAGCTGCAAAATAGTGTCTCCAATACCAACAAAGGCAAAAATGCCCATCCTTTCATGTGAAATGATTGATGCATTGTAAGGAACACTGAATAGCCCTAACAAAAACGAAAATAAAGAAAACTGAAATACCCAATTAGCAGCAATCATTCGTTCAGCAGGTATGTTCATCTTATAATTCAAAAACCATAGTCCAATGGTTTCTGATAGGATCAAGACGACAAGAGCCAATAAGGCATGTACACACAATGCTGAAGAAAAAACCTTTTTTAAACGTTCTAAATCTTTCCTGCCCAACTCAAAAGTTAAAAAACGGCTTACAGCTGCAGATAAAGAACCAGACAATAAAGAGAACATCGCAACCACGCCGCCAACAACATTATATATACCATAGTCTTCAACGCCCAAAGCCTGCAACACTACGCGTGATGTGTAAAGCGAGACGAGCATGCCGAAAAGCATGCGGACGTAGAGCATCAGGGTGTTCTTGGCTATCCGTTTTGTATTTTCCTGTTGTGCAGTCATCTAAATTATTCCAATCAATCGTTTTACTTATAAAGGTATGTTTCACCTTTTTGTCGGGTTTATATGTATAAATTTCCCCTCTGTTTCCCAATGTTGCCAAATTAGCTACAGGCGGAGATGAAGAAGGGTGATTCGCGGTGATGAAATTTGCTTACAAAACCTGAATATAGTCAGGGTTAACCTCAACAGAGACGGTCAGCAGGTTTGACAGACTGACGAAGAGACGTTTGACTTTAGAACCTTGTATCTTCTGCAACTTTCCAACATAATCGTTCAGCGGTCCGCCGATTATGCGCACCGTCTTGCCTATCATGCTCGGCTTTATATCAGCAGGAGCATAATATTTAGGATCATCAGCAGCCTCAACGGCATGAATAAAGCGCTCCATGTCAGCATCTCTTACTGTCATGGGCGTTCTTAAGCCATCACGAATAAACCTGTATTGCAGCGTGCTTACGCGCTCAACCACAGGATCAAGCATCCTACGCGACACATGTACGAACAAAAGATCTTGCATGAAAGGCACTTTCAGCGGAACACGCTTTCCGTTGACAAGTCTCACTTTCCATGTCATAGGTATAAAAATCTCAAAATTCATATCACTCAGCATCTTATATGCCGGAAGTTTGGTGTTGGTGCGCTTAAGGTCGCGCATCACGAACCATTGAGGTTTATCACCTATTGTAAATGTATAAATTTGTTCTTTTGTGTCTTCAAAATTAACATGTTGGCAGTTGGTCATAGGTTATAGCAAGGTATACTTTCTAGTCCTGCCTACCTCTGTAAAGTACAGTATAATAAGCAGTTATAGATTATCGTGTCAAAACTTCTCTCATTCTCTCCAAGCATTTTAAAACGCTTCTGTCAAAATGACCTCATATCCGTAAAGTTTTCATCACCTAGTTTTTTTGTGATTATCTCCTAATATGAGATAGTCGTTTCCGTGAAACATTTACATATAAAAACTTATAATCGTAATCATTGTAGCTAAAATGTCAACAAACGAACACTTTTAAGGAAAAAACAGCATAAAAGTGTTAAATTTGTTGTATGAAATTTTATTTTTTGTACCTTTGCAAACAAAAGACCGTCTCATATTAGGAGATGGTCTTTTTCGTGAAACAAATTTAATCTTGCAAGGATTATCTCATTCTTACATGAAGAATGAAAAAAGAGAATATTTAAAGCGTATGTATATCAAGTTTAAAATGAAATATATACAAAGCCTATAAATATTTATCGATTACAGGATTAACTCTATATTCCTGGTCATGATGTCTAATCTGCCACCTTATTTTCACAAACCTAAGGCATGAATATTCATCATCATTTATCCCAAAAACATCCTTTATATCACTTCAAAGACCCTTCAATATTTTCCTATTGGCTTCGTCAACCTCATACGACTTTATCGAGTCCAAATATATCTGGGTGGTTGTTTCCGACTCATGTCCGAGTCCTTCGCTGATTACCGAGAGCGGAATGTCCTTTCCACGCGCTATCGTTGCCCAGCTGTGTCGACTGTAATAAAGCGACAGCGGCACCGACAGATGAGCCATGTCTGCCACCTCTTTAAGGTGCCTGTTTATCTTCATCATCTGGTTTTGGTATTGCCGTCGCTCGCTTCCGTCCTCACGTTTTATTATAGGCAACAAATATTTGGTTTTGTTGGGCTTATACTTGTTAAGTATTTCCTGCATTTGCCTTGTCCATTCAATGACGAGCAGCTGCCCGGTCTTCTTTCGCCGGTAAGTGAGATAACCGTTGCGCAGGTCCTTCTTCTTGAGATAAGCCATATCCACGAACGACATTCCGCGGGTGCAGAAACTGAAGATAAACATGTCGCGGGCATATTCCCTGACCGGTTTCCCCGACAAGTCCAGCTCCTTAATCTTCTTGATGTCGCCGAAAGAGATACTCCGCTTCATGGTCTTGTCCATTCCGCAATAGACATGCCTGAAGGGACGGCAGTCGTGAGTGAGTCCCCGCTCCACCGCCATTTTATAGTTGGTGCGCAATATACGCATGTAGAACGACGTAGTGTTGCGCGACAGGCCACGGCGCAGCATCTGGGCTTCGTAAAGTTCAAGCAGCTCTGAGTCGATCATGCTGAAAGGCAGGTCTACCCCATTGCGGAAACGCATAAAGCTGTTAAGAGTAGATCTGTAGGTCTCGCTCGACCTGATTTTGCCCAGCTTTCGCTTATAGCCAATCTGGTAATGAATAAAATTAAAAACGCTCTGCCCGGTATCGTCGTCAGGCAAAAGTATGCTTACCATATCGTCCAGCGACAATTGACGGCCGGCGGCAGCATAATTTTTTATAATACCCTTTATCCGCTGGAGTTCCCATTCGACATTAAACCGTATGAGATTTAAATGTTCATAACGCGGTGATGACTTTACAGGAAGTATGATACGACCGTTAAAATCATCCCATTCATCATTGTAGATCTTGTATTTGCTCGTGATTCGACGAACCACACGCTCGTGAATCAGCTGAAATACAAGCGACCCCTCTTTATCAATGTGTAAAGAAGGCCTGAATTTTAATTTAACAGATATCATATTTATAATCTTTTGGTCATTATAAATATCACATCTTTTCTGCTCTTTACCTACAATTTCATGTACAACCGTTTATTGTTTTGTTTCTTTTAACGTTTTAATGTCATTTACAGCCGTTTTTTCGCTCTTATTTAAAGTTGCAGTTACGCATTATTTATGTATCAACGACCTACCAAACGCCTGCTATTTTTGCGCCACATTCGGGGCACTCGCCGCTGAAACCGCGCACGTCTACATCATAGCCGCTGCGGCTTATGACGCGAGCGCCGCAATGATGGCAGAAGGTATCTGAGACACCGGGCAGCGCAACGTTTCCGATATACACATAATGCATGCCGGCAGCATAAGCCGCGCTGCGCGCTGCAATGAGAACAGACACGGGCGTAGGCTCAAAGCGGGCAGCCCCGTCCTTAACGCCCATGGGCGTGGAGGCAAGCACCGACATGCTGCCCTGCATCTTGTACTGCGGAAAGAAACGGCTGAAATGTAGAGGACAGTCGGCAAAGCCGTTGTCGACAAGCCAGCGGCACATACGGGATATCATGCCGATGTCGTCGTTGACGCCGGGTATAATGAGGTTGGTTATCTCAAGCCACACGCCGGCACCGAGCATGCTCCTAAGCGTGTTAAGCACAGGAGCAAGGCGAACGCCGCTGACGGAGCGGTAGATGTCGTCGGAAAACGACTTCAGGTCTACGTTGGCGGCATCGATATAAGGCAACAGACCTGCCAACGGACGAGGGTTGACATAGCCTGCCGTAACGAGTATGTTCTTAAGTCCGCATTCACGGCACGCCACGGCACAGTCGCGCGTAAACTCATACCATGTGAGCGGTTCGGTGTAAGTGTATGCCACCATGCCGCATCCGTTGGCTTCAGCGAGCCTAACCACGTCATTGGCGCTGAGCTGCCGGTAAGGAACATCGGCCGGCGACGCCTGCGAGATGTTCCAATTCTGACAGTTAAGACACGAAAGATTGCACCCTGCCACAGCCAGTGACAGACAGCTGCCGCCGGGATGAAAATGCAGCAGCGGCTTCTTTTCAACGGGATCTACCTGCAAAGCGCACACACGGCCATAGCCTTCGGCAATGAGACGGCCGCC
>HF992623.1:43132-45737 GCA_000436695.1 Prevotella sp. CAG:1185 | reverse complement strand
GCTTAACGGACGGCATGTTTTGTGTATTCTGACTATTTAATTTTATGTAGGCAGTTTATTTAAGCTTGTCATGAAGTCTTTGACAAATTATTTGAATGATATTATTCCTGGCAATGGAATGTGCATGCCTGCTATGTCTATCTTTTTCTCTTTAGCGTACTTAATGAAGCGCTTACGGGTTTTTATTGCGTTTTCTTTGTCCATGTCGTATGATGCGCAATATTCTGGGTGAGGAAGCTGCAAAGCCATTCCGTGCATTATGTCACCAGCTATAAGCACTTCGTTGTTCACATTATATATTGTATGGCCCGGGGTATGTCCTCTTCCGTCGAGTGCAATGACATTTCCGGGAAGAGTGTCGCCGAACTCAAACAGGTGCAGATGCTTTTCGTATGCCTTCATAGTCTTTACAACTTGTGCCTTGTCTTTCTCAGGCATCTTCATCCATCCTTCATACTCTTCGCGAGATGCATAGACTTCTGCATTGGGAAATGCAGGCTTGTCGCCTTTCATCATTCCGCCGATATGGTCGCCGTGGAAGTGTGTCAAATAAATATATTTTACGTTCTCCGGCTTGTTGTTGAGTGCTGAAGGTAACTGGCTGTCAGGGCTTCCAAAACCAGTGTCGAAGAGAATTGTCTTGTCTCCTGTCTTTACCAGTATGGCATTTACAGATGCCGGTATGCCGTTACTTATGCCAAGGCTGTCAATCAATGACTGAGGTATGTTGCCGAATAGGCTTAACGGCATAATGCGCTCCTTCTTGTTGTCTCTTATGCATGTAACCGTAACTTCGTTTTCCTCGGCTGTTACAGCTGTTGTCTGATTGTTTTTCATTTCTGTCTGAGTGTTAGAAACATTCTGTTGCCTGTTTTCCTTACATGCTGCGTTAAGCGTAAGTGCCGAAAGCAGCATGATACTGATGCTTGATAATATTTTCATGGGCGTATAGTTAAGTTATTAATAATCTTTGGAGTAGAAACTCTTGGCGAGTCCGCCCTCGCTTGTTTCCTTGTATAGAGAAGGAATATCGTGTCCGGTGTGTTTCATAACGTCGACCACTTTGTCGAAAGACACGCGGTGGATGCCGTCAGAGAATGCTGAATAGAGATTGGCGTCGAGGGCACGTGTGGCGGCAAATGCGTTGCGCTCTATGCAAGGAATCTGAACCAGTCCGCACACGGGGTCGCACGTCATGCCGAGGTGATGCTCAAGTCCCATTTCCGCAGCATACTCAACCTGCGAAGGACTGCCGCCGAACAGTTGGCATGCAGCACCTGAGGCCATGGCGCACGCTACGCCTACCTCACCCTGGCAGCCAACGTCGGCTCCTGATATTGATGCGTTCTGCTTGACAATGTTGCCTATGAGTCCTGCTGTAGCCATGGCGTGAAGAATGCGTGTGTCGTTGAAGTTATGTCCTTTGGACAGATGGTAAAGCACAGCCGGAAGTACTCCGCAGGCACCGCATGTAGGAGCTGTTACTATTGTTCCGCCTGAAGCGTTCTCCTCGCTTACTGCAAGCGCGTAGGCATATACAAGACCTCTGGTCTGTAGCGACTGCTTATAGCCCGAAGCCTTGACATAATAAATTGGCGCCTTGCGCATAAGATTGAGCGGTCCGGGCAGTCGGCCTTCGGTGTTGATGCCTCGTTCAACAGCTTTCTGCATAGTGTGCCACACTTCCATGAGATAATCCCAGAAGCCAGAATCCTCACACTGGTCAACATATTCCCAATAGTTGCGTCCTGTCTTGTAGCACCAGTTCATAATTTCTGTCATGGTGTTCATTTCGTACACTTCGGGAGTGTTGAACATGTCGTCGTCTCCCTTGCCTTCAGACAGGGCACCTCCGCCGATGCTGTAGACGGTCCATTCGTCTATCTTCTTGTTGTCGGCTGTGTAAGCTTCAAATTTCATTCCGTTAGGGTGGAAAGGCAGAAATATTGACGGTTGCCAGTTGATATCCACAGGAGCCGTTCCCGACAGTACTTCTATTATTGCCGTGTCGGTCATGTGTCCTTTGCCCGTTGCTGCCAAACTGCCGTAAAGGGTTACTTTAAAAGCTTTGGCTGCGGGATTCTTTTCCAAAAATATTTTTGCTGCTTTCTGAGGTCCCATTGTATGACTGCTCGACGGACCTTTACCTATCCTATATAATTCCCTTAATGATTTCATTGTGTTTTTGTTTTAACTCTTTGATGCAAATTTAACAGAAAGAGTATTAATTTCAAAATTATTGCTGCCTTTTTAAAAAATATTACGTTGCTAAAGTCCTTGTACGAGGATTTTTTCAAGTATAATATGCTAATTTTGAATATCAGCATTCTAAATTGTGTCCGACATGCTAAAATATGTGCCGTAAATGAGAGCCTGCCATTTACTGGATGGCAGAACTTATAACAGAAGAGTGGCATTGTTGATAACGGAGAAATATAAAAGTGTAAACGCAAAGTTATTTTCTTTGCCATAATATAGCTTTTTTTTACAAAAATATGTATATTTGCAAAATGTGTGGGGCATGTATGCTCCGTTGTTTAAGAGTAAAATTACACATAAAATGGCAAAATGCGGTAATGCAAACAGTATGGGCAAGTTCAGACGC
>HF992623.1:0-43062 GCA_000436695.1 Prevotella sp. CAG:1185 | reverse complement strand
CAGCCGCGGCTTTGGCGTTCAGTCGCCGTGGGCCTATCGTATGGTGCGTTATGTTATCAACGAGCATTATCCTTATTATGCCTATGACAGTCTGTCATTGAGTTATCCCGGTCTGGAGGTAGTTGAACGTAAGATTTGTGAGCTTTGCCTTCGTCTTGCCAACAGCGTTCAGCCGTCGCTCATTGTCAACTTTGATGATTCAAGCGGCGCTTATGGCGCATATTTCAATGCCGGATGCCGTAAGGCACATATCGAGAAAGTAAGTTCTGACATTTCGCCTGTACGTTTTCTTGACATGCTTAACGGTAGTGGAGGACGTTTTATTGTAAGACTCGTTCCGGGCAATGGATTCGACGATTTGTTTGCCTCTGTATGCAGTGCTGCCCGTGCCGGTTCAGCGGTGGTGGTGCATGGCATACATACAGACAGTGACACAAATCGCAAATGGCGCCGTATCGTGCGTGAAGAACCCGGCGTGGTAACGTTCGACCTATATTATTGCGGGCTGGTATTTTTTGACGAGAAACGTTATAAACAAAATTACATAATTAACTTTTAAATCCATTATGGCTATGAAGATGACGAAGGTATATACAAAGACTGGCGATAAAGGAACCACAAGTTTGGTGGGAGGCGTCAGAGTAGAGAAAACAAACGCACGCATTGAGGCTTATGGCACTGTTGACGAGCTCAGCGCGCAGCTTGGCATGCTGGCGTCTTTTATGAAAGACGGTGACGATAAAAATCTGATCTACCGCACTCAGCGCAATCTGTTCACCGTGTGCTCTTATCTGGCCACTGACAAGACTCAGACCCCATTGGCTCCGTCGTATACGCTGGATCCGGAAGAGGTTACGGTCCTCGAAGAAGAAATCGACGCCATCAATGCCGGCATACCGCCTCAGACCACGTTCATTTTGCCCGGCGGTTCCCACGAGGCTGCCATAGCTCATGTATGCCGCACGGTGTGCCGCAGAGCAGAGCGCCGCATCTTTAAACTCAATGAGCAGACCGAGCTCGACCCTGAGGTGTTGCAGTATATGAACCGTTTGTCGGATTATCTTTTCGTATTAGCGAGAAAATTAAACTTTATTTACGGAGTGAGAGAAAAAATCTGGAAGAAACCTTGCAAATAAGAAAAATTATAGTACTTTTGTGGGTGATTAAAAACGTAAATTTTAAAGGTTATGTATTGGACACTTGAATTAGCTTCAAAACTCGAAGATGCACCGTGGCCTGCAACAAAAGACGAGTTAATCGACTATGCAATCCGCTCTGGTGCTCCTCTGGAGGTACTGGAAAATCTGCAGGAAATAGAAGACGAGGGCGATGTTTACGAAAGCATCGAGGATATATGGCCAGACTATCCTACCAAGGAGGATTTCTTGTTTAATGAAGACGAATATTGATTTAATTTGATAAAAAGGGCAGCTCAAACAAAAAGAGCCGCCCTTTTGCATACAATAAAATTGCATGGCTTGCGTTATATTGTCGTGCGAATACGTCTTTTAACCATATTATCAGTGTTGTTGCTGGCCTCTTCAAGGGTCAGTGCGCAGTATGACGCGTCCTTCAGTCACTATTGGGATCTGGAGCCTTATTATAATCCGGGCTCGGTGGGCAAGGCATCCAAGCTCAATATCGCAGCGGTCTACGCTCTCAGTTTTGCCGGATTTGAGAATAATCCGCGCTCGATGTATGTGGGTGCTGACATGCCTTTGTATCTACTTAAAAATTACCATGGCGTGGGACTCTCGCTGTTTAACGACCAGATCGGTCTTTTCACGCATCAGCGTCTTGCGATACAGTATGCTTATAAGCACAAACTCTTTGGCGGAATGATAAGCGCGGGCGTGCAGATTGGAATGCTCAGCGAAAGTTTCGACGGTTCAAAACTCGATATTGAAGACTCAAGCGACCCTGCATTTACCACATCAGACGTCAACGGAAGCGCATTTGATGTAGGCTTCGGACTTTATTATACTCACGGCCCATGGTATGTCGGCGTGTCGGGGCAGCACCTTACTTCGCCACTCGTAGAATTGGGCGAAACTAATGAATTGCAGATTGATCCTACATTTTATTTGACCGGCGGATACAATATTAAACTAAGAAATCCGTTTCTAACAATACATCCATCTGTGCTTTTGCGCACTGATGGAGTGGCCTGGAGGGGCGATGTGTCGGGCCGACTGGTCTACACCAACGACAAAAAAATGCTCTATGGTGGCGTGTCATACAGTCCGACCAACTCGTTTACAGTGCTTGTAGGCGGCAGCTTCCACGGCATCAACATAGGCTACAGCTATGAGGTGTACACCTCGGCGATAAATATCGGTAACGGCAGCCATGAACTTTTTATCGGCTACCAGACAACACTAAACCTTTATAAAAAAGGAAAGAATAAACATAAAAGCGTGAGAATATTATAAGATATGAGAAGAATAAAGACAATAGTTGCTCTCGGCGTGATAGTGCTGACCACGCTAACCGCATGTTTCGGCGGACGCTCGGCGTCGCTCGGACGCGGAGGCGAGGTGGTTGGCGTAAGCGGACGGGGTTTCACTGAGCCTACGCCCTACGGAATGACGCTCATAAAGCGGGGCTTCCTCAAAATGGGATTGGAGAAAGAAGACAGCCTATGGGGAAAGCAGACTCCGGTAAAAGAAATATCGGTAGACGGTTTCTGGATGGACGAAACTGAGGTTACCAACTCTGAATACAAACAGTTTGTGTTCTGGGTACGCGACTCTATACTCCGCACCCGACTTGCCGACCCGTCTTACGGAGGCGACGAGAGCTATATGATAACCGAAGACAAAAACGGAGACCCTGTAACTCCTCACCTCAACTGGAAAAAGCCTCTGCCGCGCAAGCCTAACGAAGATGAGCAGAGAGCAATAGAGAGCCTCTATGTAACCAACCCGGTTACCGGCGAGAAGATGCTCGACGCCAGTCAGATGAATTATCGGTATGAGGTGTACGACTATACGGCAGCAGCCCTGCGCCGCAACAGACTTAATCCTGCCGAGCGCAATCTGAACACCGATATACCTGTGAATCCCGACGAAGTGGTGATGATATCCAAGGACACTGCGTATATCGACGACGAGGGACGAATAGTTAGACAGACCATCGACCGCCCGTTGAGCGGACCGTGGGACTTCCTCAACACGTATATCGTTAACATATATCCTGACACGACATGCTGGGTGAACGATTTTGTCAACTCTGACAACGAAACATATATGCGCCTGTATTTCAGCAGTCCTACATACAACGATTATCCTGTAGTAGGCGTAACATGGGAACAGGCAAACGCCTTCTGTGCATGGCGTACTGACTATCTGCTTAAGGGCCTCGGCGGCGAGGCACGCTACATTCAGCGCTATCGCTTGCCGACTGAAGCCGAATGGGAGTATGCGGCACGTGGTAAAGAGGGTTCTGAGTTCCCGTGGGAGAATGTTGACGTTAAAAACGACAAGGGCTGCTTCTTTGCCAACTTTAAGCCTGACCGTGGCAATTATACTGAAGACGGCAACCTGATAACAAGCTGTGTGGGAATATTCTCGTCCAATTCAAACGGACTGTTCGACATGGCCGGTAACGTGGCAGAATGGACAAGCACGACATACACTGAGGCGGGTATCGACGCCATGAACGACCTTAACCCGGAGCTGCGCTATAATGCTGCGAAGGAAGACCCGTATAAGCTCAAGAAAAAGAGCGTGCGCGGAGGATCGTGGAAAGACCCTGAGTCGTACATCCGTTCGGCATGGCGCACATGGGAGTATCAAAACCAGCCGCGAAGCTACATAGGTTTCCGCTGTGTAAGAAGTCTGGCAAGTACAACAAGTTCAAAACAGAAAAAGAAGTAAGACATGACAGAATACAGCAAATATAACATTATCTACCGCCTGCAGAGGTGGCTCGACAGCGTGCCGGGACAAACATTCCTGAACTACGCTTACAGTTGGGGTGCGTCTATCGTTATCCTTGGAACATTGTTCAAACTCACCCACCTTCCCGGAGCCAACATCATGTTGTACTTCGGTATGGGCACTGAGGTTATCGTGTTCTTCATTTCAGCCTTCGACCGTCCTTTCGACAAGACTGCCATAGGCAAAGAAATACCTACACATGTCAATGAGAAAGGTGTCGTCGTAGATGATAATGGCGTACCTGTTGATAATGGATATGAGGCTTCTGCTGACGCTCCGCATGCAGCACCTCAGGGAGTGCAGGGCGGAAGTGTGGTATACATCAACGGAGGCGGCGCACAGCCTCAGGCTGCACCTTCAGGCATCTCCTTCGGCAGCGACAACATTCAGCCGTCAGACGGCGAGTTTGCTGCGTCACAGCCTTATGCGGCTACAGCCGGACCGGCTCCTCAGGGTGCCCCGCTGCAGCAGCCGTCTACAGGATGGATTACTGCTCAGCAGCAAGTGTCGCCTGAAATGGAAGAGGCCACAAGCAACTATGTTGAGGAACTCAAAAAACTCACAGAAATGCTTTCTAAAGTATCTGATCAGAGTGCGCGTCTTACACGCGACTCAGAGGAGATGGAGAATCTCAACCGCACCCTTACCGGTATATGCAAGGTTTACGAGATGCAGCTAAAGGGAGCAAGTTCTCAGATTGGCACCATCGACCAGATAAACGAGCAGTCGCGTAAGATGGCTTCACAGATTGAACAGCTTAACAAGATTTATGCCCGTATGATTGAGGCTATGACCGTCAACATGCGTGCAGCAACAAACAACGGAAACAACGCAGAAGTATAAAAACGCAAGGCAATGGCAATAAAGAAAAGACCGGTATCTCCACGCCAGAAGATGATCAACCTTATGTACGTCGTCCTCATGGCCATGCTTGCGCTTAACGTCTCGACCGAAGTGCTCGAGGGATTCTCTGTCGTAGAGGAGAGCCTTCACCGCACAACATCAAACGCTTCTACAGAAAACGAGTCGATGTATAACGACTTTGAGGCTCAGATGAAGTCTAATCCTCAAAAAGTTAAGGAGTGGTTTGAGAAGGCCACTGCCGTCAAGCAGATGAGCGACTCGCTGTTCAATTTTGCACAGCAGCTGAAGGAGGCAATAGTGAAAGAAGCCGACGGAGCCGACGGCGATGTACTAAACATAAAGAACAAAGAAAACCTTGAAGCTGCCAATCAGGTTATGCTTGCGCCGGGTACAGGCAAGGGCAGACAGCTCTTCAATGCAATCAACTCTTTTCGTGAGCGTATATTGAAGATGGTTACCGACGAGCGGCAGAAGTCAATCATAGCCAGCAACCTTACAACCAAGTTGCCTAAAAATGCAAAGACAATGGGTAAGAACTGGCAGGAATATATGTTCGAGGATATGCCTGTTGCAGCAGCCGTGACTCTGCTCACAAAGCTGCAGAGCGATGTCCGCTATGCCGAAGGCGAAGTGCTGCACACCCTTGTGGCAAATATCGACATGAAGGATATACGTGTCAACAAGCTCAGCGCTTTCGTCATACCTAACGCTCAGACTATAGTGCGCGGCGACAAGTTCTCGGCACAGATTGTGATGGCTGCGGTCGACACAACGCAGCAGCCTCAGATATATATCGGCGGCCGTCAGGTAAGTCTGCGCAACAACACTTATGAGATTGTAACGGGCCGCACGGGCGACTTTAATCTTACTGGTTATATCACCATGCGCAACGGCAGCGGCGATGTGATACGCCGTGATTTCTCACAGAAATACACCGTTGTCGACCCGAGTGCAACTGTTTCTGCCGACCTTATGAATGTGCTTTATGCGGGCTACAGCAATCCTATAAGCATAAGCATTCCGGGCGTTCCGCTCAACAAGGTTTCGGCATCCATGAACGGTGGCACGCTTCAGCCAGTAGGTCCCGGCAAGTATATAGCCCGTCCTACAGCCGTCGGCAAGGACGTAACCATAAGCGTAATGTCGCTTCAGACAGGCAATGCAAAGCCCGTAGGACAGTTTACGTTCCATGTGCGTAAGTTGCCTGATCCTACACCATACATCGCCATAGGCGACAACCGCTTCCGTGCAGGTGGCCTTGCCAAGGCTTCACTTATGTCAGTGGGCGGCATCAAGGCAGCCATAGACGACGGACTGCTCGATATTCCTTTCAAGGTGTTGAGCTTTGAGACCGTGTTCTACGACAATATGGGTAACGCCGTACCGATGGTTTCAGACGGCGATTCGTTCACGCAGCGTCAGCGCGAAACGTTCCGCGGCCTGTCGCGCAACAAACGTTTCTACATTACCCGCATCACCGCCGTTGGTCCTGACGGAATAAAGCGCACGCTGCCGTCGACAATGGAAGTTATTGTGAAATAGTCATCATGCCGCGGTCTGGACGCCAGTCGCGGCTTGAGATAAAAATAAAAGCATAAATATGAGAAGATTCATGTTCCTTAAAAAGATAGCAAACGGCCACATTATAGTGGCTGGCAGACGTTCTTTGCGTATGTGTGCAGTATTGGTCTTGATGGCTGCATGCCTTACCGAGGCGTCGGCACAGCCAGCTGCGCGCCGCAGACAACAGCAGCAGAAAAACGAGTCTAACTCTCAGGGGCTCACCACCCGTGCCCGCATCTCATATCCTACGGCAGCGCGCATGTCTGAGGATGTTGTATGGCGCCGTGACATTTACCGTGAGATTAATCTCGAGGACGATGCCAATGCCGGACTGTATTATCCGGTAGAGCCAGTCGGTTCGCAGATGAACCTGTTTACATACATCTTCAAATTGATGATGAGCGGCTACATCAAGGCCTATGAATATCGTCTTGACGGCAATGAGGTTTTCACTGATTCGGCCCGTATAAAGCCTTTGGCCTTTCTTGACAACTATCACATATATTATGAACGCAACGGAGGGCGCGTGCGCCTCGACAACAGCGATATACCGTCGCGAGAGGTAAAGTCGTTCTATATAAAGGAAAGCGCGTATTATGATCAGGCTTCAGCCACTTTCCATACAAAGGTGCTGGCGCTGTGTCCTATCATGTCGCGTGAGGACGACTTCGGCGACGGGGCGCAGAAGTATCCCCTCTTCTGGGTTAAATACGATGATTTGGCTCCTTATCTGAGCAAGCAGATAATAATGACGAGCAACCTCAACAATGCCGCCACGATGAGCATGGACGACTATTTCACGCGTAACATGTACAAGGGTAAGATTTATAAGACCACTAACATGCTGGGCCAGACATTGAGTCAGTATTGCCACACAGACTCGGCAATGGCAAAGGAGCAGAAGCGCATTGAAGACGAACTTGTCGCCTTTGAGAAAAATATCTGGGGCGACCAGGCACGCAAGGACTCGCTCGACAGCATAGCCAAGGCTGACGTTAAAGTGAAGGGCAAGAAGGTGAAGAAAAACCGCCGTTCTACATCTACTGTCAAGAAGAGCCGCTCGTCAAGCAAGAGCTCTTCAAGCGCACCTTCGGCAGCCCGTGTAACTGTACGCAGACAGAGACATTAATATGATACCTGATCTAGACTGCCCCATTATGGGGCAGCCAAATTTATAAACACTTAAAATTAAGCTTATGAAAAAGTTATTTACTCTGATTGTTCTTGTAGCGGCAACCTATTTCGCCGTGCCGGCAAACGCACAGCTGAAGTTTGGTATCAAGGGTGGTCTTAACATCACGGACATGTCGCTCAGTAAGGATGTTTTCGAAACATCAAACCGTACCGGATTCTTCATCGGTCCTACCATCAAGTTTACTCTTCCTATTGTAGGACTCGGAATCGACGCCTCTGCACTTTACGACCAGCGTGAAGGTGAAGTAAATGTAACTAGCGATGATAACACTATCGTTTCAACAAGACTGAAACAGAAGTCAATCAATATTCCTATTAACCTTCGTTACGACATAGGCTTGGGAAGTCTTGCAGCCGTTTATATTGCAGCAGGTCCTCAGTTCGGATTCAATGTAGGCGACAAAAACCAGAGTCTGTATAATGATATAGCAGAATGGCGCCTCAGCTCTTCTAACTTCAGTGTCAACGTAGGTGCTGGTGTTATGCTGCTCAGCCATCTGCAGATTGGTGCCAACTATAACATCGTTTGCGGAAAGACAGGTGAGATAACTGTTCTTGACGGAGCCAAGAGTGTGCTTCGCGGCCGTTCAAACACATGGCAGATTTCTGCAGCTTATTATTTCTAAAATAAAAATATTAGAAACAAACATAATTTCGGGGAGATGTTTCTGTGTTTTATGAAACATCTCCCCAAATTTGTTTATAGGCCATATCTCCTTCCTGGCTTTGCTTGCCGGCAGGAATTACAGTTGCCGTTACAATTGTATTTTTTATATAAAAACAGAAGATATGACTGACAATCCACAAATCAATATTAAAGACAACTGCATCAAGTGCGGCCGTTGCGAGGCTGTGTGTCCGGTCGGAGTGTTCAGCCGCGACACCGTTTCGCGTGCCGTTACCGTAGTTAGTCCACACCATTGCATCGGCTGCGGACAGTGCGTGGCCGTATGTCCGGCATCGGCAATAAGCCATTCGTTGTTCAGTGATGAAGATATCGTAGCGTATGAGCGTACAGCCTGTCCGTCGCCTGACGATGTTATGCTGCTCATGAAGACCCGGCGTTCAAACCGCGCCATGAGCCGAAAGCCCGTTGAGCGCGCATTGGTTGAAAAGATAATCGAGGCCGCATACAGTTCGCCTACGGCACATAACTCGCGCGACCTGCAATTCACGCTGGTGTCGTCTGACGACAAACTGCGTATGCTGACCGATTTCACCTGTGCCACATACGCCAGGACGATACGCCGCCTGCAAAGTCCTTTCGTCAAGCCGTTTCTGTCGCTGATAAAGCCCGGTGTGTATGCTAATGTGCCGGTAATGAACCATGTAGTGAAAAGTTGGGCTTCAGGACACGACAACGTGTTGCGCAAGGCAACGGCCGTGATACTGATAAGCACGCGCCGGAACGAGATGATGAGCAGTGCCGACGCACAGCTTGCATATCAGAATGCGTCGCTTATGGCCGAGAGTCTTGGCGTGGCTCATTTTTATCTCGGCTATCTGTGTGCCGCCCTGCGCCTTGCTCCCGGCAAACTTGAAGGCTCGCTCGGCATCAGCGGCACCATACATGCAGCCATGGCAATCGGAATGCCGGCCATGCGGTTTGACAAATACATTGACCGCGGCTGCCCCGAATGGAGCGAGATATAGCATTGTCCGTTCCGGCTGGTGGTGCCGGCATCTCTCTTGTGTAGCGTTAATCATGATGCTTGCGGGTTCTTTTATTTTGGGGTTTGGCTATAATTATGTATTTTTGCACAACCTATGACTTACGCAGACATCATATTACCGCTGCCGCTCGACAGCCTCTTCACTTATTCCGTGCCCGACAGTCTTGCCGGACGTGTTGGGCAGGGCGTAAGAGTGCTCGTGCCGTTCGGCAAGAGCAAGACATACGTCGGACTGGTGGTGAGGACACATAACAACAAACCCGACTTTAAGGTTAAGGACATATCCGTGGTGATGGACGATGCTCCCGTGGTAAATTCGGTGCAGCTTGAGCTGTGGCGATGGATGGCCGACTATTATCTGTCGTCGGTTGGCGACGTGATGAATGCCGCCCTGCCGTCGGGGCTGAAGAGCGAAGACGGATACACGGCAAAGACCGAAACCTATGTGTCGCTTGCGCCCGAATACCGCAACGAGCGCGCCATACACGTGGCCCTCGACATGCTGAAACGTGCCGAGGCGCAGCGCAAGGTGTTTGAAACGTTCCTCACGCTGTCTCACTGGGACACCATAAGCGGCGACCAGTGTGCCGAGTCTGTGGCTGAGGTGAGCCGCGACGAGCTTATGAACGAGAGCCACGGCACTTCGGCTGCGTTCAGAAATCTTGTCGTAAGAAAATTCTTGAATACTTATGAACGTGAAATAGGCCGTCTTAATCACGGAGGCGAGCCGCATCCCGAACTGATAAAGCCGCTCAACGAGGCTCAGCAGACAGCCTATAATAATATAGTTTTCAGTTTTCTGAAAAAGGACGTGGTGTTGCTCCACGGCGTAACGTCGAGCGGCAAGACCGAAATCTACATACATCTCATCAGCCAGGCCATTGAGCGCCACCAGCAGGTGCTTTATCTTCTGCCCGAAATAGCGCTCACCGTTCAGATACGCCAGCGCCTTCAGCGCGTGTTCGGCAATCGTCTCGGCATATATCATTCAAAATATTCTGACGCGGAGCGCGTGGAGATATGGAAGAAACAGCTGTCATCCACGCCCTATGACGTGATTCTCGGTGCGCGCTCGGCCGTACTCCTTCCGTTCACCAATCTCGGACTTGTCATTATCGACGAGGAACACGAAACGTCGTTCAAGCAGCAAGATCCCGCTCCGCGCTATCATGCCCGCAGCGTGGCCATCATGCTTGCCCGCAAGTATGGAGCCAAGGTGCTGCTCGGTTCGGCCACGCCGTCGCTCGAGAGCTGGAACAACGCTCACACCGGCAAGTTCGGACTTGTAAGCCTTACTCACCGTTATAACGACATACAGCTGCCCGAAATAGAGGTGGTAGACATAAAGGACCTGCAGCACCGCAAGATGATGAACGGTCCGTTCTCGCCGCGCCTTATGGCTGCCGTGCGCACGGCGCTCGACAACGGCGAACAGGCTATACTGTTTCAGAACCGCCGCGGATTCGCTCCTATGATAGAGTGCCGCGAGTGTGGATGGGTGCCTCACTGCGACAAGTGCGACGTGTCGCTGACATATCACAAGAGCCTCGGACAGCTCACGTGCCACTATTGCGGAGCTACGTATACCGTGCCCGACGTGTGCCCCTGCTGCGGAAGCCGCGATTTGCGCGGCCGTGGCTACGGCACGGAGAAAGTGGAAGACAAGGTGATGGAGCTGTTTCCCGACGCACGTGTAGCCCGTATGGATTTGGACACGACACGCACGCGCAACGCCTACGAACGACTGATAAGTGAATTTTCGGCACATAAGACCGACATACTTATCGGCACTCAGATGGTGAGCAAGGGGCTCGACTTCGACAAGGTTAGTGTTGTTGGCATATTAAATGCCGACAGCATGCTCAACTATCCCGACTTCCGCGCCTACGAACACGCCTTCATGATGATGGCACAGGTGGCAGGACGTGCAGGGCGCAAGGGCAAGCGCGGGCTCGTGATATTGCAGACCAAGAGTCCGCAGCTGCCGGTTATAGCCCAGGTGGTGCGCAATGACTGTGAGAACTTCTTTGCCGACTTGATAGAAGAGCGCCGCACGTTCAATTATCCTCCCTTCTGTCATCTTATTTATGTGTTTCTGAAACATCGCGACGACTTCATGGTGGCTTCGGCCTCGATGCGTCTGAGCGACATTCTGTGCGGATGGTTCGGCGCTCGTGTGCTTGGTCCTGACAAGCCTTCTGTTGCCAAGGTAAAGACGCTCAACATACGCAAGATAATGCTGAAACTCGAAAACGGCATCGACCTTGCCAAGGTACGCCTTTATCTGCGCAAGGCACAGGCCCTGATGGAGCAGAACAAGAAATACCGTTCGGTGCAGATTTATTTCGATGTAGACCCGCTGTAGAATATCCGCATCAGCGTCGGATTAATGTCATGAAAATTCGTTTACGCCACGGCTTGTAAAATATACTTTTCCAAAAGACGGCCTTTTAGCTTGCAAAAGACCACATATTACACGACAAAAGGCCACCTTTTAGCGTCTAAAAGGTGGCCTTTTGCATAGCTATAATTGCGGTTTTTGTAAATACCTGACAGTCAGTCAGATAGATTTGCGACTATGATCAGAAACTGATGTCGAGTCCGACGCCTATCACGCGGCTTGTACGTGTAAACGTGTCGGCACCATAGAGCATGCTTTTGCCTGTCGAAGGGTCGGGTGTTGTCAGCTGGGCCGTGGTCTTGTCCACAGCCACCTGTGCAGCCTCAGGGCCCATCAGCTCGTTTGCCACGTTGCCTATAACCTTGCCTGCTAGGCCCGAAATGTTGTAATAGTTGTTGGTTTCGCGTTTGTAGTCCTTGTAGAAAGTCTGGAAGTAGGCCACGTTGAGCTTCATTTTCTCGGTCAGCTTAACGCCTACGCCAAGGCCCACAGAGCATGAACTTACGTTGAAGCTGATGTCCTCCATGTAACTGTCGGTAAAGTCGTATTCGGTAAACTGCGCTCCTGCGCTTACCTGCACTCGCTTGTTTATATCATATTCAGCACCCACAAGATACTCGTTGGTGTTGCCTCCGAGTTTGTTCTGATGATTGTCATACTGCTTTGCGTCGGTGTCAAAATAGTGGTGCCATCCGGCAGATACGCGCAGCTGCTGCAGCGGCGACCACTGTGCGCCAAGCGTGAGCAGTGCAGGCGAGTCTTCAGCCACCTCAATGCCGTCGGCATATCTTCCGAGCTGCTCCAGATTGGTGGCACTCTCGCTGTTGGCCGAGCGGTTTTTCAGTCGCATGCGTGTCTTGAATTCATATTTAGCCGCAAAGTTAAAGTCGCCCGTCTTATAGTCCACTCCTATTATCGGCGCGATGCCCCAGCCCGTCTGGTCGCAGTTCAGCGTAACGTCTTCAGTGGCAGCTCCGAGCGCCCCGAGCATCACGGCTTTCACCTTGTAGTCCTTGGCCATCTGTGCATATTTGGCAGCGTTGGTCATGTCGCCTGCCTGCTGATACATGTTTGCCATCTCGGTGCATGTTCCCACGGCCACGGCAGCCTGAGCCGAAAGATTCTTGAATGTCTCTGGTGCGCTTACCATTTCGCCGTTGATGTTGGCTTTGATGTTCTTCACGTAGCCATAATAGTTGGCATTGCCGTATAGCAGTCGTGCGCCCAGATACACCGACCAGTGTTCGTTCAGCTTGCGTGCTGCTCCGAGCGTGAAGCCGTAGTAGTATTGGCGCCCGCGCATGTATGTGTCCATGCCATACTGCGACACGGTAGGAAGTCCCAGAGAGCCGAGTCCGAGCTGTGTCGTCAGAGCGTCGAGATTCTGTGAGAGCAGCGGCAGCAGGGCGATGTTGCCCTCAAACGACGACAGGCCATTGTCAAAGATGCACTTGCCGCCTCCGCCCGTGATGGCAAAGTTAAACTGGAAGCTCCAGTTGTTTTTATTATATGCAGCCTGTATCGACGGAATTATCGGGGCATTGGCCTCGCCTTTAAAAGTCTTGGTGGTGTTGCCGAAGTTGTTGGCTCCATAGGCAAAGGGTGCGAACGTAGAGGTTATCTCACGCGTCTGGTGAGCGTTCTGTATGTTGAGCGACAGATGGAATCCGTTGTTCATAAATGCCACTCCGGCAGGATTGCTGTACACTCCGGCAATGCCTATCACGGCATCCTGAGCCGGATTTCGCAGAAAAGCGATGTTCTGATTAGTGTTAGTAAGAATGCCGCCTGCGCTGGCCGTTGCGGCTGTTGACAGTGCAAGAGCCGCGCAGATTAATTTTGTTTTATTCATCTTTAATTACCTTAAAAAATTGGCTGTAAAGGTATTATTATTGTTCTGTATTTCTTGAAATGGTATATTTTGTTTAATCTTTATTAACAAGATAAGTAACTCTTAGTGCACAAATATGTTGATGTGTGCATGTTTTTCTTACACAAGGTTCATATAAAAACAGACCGGCCAATGCTGCATGAGAGCAACATTGGCCGGTCTTATCGTAGTGCTTTCCGGCTTTATTTTTTTGCGGTCTGCGTGTTTTCTGTCTTGTTTTCCTTCTTTGTCAGTTCCGGATAGCTCGTCCTTGTGTGATAAATCGATTTAAGACGCTCTGTAAGCACCTGCTTAGCTACGGCAATGTCGTGGAATGTTATCGGGCAGTAGACAAAATATCCTTCGCTCACCTGCTGGTCAATGAGCTTGTTGACAAGGTTGGATATGCTTTCTTCCGTATATTCAGGCAGCGACCTCGATGCGGCTTCCACAGTGTCGGCCATCATCAGTATGGCCTGCTCGCGAGTGAACGGGTCGGGACCGGGATAAGTGAACAGCGAGTCGTCAACTGGTTCGTCAGGATGCTCGTTCTTGTATGATATGTAGAAATATTTAGTCTTGCCGCTTCCGTGGTGAGTGTTTATAAAGTCTTTTATAACACTCGGCAGGTTATATTTCTCTGCCATCTTCAGTCCCTCGGTAACGTGGCTTATCACAATCTGTGCGGCTTCGATGCGCGACATCTTGTCGAGCGGGTTGACGCCCACCTGGTTTTCAGTAAAGAAAGCAGGATTCTTCATCTTGCCTATGTCGTGATACATGGCGCCCGTTCTTACGAGCTGAGCCTTGGCGCCTATCTTGTTGGCTATCTCGGCTGCAAGGTTGCTCACCATGACCGAGTGCTGGAATGTGCCCGGAGCCACCTCGCTTAGCTGTCGCAGCAGATCCTTGCTGGTGTTTGACAGCTCAATGAGCGTTACGTTGGATATAAATCCGAACGTCTTCTCGATGATGAGCATCATCGGATATGCAAAGAGCAGCAGCACGCCGTTAACGATGAAGTATTTGTACATGCTGTGGTCCATCGACGTAATGTTGTTGTCCTGCATAAGCTGCAGCGCGAAATACATGGCGCTGCTGCCTATCGTTACGAGCACGGCCGTCTTGAACAGCTGCGCCCTCTGCGACAGTTCGCGCAGCGAATATATGGCAACAAGTCCGGCAACGAGCTGCACGATGATAAACTCATACTGATATTTCACGGCCGCTGCGCATATCAGAATCATTATTACGTGAGATATGAATGCCGTTCGCGAGTCCATGAACACGCGTATGAATATTGGCGCTATGGTGAACGGCAGCACGTAGACGTTGAGAATGCTGTGGCTCATCATCAGCGACACGAGTATAGGGAACAGCGTTATCATGGTGTAGAGCATGGTGATGCTGCGCGGCTTTTCAAAATAGTCCTTGCGGAACAGGCCCAGATACGTTGTAAACAGCATTATGAGTGTTGCCACAAAGAGTATCTGTCCGGCTATTGTCGACGGAATGGCGCTCACTGTTGCGCTGCGCCTCTGCGTCTCTTTCTCAAACGAATTTAGCACCCTGTATGTATGGTCGTCCACAATCTCTCCGCGGTCAATTATTTTCTGTCCGCTCAGCACCATTCCGCTGGCCAGTGGGATTGTGCTAAGCTGGTCGGCCTTTTCGGTCTCGCTGCGCTCCTCGTCATAGCTCAGGTTGGGCTGTATATATTCGTTCAGGTTACATTTCTGCAGCACCTGCCTCTGTTCGGCCAGTTTCGGGTCGCTGAACATCTGTTCATAGGCAGTCATTGTCGAGTAGATGCACATTATCTCGGCGTTGGTTGCCTTCTTGCCGCTCACAATCCTTATGGTGCTTGTTGTGTCCTTGCTTATCTCAGAGTATTCGGGCGTGTCCATGATTCCTGCCTGATACAGCCGGTGCAGCCTGTCGGCGATGGTTGTGACATAGCTGTATGGCAGTCCGGGTATGCCTTCTTTATATTTGCTGAGAAACTTGCCTATCTGCTCTTTCTCAACGTCCTGATTATAGTTGTAGTAAGGTTCAAATGCCTTTATTATGCTGTCCTGCTCTCCCTTTATGGCCTCGTCGGTTTTATAGATAGGAAAGTCGAACTTTGCTATAAGCGAACTGTACATCCACGGCTTGCCTATGTCGTATCTGAACTGCGGTCCGCTGTTGCGCGGCAGAAAGCATACAATTATGATTACGGCAGCTACGACAAGCGCTATTCGTGTAAGGATATCTCTTAAATAATGTTTGTCAGTTTTATTGAATTTGCCCATTTCTATTCGTTTTAAATGCTTTGCTCTGCGAAAATAATAAAAAAATACACCACTTTGCTAAAAAAGTTGTAATTTTGCACAAAATTTATCTTATCTTCATTAATAAATGGCAGAAAGAAAAGTAAGGGTGCGCTTTGCACCAAGTCCCACCGGGGCGTTGCATATTGGCGGAGTACGTACCGCATTGTATAATTATCTTTTCGCCCGTCAGCATGGCGGCGATTTCGTTTTTAGAATAGAAGATACAGACTCAAACCGTTTTGTTCCGGGAGCCGAGGAGTATATCATAGAGTCGTTCAGATGGCTTGGCATAAAGTTTGACGAAGGTGTCAGCTTCGGCGGTGAGCATGGTCCTTACCGTCAGAGCGAGCGTCGCGCTATATACAAGAAGTATGTCGACCAGCTGCTTGATGCCGGCAAGGCATACATAGCCTTTGACACTCCCGAGGAACTCGATGCAAAGCGTCATGAGATTAAGAACTTCCAGTATGATGCCCACACAAGAATGATGATGCGCAACTCGCTCACCATGCCTGCCGATGAGGTTGAAAAACTCATTGCCGACGGCTGTCAGTATGTTGTGCGCTTCAAGATTGAGCCGGGCGAGGACGTTCACGTTAACGACATGATACGCGGCGACGTTGTTATAAAGAGCGACATCCTTGACGACAAGGTTCTTTATAAGAGCGCCGACGAGCTTCCTACATATCACCTTGCAAACATTGTTGACGACCACCTGATGGAGATAACCCACGTTATACGTGGCGAGGAGTGGCTGCCGAGCGCACCGCTGCACGTGCTCCTTTACAGAGCCTTCGGCTGGGAAGACACCATGCCGCGCTTTGCGCATCTGCCTCTGCTGCTCAAGCCGGACGGAAAGGGCAAGCTGAGCAAGCGCGACGGCGACCGTCTGGGTTTCCCCGTATTCCCGTTGGAGTGGCACGACCCAAAGACTGGCGAAGTGTCTAACGGATTCCGCGAGCAGGGATATTTCCCCGAGGCTGTAATCAACTTCCTTGCATTGCTCGGATGGAACCCCGGCACAGAGCAGGAACTGTTCTCTCTCGACGAGCTTGTTGAGCAGTTTGACATCACAAAGTGCAGCAAGGCAGGAGCGCGTTTCGACTATCAGAAAGGTATCTGGTTCAACCATGAATACATACTGCGCAAGAGCGACGAAGAGATAGCCAAACTGTTTGCGCCAATCGTTGCAGGCAACGGCATCGACGAGTCGATGGAGCGTATAACCAAGGTCGTTTCAATGATGAAAGACCGTGTAAACTTCGTAAAGGAACTGTGGCCGCTGTGCTCGTTCTTCTTCATACCTCCCACAGAGTACGACGAGAAGACGGTGCGCAAGCGCTGGAAAGAAAATTCAGCACAGGTTATGGGCGAGCTTGCCGAAGTGCTTGAAGGCATCGACGACTTCTCGCTCGAGAATCAGGAGCACATCGTCATGGCATGGATTGAGAGCAAGGGCTACAAACTCGGCGACGTGATGAATGCGTACCGTCTTGCGCTTGTAGGCGAAGGCAAGGGCCCGGGCATGTTTGACATTTCGGCATATCTCGGCAAGGAAGAGACTCTGCGCCGTCTGCGCCGTGCAATAGAGGTGCTTAAATAGATACAACAAATAACAATAGACCGTGTACGAAATTGTTATCAGCCTTTACACGCTGGGCGTGGCCGTTATGAGTCTGTTCAGCGACAAGGTAAAGAAGATGTGGCGGGGTGAGCGCGAGGCTTTCAGTATCCTTAAGCGCAGCGTCGACCCCGGCGCACGCTATGTATGGTTCCATGCGGCGTCGCTCGGCGAGTTTGAGCAGGGCCGTCCCATCATTGAGCGCCTGCGCATTGAACATCCAGAATATAAGATTCTTCTGACCTTCTTCTCGCCTTCGGGCTATGAGGTCAGAAAGAATTACAACGGTGCCGATATTATTTGTTATTTGCCGCTTGATACTTACATGAACGCACGCCGTTTCCTGAATCTTGTGCATCCCGAGATGGCGTTCTTTATCAAATATGAGTTCTGGTGGAACTATCTTCACATACTGAAGCACCGCCATGTGCCCGTCTATAGCGTAAGCAGCATATTCAGACCCAATCAGGTGTTCTTCCGCTGGTACGGCCGCACTTACAGCAACGTGCTGAAGTGCTTCACGCGTTTCTTCGTTCAGAACGAAGTCAGCCGTCAGCTTCTTGCCAAGCTCGGCATAACTGACGTCGACATAACGGGCGACACACGTTTCGACCGTGTAATCCAGATTAAGGAACAGGCTAAGAATCTGCCTATAGTTGAGGCTTTCAGACAGGACTATAAGGTGTTTGTGGCAGGCAGCAGCTGGCCTCCCGACGAGGATATTTTCATCAAGTATTTCAACAGCCGCGACGACTGGAAGATGATTATTGCACCTCATGTGATAGGCGAAGACCATCTGCAGCAGATACTGTCAAAGCTTAAAGGCAAGGCCGTGAGATACACCGAGGCGACGCCCGATAACGTTGCTGACGCAAAGATTCTCATTATCGACTGTTTCGGACTGCTTTCAAGCATTTATGGCTACGGTCATGTGGCATACGTCGGCGGAGGTTTCGGTGTTGGCATACACAATGTGCTTGAGGCTGCCGTGTGGAATATTCCGGTGATATTCGGTCCTAACAACGAGCGTTTTCAGGAAGCTCAGGATCTGTTGGCTTCAGGCGGCGGACGCCAGATTGAGGACTATTCGCAGTTTGAAAGCATCATGAACGGATATATAGCTGATGACAGCAGCAGAAAGGCCGACGGCGACAAGGCTGCACAGTATGTAAGCAGCAAGGCCGGAGCCACCGAAAAAATACTTTCGGCAGTTAAGTTCTGATTATTTTGTTGGCTAATGAATATAATGACGCAGCGCGCCGGCCGTTATTACGGCGGCGCGCTGTTGTCTTTTTTGCGTTGCTTATTCTGCCTGTTCTTTAGTCGGCACGGTTTCATCATGCTTTTTTATGCTGTCTGTCGAGCACATTCTCTTTCTGTATTCGCTCGGCGACATGCCTGTCTGCGACTTTACAAACTTTCCGAAGAAAGATATGTTTGGAAAGTTCATCGAGTCGGATATTTCTTTTATTGTCATGTTCGAGTATTTCAGGCGTTTTATTATAGTGTCTATCGTAAACTGGTGAATCCAGTTAAGTGCTGTCTTTCCGCTCACTTTCTTGCACAGCGACGACAGGTATTTGGGCGTTATGCACAGCTTTTCGGCATAAGCCTTAACCGAGCGCTCCATGCCTCCGCTCTCGGTCAGCAGCTCAATGTATCGCCTGAACAGCAGGTCGCCCTGCCTTATCACTCCGCTGAACCGTTTGTTGTCGTTACATGAAACGAGCGCGTCGGCAAGTTCGTAGAACGCACACTGGAACAGCGAGTGCATAATCTCCTTATGAAACATTCCGTGAGCATTGCTCAGTTTAAAATGCAGCAGGTCGTGAAACTTGTTCAGCAGAATCCGCTTCTCGTTGTTTAGGCATATCAGAGGGTTTTGCGAGGCATATAATATAATGTTCCAGAAGTCTTTGCTCATATCCATGCTCCGGTAGAGAGCATTGTTCGACAGTCCGAGAATTTTCAGCTCAATGTCGTCCGATGTGTTCATGTTGGTGATAAATGTATGTGGAAGACACAGCAGAATGTTGCCTTCTTCCAGCCTGTATGTCGATTCGTTTATACGGCAGTTGGCATGTCCTTTGGCACAATAGACAATCAGCAGCATCTCCATTTGGCACATGTCGGGGGTAACCGGAATGTCTTTCAGGTTATCCATCACCACTATATCACCATCATGATAGTCTGTCTTGGCTTCATTGACAATTGATTCAATGTTGACTTTGAGTTTATTTACTGTCATAAGTTGCCTTAATTTGTTTTTTGTGGACAAAGATAGGCATTAACTGAAAGAGTGCAACTATCTAAAAGTAGACAATAGTGTTCTTTAAGTCATGCAAAGACCTGTTTGAGCCACTTTTTAGGCTTCTTATTACGGTAATGTAGGCATAACAGAGTGATAAGTTCTTTTGTAAATTTGTTTTATATGTGGCCGGTATAATTCTTCTGCCGCCATCATTTTTATTTGCTGCACTTGTATATCGTTTACCGAAAAAATAACCATTATCCCATTTTTCATGCGTCATACAGACCTAAAGTGCGCTGAAAAATGTAACTTTGCATCAATACTTAAAACAATGAAGACAATGTGGTTCGTTCTTTTCTTCGTGCTGCCGTTCATAGGGCTGGCTTACGTGCTGTGGCATGTGTGGTGTCTCCTGCCGTTGTCAGCCGGCTGGCGCTGGACCGTGGTGGGCTTATGCATCGCGGCATTTCTCACCCTGTTTCTTAACTTTTCGCATGCCATCGACGGCTTTCCCCTCAATCTTGCTTCGGCGTGTTATGAGGTGGGCAATTCATCCATATTCATCCTTCTTTATCTTGTCATCGCCTTCCTGCTGCTCGACATCGGGCGGCTCCTTCACCTCGTGCCGCGCTCATGGCTCTTTTCCAACTGGATTACGGCTACAGTGCTGTTTGCAGTCATGGCGGCTTTGTTCATAGGCGGCAACATAAGGTATAATTATAAGGTGCGCCGCACTATTGAACTTACCACCGACAAGCGTCTCGGACGCCCTGTTAAGGTGGTCATGATGAGCGACCTTCACATCGGTTATCACAACCGCCGCAAGGAGCTTGCACGCTGGGTGGACATGATTAACGCCGAGCATGCCGACCTGATACTCATTGCCGGCGACATAATAGACGGCAGCATGCGTCCGCTCATCGAGGAGAACATGGCGTCAGAGCTGCGCCGTCTTAACGCTCCCGTGTACGCCTGTCTTGGCAATCATGAGTATTTCAGCGGCGAGCCGCAGGCGCAGAAGTTCTTTGCCGACGCCGGCATAACGCTGCTGCGCGACAGCATGGCATGCGTGGGACAGCTGTGCATCATAGGCCGCGACGACCGCAGCCGTCTGCATCGCCGCAGCGTGGCGGAGCTTATGCGCCGTGCCGACAGAAGCAAATACACCATTCTGCTCGACCATCAGCCCTATCATCTTGACCGCGCCGAGCGTGCCGGTGTTGACTTTCAGCTTAGCGGCCATACCCATCACGGCCAGCTTTGGCCCATATCGTGGATAACCGACCGCATATACGAATGTGCTTATGGCCCGTGGCAGCGCGGCAACACGAAATATTATGTAAGTTCGGGCTTTGGCATCTGGGGCGGCAAGTTCCGCATAGGCACCTGTTCAGAGTATGTTGTAGCAACGATAACAGGGCGCAAATAGCCGTCGTCAGAAAAAGTCCCTGAAAATCGTAACATTTTATAAGCTTTTTCCTTTCATATTAAATGTCTAAATTCTAAAATAAACCCATTTATCAAGGAATGTTTATCGATTTACTTTCGAACTGTTAGTGGCCGAGTTACGCATCGTAACTCGGCCACTTTTTATGCAAAAGTGGCCCACTTTTCAAGCCTAACTCATAGTCTTTTTTCGTGGATTCTGATGGAATAGGAGAGACGTAATGTGATATTAAAAGTAAAGGAACGAAATTAGATGTTTATTAAGGGAATGGCAACAAGGTAAAATGACTTGTTGGATTTTTTAAGGGTATATATTATTGGAAGTTATCGGATCGCAAATTAGCTTCGCTGACTTTCAGTTCTAATATTTAATTCCGGCAGATTACAAATCAGCCGGCACATTAGTCTTGTTGGTATTTATGGAAGTAATGAAGCAACAAGGCTAATGTTCTGTCAGATCTGTAATCTGACAGCAAGGAGTATAAGGATCTGTGATCCGTAATTCATACCTTCTTATTGACTGACAGGATGCTAAATGGATTATTTTTTTATTCCTTCTTCTACGGCTTTATCAAATTCTTCCTTTGTGCAAGGTTTCCTAAATATCCAATATGAAGTGCTTCTATTTGTGCCAATGCCATTAAACACTGTACCTTCAGAAGTTGAGTCGTTTATATACAGTTCCCATCCTTTGGATATGAAGTACATCAAGGCTGCTGCAGGAGTGTTAAATTTAATGTCTTTGCCATTTTCATCTTTCAACTTTTCAATATTTTTACCATCATCTACCTTAACTTTTATGCCTTTCTCATTCATATTGCCTTCAATTGATACAATATTGTAAATGTAGGTAGATTGTGCAAACGTAATCATTGGGATGCAAAACGCGAATATTAGTAAGATCTTTTTCAAAGGTAGTATATATTTATTCATATTCTTCATTTTCTTGTTCAATTTTATAGTATTAGATATATATGGTTTAGATATTTATTCCAAATTATTTGGCATAATCAAAGCTATAAGATTAGTTCTTGATTATGCCAAATAAATTGAATCAAAGTAAAATCCTTATTAGTTAATAAGAAAAGTTGAAGACTTTGCTTTTGTCTAAATTTTATATGTCAGAGACATATTATCAACAAAAAAGTTTTAGTCTTGTTGTTTTGTTATTTATGCCTTTCGGCTGTAGCTTTTTACAGCTTACTCATAAACTTCTCGCGGTCAACGATGAAGCGCAAGTGAGTGCCTTCGCCTATTATTGTGTCGCCCTGCATGGCTTTGACGGTGAAATACAGCTTGCGGCCGTCTACCTTTGTCAGCGTGGCTTCGGCTTTAACCTCGGCACCTACGGGTGTAGGCTTCAGGTGCGACGACTCTATGTGTCCGCCTACGGTGGTGCTTCCTTCGGGCAGTTCGGGGGCAACGGCTGTCATGGCGGCGTTCTCCATCAGCGCCATCATTGCCGGCGTAGCCAATACGGGCAGGTCGCCCGAACCCATGGCCTTGGCGGTGAGAGCTTCGGTCACCGTAAGGCTGCTTGTGTGTGTAAGTCCTGTTTCCAACATAATTATTATAGATGATTTTATTTTCAATGCTCAAAAATACATAATCTTTACTTTACGTGCAAGCTATTAAGTGCCGATTTTTTGCTTTGCAATATAAAATAAACTAACTTTGCAGAATGAACATAAAAAAGATAATAACATTATGGCATTAATAAAATCAATAAAAGGTCTGACGCCCAAATGGGGCAAGGACTGCTATTTCAGCGAGAACGCCACTGTTGTTGGCGAGGTTAACATGGGCGACGAATGCTCAATATGGTTCAACGCCGTTGTGCGCGGCGACGTGGCTCCCATAACCATTGGCAACCGTGTAAACGTGCAGGACGGTGCCTGCGTGCATGTAACCAATACCACCGGTCCGGTTATCATTGAAGACGACGTGAGCATAGGCCACAACGCCACAGTGCATGCCTGCACTATACGCCGCGGAGCGCTGATAGGCATGGGCGCAACCGTGCTCGACAATGCCGAGATAGGCGAGGGCGCGATAGTTGCTGCCGGTGCGCTGGTGCTGCAGGGCACAAAGATAGGTCAGCACGAGATATGGGGCGGAGTGCCTGCCAAGTTTATCAAGAAGACACGTCCCGACCAGGCAGAGAGCTTTGCCAAACATTATGTGGAATACTCTAAGTGGTATCTTGAGGAAGAATAACAGCCTTTATCGCTGCCGTGTCGTGCCGTTCACCGGCTGTTGAGGCTGATGCTATGATGTGTATGCCGTGGCGACGATAAAAGTAATACCTGAATAAAATACAAAAAACAGACGCCCCGCAGGAATAGTTCCCGCGGGGCGTCATTGTCTTATTGGATCTTTAAATCAAGAAATTAATAGTCTGCGTTCTGAGGATCAAAGTTAGTCCATCCGTTGAGCCATGTGTCGCCTGCTGCGAAAGCTCCGATGTAAGCAACCTTGTCGAAACCGCTTGAGAGCAGAGAGTTTGTGAATGCTGCTGCGCTGAGCAGTGGGCTGCCTGATGTAGGAATATAACCTGTTGTGTCGAACCAGCCTGTAGCTGCGTCATAAACCTGGTTGCCGCTCTGAGCCTTGAAGAATGTGCTTGAGAATGAAGGCTTGGTCTGGTCAACCTGCTTTGTCTCGTAGTTGTAAAGTCCGTCAACATAAATCTTGTTGAAGTCAGTACCAACAGCGTCAACGTTAGCCATCCAGATGTTCTCCAGTTTCAGGTTGCCTGCTGTTGCAGCGCCCTGAGTGTCGCCCTTCTCATTGTCGAGGATAAGACCGATAGGCCAGCCTACTACAACAGAGTTGAAGCAGTTGAGGTGAGAGTCGCGGCGGATGTGCATAGCTGACTGGAACTTGCCGAGGCTTGAACCGTTGTTAGGATAATAGCTGCCGCCAGTGATGTAAGAAGCATCGTTTACGAAAGAAGCGTCAACAGCTTTCGGGCCGATGAATGTCATGTTAGAGAATACGGCTGATGTGTGAGGCTCGCTGTTAGAACCGTCGGCGTTGTTGTCGCTCTCAAAGCTGTTGCTCTGTGATACGTCGGCGAGTTTAGAGTCGCGGACTGACAGACCGAACTGAACTTTTCCGCTGAATCCGTTATCTGTATCGAAGTCATCGTCCCATCCTTTGTATGCAATGAGGTATTTGCAGTTAACTGTTCCGCCGAACCACTCGTAAGAGTCGTCGTTAGAGTAAGAAACCTGTACGTGGTCGATCTTTGTGCCGCTACCTACAGATCCGAGTGTAAGACCGTTGATCTCCTGATCGGTCTGGAAAGGATAACCGGCGAACTCTATACGTACATAGCTCAGTACACCAGAGTTGTCAGCGTCGTCGTTGCCGCCGTGTTTTGTGCGCGGGCCGCCCTCAATCTGTATTTCGCTCTTGTTGTTCTTTGCCTTACCGCAGAGGATGATGCCACCCCAGTCGCCAGGACGGCGGTTGCCTTTAGCCTCTTCAGATGTAAATACGATAGGCTCTGTTGCTGTTCCCTGTGCTATGAGTTTACCTCCGCGCTCAGCTATGAGCGAAGCCTTGGTCTGCTTGTCGCCTTTGATGATGGTTCCCGGCTCTATAGTAAGCTCGGCACCGTCAGCAATGTAAACCCAACCTTTAAGAATATATGTGCCTTTTTTAATTGTCTGTTTTCCTGTGAAGACAAACTCCTGGTCGCCGTTTCCAATCTGAGTTCCGTTGTCGTTTACGTTGGCGTCGCCGTCAGCTGTAAACAGCAAGTGGTCGCAGGCTTTCAGTCCACCGTTTGTGGTCCAGTTAACACCGCTCTGTGGTGTGTCTGCATTTTCGTCGTCACTGCTGCAGGCGCTCATTGTGAACGCCATTGCAAGGATGCCCATGCATCCGTAAAGTTTTAATTTGTCCATTTTCATCTTTTGTTAAAAATCTTATGGTGAATAATTTATTTCTTTTTTTGATGGGAGGTATGGGAGTGATGGGAGTAATGGGACCTATGTGAGGCGCTTTATCCCTTGTCAGAATTTATATACTACGCTCACTCCTATGTTGCGTCCCGGTTTGTATGCCCTTGTTATCTGTTCTACCTCTCGGCTTGTTCCGTTTGAGTAGTGAACGTCGGCAAACTGTTTGTAGTAAACCTTCTGTGCAAGCAGGTCGCGTATGCTTAGTTTCAGTTCCCAGTGGTTGCCGAATTTCTTCGATGCCGAAAGGTCGATCACGTCGCGCGGCATCTCGTAGCTGTCGGGCACTCTCAGTGCCTCGTTGCCGCTTGTTGTTCCTTCGCTGCGTCCTACTCCGATAATTCGTTTACCTATGCGGTTGTAGAGCAGGGCTACGTCGAGCTGCAGTTTGTCGTTCTTATAGAATAGTCCGGTGTTTACGAGGTAAGGCGACTGGCCCTGCATCGGGCGGTCTTCTTCTTTAGAGCCAGCCTCAAACTTAACGCGGCTCTTAATCAGTGCGCCGTTGAACGACCAGCTGAATCCCGGCAGACCTATGAACGAGAGGTCTTTGCGTATGTCAAGCTCTATACCGTAGTTGTTGGCGCGCTGCGCGTTCATGTAAGAGTAGACCAAGCTGGTTCCGCCTGTAACGGTGTAGGTCCATTCTATTGGTGAGTCGAAGTATTTGTAGAATGCCGCTATTGAGATAAGCTCGCCCTTAGAGGGATAGAACTCGTAGCGGAAGTCGACGTTCTGTATGTAACACGGCTTCAGGTCGGTGTTACCCTGCACGTTTGAAGCCAGGTCGAAGTCGTAGAACACTGACGGTGACACCTCGCGGAACTCAGGACGGTTAACCGTCTTTCCGTATGACAGGCGCAGCTGGTGCTTGTCGTTAATCTTGTATGTGGTGTTCACCGACGGGAACAGGTCGTTGTACTCATAGTTGTGGCTGAACGGACTTTCGGCGTTGTCGCGAGTGTTCGTTATCAGCTCCATGTGGTCGTATTCGTAGCGCAGTCCGGCATAGATGTTGAAGTTGCCGAGCGGAATGTTTGCCGCAAAATATCCTGCTCCGAGATAGTTGTTGCCCTTATAGTTGTTGCGCATGTGCTGTTCCTCGAACAGATACAGGCGGTCGGCACCGAAATAGCTCTCGTCGCTGAGCATCTCTGAAAGGTCAAACTGGCGGAAACCGTCGGGCAGGGTGTTGCTGGCTGCGTTCCAGTTATATATAAAGTCGCGTGTGGTGTATTTACGTGTGCGGTATTCGCCGTATGCTCCAAACTTGATTGACGGTGTGAACGATCCGAACTTAAAGTCGTGCTTGTCGTTAACGGCAGCCGAAACGATGTGCTCGTCGAGCTTTGTCCATTCGCGTGATATGTCGTTGGGGCTTGTCAGCTGCATAACTCCCGGCTCCAGTGCGTCGTTGATGAGATAGCGGCGGCGGTCGGGCACGTTGCGGTTGGCATAAGAGTAGCTTGCGCTCCAGTCAAGTTCGTCAAGCGCAAAGGTGTGCTTTCCGGTTATCTGTCCGTTGTATGTGGTGCGGCTGCGGTAGTAATATTCAGCCGAGTTCTCGTTGTCCGACTGTGCGCTCAGTCCCTCGCGCCATGTGTAGCGGTCGTTGCCAATCTGGTTGAAGATATTCTTCAGCTGATACTTGCTGTTGCCGTCGGCAGAAAGGAGAGTGAAGTTGAGCATGGCTCCCAGTCGCACGTTGTGGTTATACTGGTCGTCTACAGAGTAGCGCAGATAGTTCGACTGGTCTTTGTCTGCATCGTACACACCAAAGAGGTTATTTTGCATGTCCTCATACTTGCGGTATTCGTTGCTGTAGTTGAAGGCTGCAATCATTCCGAGTTGGCGGTCGCCGAGTTTCCAGCTTCGTCCCAGTGAGCCCGACAGCTTCAGGTCGCCTACGGGGTTCATGTTTCTCACGCGCCAGTCGTTGTTCAGATGGTTGTTCTGCAGGTCAACGCCGTTGCCGGCAATGCTGTTCAGTGTGGAGTTTATGCCTCCGTTAAGTCCGCGCATTCCGCTGTCAAATCCCAGAAAGTCGGTGCCCGAGCCTTTGGCGTATTTAAAGTCAGAGAACGAAGTTATGTCGTTCCAGTTGCCGCCGACAGACAGCTCAGCCGTGTTCTCCGCCGGAATGTCCTTTGTCGTTATGGTGATAAATCCGCCCGTATAGTCAGCCGGATATTCAGGCGACGGAGTCTTCACAATCTGCATGTTGTCAATCTGTGAACTTGGAATAAGGTCGAAAGAGAAAGCCCTTGAGTCGGCTTCCGAACTCGGCACTGCTCCTCCGTTGATCCAAACGTTGTTGTAGCGCTGAGAAAGTCCGCGCACCATGACAAACTTGTCGTCGATGAGGCTCACGCCCGGCACTCGGCGTATCACCTCTCCTGCGTTTGTGTCCTGTGTCTTTGTTATTTCCTGTGCCGATACGTTGCTCACTATGACGGGACTGCTCTTGGTCATTTGTATTACCGCAATCTCTGTATTCTTCCTTGCTACGCCGGTAACCGTGACCTCGTTCAGTGTCTGTTCGTCAGGTGTAAGTTTAATCTCTATCACCTGTGGCTGAGCTTCAGCCCGAACCCCGTCAATTTTTTTAGTCTTGTAAGAGATGTATTTTATGGCTAAAGTATAATTTGCGTTTTCGTCAAGTCCGCTGAATGCGAACAGACCGTCAATGTCTGTTGCCGTTGCCTTAGGCGTTCCGTCAATCTGTATGGTTGCTCCTATGAGCGGTTCGCCTGTCGTACTGTCTGTAACTTTACCCTTAATGTCTGCCGCATACGCCCTGAATGTTGTGATGATAAATATCAGCGCCGCGGCCAATCTTAACCTTTTAGTCATACTTTGAAATGCTTTCTATCGTTTACGGTTGCAAAGTTATATGGGGCATGTTGCAATGAGGTTAACGCCGTGTTATGAAAGACTGACAAACGTGTTGCAAATCTGTAATTCAGTTTGCGCATGGCAGCCGTTGAGACATTTGTGCAAATCATTGTTGCATGAAATGAAATAAAAACGGTGTTGCAGCGTTCTTATATTACAGATGCTTACACTATTGCTTGCGGCCGCAATGACGGCTGTGCCACACGACAGCGCCTCCGTTGCAGCTGCTGACAGCATTGATGCCAAAGAACGGATCAAGGCGGAGGCTTACCGGGCTAAGCGCGAGATTGACAAGATACTCGATATGCGCGACAGCCGGGCACGCAGCAGTATTGACTCTGCCTATCTGGAGCGCGTGCCGCAGCGTTTGCGCTTCAAACTGACGTTGAATGCTTCGGGCTCTGACCTCGACACGCGTGGCGTAAATGACGACGGTAAGTTTACTACGGAGATGAAGGCACAGAACAAATACACCGTAAGCCTTAGCGCGTCTTACCGCGGACTGTCGCTCAGCGTTGCCTTAAATCCGGCGCATCTTGCAGGCAAGAAGAAAGACTATGAACTGAACATGAACGCATACGGCAACAGGCTTGGAGCCGATGTGATATTCCATTCGGCAAAGACCTTTGAGGGCAGCGTGCATACTTCTCACGGCGACACCGGCATACCTGCCGGAATGATAAGTCAGAACATGCTTACGCTCAACGCCTATTATGCCCTCAACGGCCGTCGCTTCTCTTATCCGGCAGCCTTCAGCCAGTCGTGGCTTCAGAAGCGCAGCTGCGGAAGCTTTATGCTGGGTACCTCGTTTATGGGCGGAGTGCTCAAGGCACGTCACGATGAGGTAATAGACAATCCTGAATCAAGAATCAGCATAGCGTGTGTAGGCATCGGCGTAGGCTATGGCTACAATCTTGTCTTGCGTCACGGATGGCTCATCCATCTGTCGGCACTGCCCGAAATTGTCGTCTATAGCCATTGCCACATAACCACGGACGGCAGCCGCACAAATATGCCTTACAGGTTTCCCAACATAATAGCCGTGGGGCGCATGGCTGTTGTAAGGCATTTCGGCCGTTATTTTGCCGGCTTTACTGCCGTTGTGAACACGTCGCAGCTTGGCGACCGTGACATCTTGCTGCTTAACAACACCAAATGGCGCGCCCGCATGTTTTTTGGTATAAAGATTTAGGGTTGAGCCTGTTTGTGTTCCGTTGCCGTGCGTTTCGCCGTGTGTATTGTTCCTTTTTCTTGTGCATTCATGCTTTCAGCCGTCTTTTTGTTTGCTCAATATGAAGCAAAAATCCGGACCGAATCCTAATACTATATAGGTTATGGCTTAACTAAAAAAAGTTTTCGTAAAAACTCATCACTCGTCACAACGGGGTTTAAGACTCTGTGCGTCAGCGACTTGCAGTGTGATGAGTTGTCGCCGCAACTCATCACGCCACAATCGGCAAAGGCATCCGTGATGAGTTCAAAAAGTAACTCATCACACTTTAACAGCCTGTGTTTCAACTTATTACACCGAAATGTGACGAGTGATGAGTTTCTACGAAAACTTTTTTAGTTTTAAGTATGATAATGCAGTTTGCGTAATTATCCGATAAGGTTAATTAAGCAAACAGCTTTTCTGTTGTGTCATGCCGCTGTAAAAGCATACCTTTTACATTCTGAAAGACCATGTTTTATGATGCAAAAGCATACCTTTCGCAATGCAAAATGCCGTGTTTTGTATTGTTTGTCATCAGTCGTACATAAAACTATATATGGGCTGTTGGCTATTTAGTTTTATTTGGCAGAATGTAGGCAGGCATAAAAAACAGAGGGGCAAGCGCCTTGACGCATGTCCCTCTGTATATAGTCGAATTATAAAACATTTTTTTAGTCTTCTTCTCCCCAAATGCTTTTCCTTTCAGGAGTGAGCATCGGACCTGAGCTGACTTCGTCGTTTATGCCCAGGTCGGTATCTGATACCGGGGGAATAGTAGAGGTCTGCATCAGGTTACCTTCAAACTTTACTTCTATTATGTCACATTCAGGTTTAATATACTTTTTCATAATTTGTTCTCCTTATTATTTATTTTATTATTTGTATGTTTTTTTTATTTAACAGCCACTTTCTTTCCGCCTACTATATATATGCCTTTGGGCAGGTTGTTGAGGCTCTTGCCTGCATAAACGCCGGTTACGGTGTAAATCTTCTGGCTGTCGTCGTTGCCGTTCATAATGCCGTTAATGGCTGTTGTGCTGCCGTCGCCGTCGAGTGAGAAGCTTGCCGGAGCCTGTGATGCGTCTGTTATGTCGATGGCAAGGAATGCGCGGTTGGCTGTGTATTCAAATGCTGCGCCGTCGGTTGCGCCCCAGTAGAATCCGCATTTGCCGTCGTTGCCAAGTGCAAGCTTGTAGTATTTAACGTTGGTTCCCTCAACAAATGTCTTTCCTTCAGCGTCAACGTTTTCTGCGCCATAGAGCATGTTGCCGGCAGGAGCAGTTTCTTCAGATGTAGTGTAGTTTACGGTGTAGTCGCCTTTCTCGCCTTTAAGCACGATAGGAGTCTTTGCAGGAACAACAGTGCCCGGCTGATAGTTGTAGCTTATGGTGAGCTGGTTTGTCTCCTTGTTGGCTTTAGTTACAATTCCGCCCTGCACATTCTCCGGCATTACAAACGCCTTGTCAGTGTAGTATGTGGCAAAACCGGCATCGGTGATTGAGAATGAACCGGTGGTAGGCTCTGACACTTTTTCCCATACAAAGGTTATGTCTTTGATGTATAATGCTCCGTCGTTGCTTCTTATTCCAACATAAGGATAGTTGCCTTCGATTGTAAGTTTTGATGTCGTAGATTCATTTTCGTATATGGCAGAGGCAATAGGCTTCTTATAATCATATAAATCTGCTGTGCTTGTGTATGGTTCATCACTGCCATATATATCTAATTGTCTTCCTGATGTAGTCTGACTATCCCAAGTAATAATTATCTGAGATATTCTTCCACCTGATGTTGTAGTAACAATTCCAGATTTTTCGCTTGATCTTAGTTGGATTGAGCCACTGTTATTCTTGGCAGAATTACCTGCATAAACAGCACCTGAAGTCTTTGTTACATCAGAGAAATCTTTATATCGTGTATCTGTAGCAACCAAATCTTCAGCTGTGATAACGTCGCTATAAACCTGCTGGTTCGGGTCAACAATCTTCACCGTGCATGTTGCAGTTGCGCCTGTATATTTGTCGCTTTCTGCCAGTGTTGCAGTAACGGTTACGCTTCCGGCTGTAGTGTCTGCCAAGAATTCGCCAGATGTTTCATCTATAACCCAGTCGCCTTCAGTTGCTGAATAGGTTATCTGTGCATCCGGATTGTTTGATACGGCTTTCAGAGTAATTATCTCACCAAAGTTCACTGTATATGATGGCTGTTCAAATTCGAGTGTTGCTGTGGTCTTGTTTACCGTAAGTTCATACGAAGACTTAACCTCAGGGTCAGATGCCAGTGTGGCGGTTATTGTGGTTGTTCCTGCGCCTACGATGGTTATCTGTCCGTCAGTCTCACCGATAATGGCAACGCCCTTGTTTGAGCTGTCGTAGTTTACTGCTCCCTCGTATGTGTTAGTAAGAGTAGGCAGAGCGGTTATGTCGCCGTTGTTGATATCTATTTCAGCCGATGTTGCTGTCCATGAGAATGTTTTAGCATTTTCGTCTTTTGTTATGTCTTCCTGTGAAAAGACGTTCAACTGCTTCGTGTTGAAGTAAATTCCGGGTACTCCAATTATGTCTATTGTTTCTCCCAATGTCATTGAGATTGACTCGTTGTTTGCTCTTACTGCAAATTTAAATCCGTTTTGTGATATTTCGCCGTTTTGAATGTTGAAAGCCGAAGTTACTTCAGCTGCGGTTACTTTAACAAGGCGTGATTCATATTTGTCGTAGTTGTTTGTAAGTTCTTCAAGAGTAACTTCTGTCGGAGCTACTGCTCCTCCATCTGTTATAGTTATGTCGCCTTCGATGCTTGTCAGTTCGGCCCAGTTGCTATACATAAAGCCTTTTACAGTGGCTGTGCCGTTGATAACCTGACCTTCCTTAAAGCTGTTGTCATAATTGAAATATTGTATACCTGTTCCGTTTTCTTCTATGAATGCTTTGTTGTCGCTTACCTTTGTTACAACGGCATTGTTCAGGCTTACAATATATTCTTTAGCGTTCTTTTGGCTTGTTACGTTGTCTTCTCTTATCTTGGCGCGCAGTTCGGCAAGTCCGTTCAGCGCATCAATCTTTGTATATGTGGCTGATGCCTCACCGCTGTTTTCCAAAGCTCCATTAGGGTCAACTGTTATGGCGCGTATTGTTGTTGTAGCGTCTATAGTAAGTCCTTCGCTTGGAAACTCTGGCGAGTTGGCGTCGAGTGTAGCCTCCGGGTCTGTCGTATAAACAATCTTTCCGCCTTCAGTGGTTGTTGAGGCTGTAACGGTCAATGTGTTTGCGAACGATGTGCCTGAAGCAGGACTGAATGTCGGGGCGATACATTGAGTGGCAGCACCTTCTTCATAAGTTACAGTTATCTTTTTTAAGTAAATGGCCGCGTCGCTAGTATTTGTCCATATTACTTCTACTTTTCCCGATGATTGGCCATCAAATTTATAAGGTGTGTTTGTTTTTGTTATTTTTGTTTCATCTCCATAACCAACATTTCCTACTTTAACTTGAATTGTAGCATTAATTTTTGATGCACCGCTTGTTTCTATTACAACAGATTTAATTGTACCTTTAAAATCTTCCGTTGAAAGGTTTATAGAAGTAGCGGGTTTGCTACCAGAGCCAAATTGTTGACCTTTTGTGCCGTCATATCCCCAAAATCCGGCACCAGGAGCATCTAATGACCATGTAATTCCGTTAAGTGTTTTACTTCCGTTGCCATCCCATGTCTTTTGTTTTAATTCATAGGAGTAAACAGTCTCTTGTCCCCATACATTTACCGAGGCCAAGCACATAAGGGTTAGCAGCCAAAGTGCCAATCCATTTCTTTTTTTGTGTGTAAAATTTTTCATAAAAGTATTATAAGTTAGTCGATAAAAATCATTTATACAAGTAGCGATTATTGATTGTTGTTCAAAAGTCGTTATAAGTGTTCTATTTCTATTTTGCAAATATATAGATATATTTTAAATGGGGTATAACAAATAGAATAAAAAGATGCTTTTGAAATAGATTTATAACAAAATCGTAAAATGGTGGGTGAATTTTGCCTGTTGGTAGATTTTTATCGGCTGATTTTGCAAGGCTATATCTTCGTGAATTATTTGCAGGTTTAAAGTTATGAGATGTCCCATGTGCTGTTAATGTTTGTGCCTTTGATTGCTGTCTGTGAAATGATAAAAAGCTAAAATGACGTTAAAGACAATGCGTTTTGATGTGAGTAAGGGCAGCTGAAAGACTAATTTTATTTATTTTTGTGGAAACGTTAAACACAGGCGTGCCGCAGCGTTTATCTGTGCCGGCACACCACATACACTATGATGATATGATGAAACATACAGCCTTGTTTATATGCCTCATGGCACTTTCGGGCATCACGGCTCATGCTGCCGGATATGACGACAATGCCATGAAGGTGAAAGAAATGAAACTGAGTAACGGACTTACAGTGTGGATAAACGAAGACCATGCGCTGCCGAGAGTGTTCGGCGCCGTGGTGGTGAAGGCAGGAGCGGCCGACTGCCCCAACACCGGCATTGCACACTATTTTGAACACATAATGTTTAAGGGCACCGACAAGATTGGTACGGTTGACTATGAGAAGGAACGGCCGTGGCTCGATTCTATTTCTGCCAAATACGACCAGCTGGCACAGACCAAAGACGAGACCATGCGCCGGCAGATACAAGCAGACATAAACCGGCTGGGCGCAAAGGCTGCCGAATATGCCATACCCAACGAGTTCAGCAACCTTGTGTCGCGCTACGGTGGTTCGGGACTTAACGCCGCCACGAGCCTCGATTATACAGTATATTTCAACACGTTTCTGCCGCAGTATGTAGACCAGTGGGCGTCGCTCAACAGCGAGCGCCTTATCAGTCCTGTGTTCCGCCTGTTTCAGAGCGAACTCGAAACCGTGTATGAAGAGAAAAACATGTATGCCGACAATGTGCTTATGAGCGCATACGAACGTGTGATGGAAAACTTCTTCAGCGGAACGCCTTACGCTTATCCGATAGTGGGCAGCACAGAAAGCCTGAAGAATCCGCGTCTGAGCGAGATGCGCAACTTCTACGACCGTTATTATGTGGCAGGAAACATGGCGCTGATACTTGCCGGCGATGTGTGCGCCGACTCTATTAAACCGCTGCTTGAGCGCACGTTCGGACGGATAAGGGCAGGCGAGGCTCCGGCGCGCAGCGAGTTTAAGCCCGTGTCGCTCGCGTCGTCGCGGCCGGAAGTCAGACTGCGCATACCTTATCCCATAGTTAAGGGCGAGCTTATGGCATTCCGCACTCCGTCGCACGGACATGCCGACGAGGCTGCGCTCGACATAGCCGTAAGACTGCTGACTAACAACTTCGGTTCGGGCAAGCTCGACTCTATAAGCAACAACGGAGGCGCGCTTATGGCCACGGCCATGACTGCCTCGCTTAAGGATGCCGGCATAACGTTTGTGGCAGGAGTGCCGAGTCTGCCGTTCGGCTCGCGCAAGAAACTTATGCGCAGGTGCATGGAGCAGGTGGACAAGGTGAAGAACGGCGACTTCAGCGACAGCGACCTGCAGGCGCTGAAGATGGAAGCCGGGCGCGAGCTTAAACGCAAGCTGGAAGATGCCGACAAGCGCGGATGGATGATGGTTGAGGCTTACGGCAACGGCGAAGACTCGTGGGCTGAATATATTGACCGTGAACTGGCTGTTGAGAATGTGAGCCGTGACGACGTGATGCGTGTGGCGCGCAAATATTTCAACAACGAATATATGGACTTCGTCAAGAAATACGGCAGCTATCCTTCCGACAAGGTGTCGCAGCCGGGATATAAGCCCATGCCGGCAAAGAACATAACGGCGCAGTCGGCTTATGCCGCCATGCTCGACTCCATGGAGCACAAGGATGTTGAGCCGCGCATAATCGACTTCGACCGTGACGCATCTCGCATAAGTCTCGGCCGCATGGCAGAGCTTTATGCCGTCAAGAATAACGTCAACGACGTGTTCACCCTGCAGCTTATCTATCACAAGGGAAAGATTGCCGACCCGCGTCTGGAGGTGCTCGAATCGTATATCGACGCGCTCGGCACCGACTCGCTTACAAGTCAGCAGCTGCGCCGTGCCCTGCAGAACGTCGGTTCTACGCTCAGTTTCAGTGCCGGCAACAATTCGTTCATCATATCCATGCAGGGCTTTGAGCGCAACCTTGAGCCTTCGTTGAGGCTGCTGGGCCATTTTCTCTCGTCGGTGAAGCCTGACAAGACACAGATGTCTGAACTGAAACGTGCGTGGCGCCTTAACGACATGGCGTTTGTGAAAGACAATTCGAGCATTGCTAATGCTGCGCTGTCAAAGATAGCCTACGGCAGCAAGTCGGCTTATCTCAACCGCGTGTCTGTTGGTGATGTCAAAAAGATGAAGCCCGAAGAGCTTGTAAGTCTGTTTGACAGTCTTCAGAACGTGCAGCTGTCTGTCGTTTATTGCGGCAGTCGCGACGCTGAGTCGGTGGGGCAGGAGGTAAGCCGTCTGTTGCCTGTTGACAAAGCCCGTGAGCCATACACCGACACCTATAAGCCGCTGATGCAGTATGACGCCCCGGCTGTGTATATCTTCGACAATCCCAAGGCGCGCCAAACTGTAGTTGCCACATACACGCCGCTCGCCCCTGTGCCTGAGCAAGACGAGCGCACCTGCCTGAAGCTGTGGAGCAGTTATTTCGGCAGCGGCATGTCGTCGGTAATGTTTCAGGATTTGCGCGAGTTGCGCTCGTTTGCCTATTACGCTTCCGGCACAGCCGAAGTGCCGTCGCCCGTGCTACATGCCGACGCCCCCACGGCATTTATGACAATTATGGGCACTCAGGCCGACAAGACAATGGATGCCGTGGCTACGCTCGACAGTCTGTTTGCCTGCATGCCCGTGCGCGACAAGAACATGAGTGATGCCCGCCGTTCGATGCTCAACGGCATAAACAACAGTTATCCGTCGTTCCGCGACATAGGTCAGACCATTGCCCTGTATCGTGCGCAAGGCTACAAGGCCGACCCTGACGCCGACATGATAAAGTCGCTGAAAACCATCACCGATAATGATGTCTACAACTATTATAATAAAAATGTGAAAGGCCGTCCCTACATCCTGATTATTGTAGGCGACAAGTCGAAACTCGACATTCAGAAACTTTCAAAATACGGAAAGATAAAAGAATTGAAGTTGGAGGAAATATATAGAAAGTAATTCATAATTCACAATTCATAATTCATAATTATAAAGTGTAATCATAATTCTCCATTCTCAATTAGACAAAAAAAATCCCGGCTTTTGGCCGGGACTTTTTTTGTGTATAAATTACAGGTTCGGGTTAATCTTGTTCCACTCAGAGATTTCAGGAACGATGTTCAGAGTAACCAGCTCGTCGCGCATCTTGCAGAGGTGCTCGTAGCTTGCGTCGAGTTTAGCGTTCTCCTCAGCAGTTCCCTGCGGCATCTCATAGTGAGCGCCTGTTGTGTCGAGAGTAGTCTTCATAGCCATCATGATGTGGTTGTACTTCTCGTTAGAAACATAAGTTCCAACAGGATACTTGAACGGCTCGCCACCCATCACGGCACGAATCATTTCAACTGACAGATAAGCCGGGCTCTGGAATGAAGAACGTCCGCGGAGCTCTATGATCTTAGCGCCACCTTTAGTAACGTCAACCTTCATCTGCTCCCACTCCTCGTTAGTGAACTCAGGTGTGCCGATGATTTCAGTCAGAGGTTTGCCGTCAACAGTTACGTGTGAGCCGAATACAGCCATCTGCTCTCCGTGACCGCCGTATGTAGCGCAACCCTTGATTTCGCTCTGCATTACGTTGAACTTCTTAGCCAGTGCGCTCTGCAGACGAGTAGAGTCAAGAGCAGCAAGAGTTGTAACCTGTGATGGTTTCAAACCAGAGTACAGCAGTGTTACAAGACCTGTAAGGTCAGCCGGGTTGAAGATAATAACAACGTGCTTAACGTCAGGGCAGTATTCTTTGATGTTCTTGCCAAGTCCTTCTGCAATCTCGCAGTTACCTTTCAGAAGGTCCTCGCGTGTCATGCCAGCCTTACGTGGAGCACCACCAGAAGAGATGATGTACTTAGCGTTTGTGAAAGCTTCTTTAGCATCTGTTGTAGCAGTGATTTTCACATCGCCAAAACCGCTCTGGCGCATTTCCTCTGCAACGCCTTCCGGTGAGAATACATCATAAAGGCAGATGTCGTTTGTAAGACCCATTGTCAGGGCTGTTTGAACCATGTTAGAACCAATCATTCCGGCTGCGCCGACGATTGTCAGTTTTTCGTTAGTTAAGAATTTCATAATAACCTGTGTTTTATTGTTAAGACATTCAATTGTCCTTAATGTTATCTTCTGCAAAGTTAGTAAAAAGAATGGATATAAAATATTTATTCTCATTTTAGTTTGTTATTAAATTTAAAAAGACGTATCTTTGTAATGTCTATTTTGCAAAATCTTATTCATTATGACGAACACTATTATAGAAAAAAGACTCGCCGCCCTGCGCGACGTGATGAAACAGGAGAGTATCGACGCATTTATTTTTCCTTCAACCGACCCGCACAACGGCGAATATGTGCCCGAGCACTGGGAGGGCAGAAAGTGGATTTCGGGCTTCAACGGCTCGGCAGGCACTGCCGTGGTTACGATGGACGCCGCTGCCCTGTGGACCGACTCGCGCTATTTTCTTGCTGCCGCCGAGCAGCTTGAGGGTACGGAGTTTAAGCTCATGAAGGAGCGCATGGAGGGCACGCCGTCGATAATAAAGTGGCTCGGCATGAAACTGTCGTTCGTTTCGAGTCCCGTTGTGGGCGTAGACGGCATGGTTAACTCTGAGGCGTCGGTTGCCGAACTTATTGCCGGACTGAGGGCTGAAGGCGGAATAACCGTAAGAACCAACTTTGATCCGCTGGAGCGTATATGGACCGACCGTCCGCCGGTGCCGCAAAACAAAATTAACATTCATCCGCTTGAGTATGTCGGAGAGTCGTGTGCGTCGAAACTGGCGCGCATACGCGCAAAGCTGAAGGATATGCATGCCTGCGGAATGCTTGCAGCCGCGCTTGACGACATAGCATGGACACTGAACCTGCGCGGAACAGATGTTCACTGCAATCCCGTGTTTGTGTCTTATCTGTTGATAACGCCCAAACGCGCAACCCTGTTTGTTGACGACAGCAAACTTGACGACAGCGTGCGTGAGTATCTGAAAGGCGAGGGCGTAGACACTGATAATTATAATAAGGTGAAAGACGCCCTGGCTGCATATTCTGAATATAACATACTGCTCGACCCATGCGAGATAAATCATACACTGTTCAGTGCCGTTAGATGCGAGAAGGTTACGCAGCCGTCGCCCATACAATATATGAAGACGGTGAAGAACAGCACCGAGATAGAAGGATTCCACAACGCAATGCTGCGCGACGGTGTGGCTCTGGTTAAGTTTTTGCGCTGGCTGAAACCTGCGGTTGAGGCGGGAGGCGAAACCGAGATAAGCATCGACCGCAAGCTGACGTCGCTGCGCGCGGAGCAGAAACTGTTTAAGGACATATCGTTTGACACCATTGCCGCCTATCAGGAGCACGGAGCCATTGTTCACTATGAGGCAACGCCCGAAACCGATGTGCCGTTGCGTCCCGAAGGACTTATTCTTATCGACTCCGGCGCGCAGTATCTTGACGGAACCACCGACATAACGCGCACCATAGCCCTGGGCGATGTAACCGAGGAGCAGAAAACAGTCTACACGCTAGTGCTGAAAGGCCACATACAGCTGGAGCTTTGCAAGTTTCCGCGCGGCGCCAGCGGCACACAGCTCGACGCGCTCGCCCGCAAAGACATGTGGCGCTACGGCCTTAACTACATGCACGGCACGGGCCACGGCGTAGGCTCTTATCTCAATGTTCACGAAGGTCCTCACCAGATACGCATGGAGTATAAGCCCGCACCGCTCGTTGAAGGCATGACCATAACCGATGAGCCGGGCCTGTATCTTGCCGGCAGTTTCGGTGTAAGGACAGAGAACACGCTACTAATAGTGCCATATAAGAACACCGAGTTTGGCTCGTTCCTCGGCTTCGAGCCGTTGACGCTTTGTCCGATAGACCTTTCCCCGGTTAAGAAAGAGATGCTGCTGCCTGAAGAAAAAGAGTGGCTCAACGAATACCACCGCACCGTCTACGACCGCCTTTCGCCGCTGCTTGAAGGCGAAGACCGTGAGTGGCTGGCATCGGCTTGTGCCGAAATCTGATGCCGATAGTGTGATTTTTTATAAACTTACAGGCTAAAGTGTGTGAAACAGCACCTTGTAGGCTATTATTTTTCAGCGTTTTATAAGCGGAAGTCGTCCTCTAAGGAATACCTTGGGCGACTTCCGCTTATTTTATTTTTATAAAATGTATGGCATAAGGCAGGTGCTCATGATTTTTATCATTGTCAGCTCATCAGGCATCTTACCGCTCAAAGTGTCATCACAAAAATGTTCGGATTTTCTGTCGAAATAGAAAAAGAATAGCGCTGTTATGGCTTGCATCGGTAAAGCATATTTACATTATCATGCAAAAGGTATGCTTTTGAAAAATAACTCGGCCACTTTTTAGTGGCAAAAACCACGTTTTTAAGGCGAAAACATACCTGTTTTTTCTTGAAATAATGGCTTTTTTGTCCGATTTAGGACAAAAAAGATTGCACAAATGGCTGCTGAGTTTCTTAACTAGCTGTAATACAGAGAATTACATTTGCACACGAAAACTACCAGGATTTTCGTCCAACTGATTTTAATTTTCAAATATCTCAGTATGAGAGCGTCAAAGGAAATCAAAAAGGAAGCTAAGTTCGTTTTTATTCAGCAATGTGATTTGTTCTGGTTTTCTTCCTACGTAAAGTTTTATTGCCAAACTGATATATGGGTATGCTGACAAATAAAGAAATAGTGTGCTCAAAGTTTTGATGAAATAAAAAATATTCTTATTTTTGTAAAATATTACTAAATCTGCAGTCGGAATCTGTCTTAAATGAAAATCTGAACCCGTGGAAATAGTGTTTCCTTAGAATGTCAAATACGTGGGCCGAAGTGATTTTGCTGCAACCTCTTTAAATTAAATGAGAGGTGTTATGCTAAATGTATGATTTTGGCAGGCCATGTGTTCTGTCTTCTGATTTGGAATTTTAAACATTATAAAAAAATAGTATGAAAAAACTTTTTGCTTCAATTGCAATCTTTCTTATGCCCCTGACGATGTTTGCGCAGCGTCAGGCAGGCGAATTTTCTTTGCAGCCAAAGATAGGAATAACGTTTTCTGATGTAAGTGGCATTGACAATACTGCGTATAAATCCGGGATAAAGGCAGGAGTGGAGGCCGAATATATGGCTACAAAATGGCTCGGAGTAACTTTGGGGCTTGATTATTCGGAGCGCGGATGCGGTTTCGATAAGTTTACTTGGGGGTATGCTTATCTTAAAGGGCCTTTGGAGGATCCCGGAACCGGACAAATAGACGATGACATGTATGATAAAGAACTTAAATTATGGCAAGAAGATGGAGACGGGCATAAAGTGAAGCTTTCTTACCTCAGTGTGCCTGTAATGGCTAACTTTTATATATATAAAGGTCTCGCCGTTAAAGCCGGAGTGCAGGTAGACTTCATGCTGAGCGCAAAATATCCAAGGGGATACAAAGAGATATTTGACGGACAACCGTGGGACGGCAAATATACAGACATAAAAGACCGTTGCCGTAAGGTTGATGTTACCATACCTCTGGGACTCTCGTATGAATACAAACGTTTCGTACTTGATGCAAGATATGAATTTGGACTGCTCGACATAAAAGATGACGAAATTGTGGCGAAGAATCTTTCGACCGACGGAACCAGCTATTTTCTGGAGTATTACCTCCTTAACGGCAGATTGAAGCGTTCTTCGGCTTTCACGCTGACACTCGGCTACAGACTGGGGATTTAACCCGTAGCTGTAGTCACAATTCATAATTCACAATTCATAATTGGCTACACCGAACTACGTTTCATATGCTCAATAAAACGTTTTACATGGGCAAATTAACCGCTGAAAGTCAGGCAGATGTGAAAAATAAATACTTTTTGCTTAAAAACCCTCTGAATATTTGGAAGATACAAAAATAAGATGTAATTTTGCAGCCGCTAATAATAGCATGAAATTAAAAAATAAGTTTAACATATAAAATTTTAAGACAAAAAATGATCATTGTACCAGTTAAAGATGGCGAGAACATCGAAAGAGCATTGAAGAAATTCAAAAGAAAATTTGAAAAGACAGGTGTCGTAAAGGAACTTCGTGCACGTCAGCAGTTCGATAAGCCGTCTGTCTTGAAGAGGCTCAAGATGGAACGCGCTATTTACGTACAGAAACTGAGAGCTACAGAGGAGTAAAAAAAACTCCCTGAAAATTTGGTGGTTCGATTTTATTTTCGTAAATTCGTTGCCGAATAACATGGTTTGAGCAACGATATTTATGATGATAAGAGAATTTTTGAACTACCTCCAGTTTGAACGGAACTACTCCGCGAGAACCGTGAAGGAATACGGAGCAGACTTGAAAGAGTTTGAACTGTACTTCAAAAATTTGGATGCTCATCTCTCATGGGAGTCGGTAGACTCTGATGTAATCCGTGACTGGATGGAGAGTATGATGGATAAAGGAAACATTGCGTCGTCAATCAACAGACGATTGAGCGCATTGCGTTCCTTTTTTCGTTTTGCCCTTTCCCGAAACCTTGTTAACTCAGATCCGGCCCATGGCGTGACCGGCCCGAAGAAAGACAAACCATTGCCGCAATTCGTAAAAGAAAGTGAGATGGACAGGCTTCTGGACTGCAGAATGTGGAATCTCTCTGACTATAAAGATGCGTGCGCGCGTACTATTATAATGACTTTTTATGAAACAGGTGTGCGTGTGGCTGAGCTGATAGGGCTCGACGACGCGATGGTTGACCTGGAGGCCTGTCAGCTTAAGGTTACTGGCAAGAGAGACAAACAGCGTGTAATCCCGTTCGGCGAAGAACTGCGCGGCGCGCTGTCGGCATATATCGAACTTAGAGACAAGACTGTGGCGCGGCTTTCGCCTGCGCTGTTTGTGTCGGACAAAGGCCGCCGCCTTACTTACAGTCAGGTGAGAAAGGCCGTGTCTGACAATCTCGCTCGTGTAAGTTCGCTAAAAAAACGCAGCCCCCACGTGCTGCGCCACACATTTGCCACGGCCATGCTTAATCACGGCGCGGGGCTGGAGAGCGTAAAGAAGCTTTTGGGACATCAGGAGCTGACAACTACTGAGATATATACTCATACCACGTTTGAACAGCTTAAGAAAGTTTACAAATCTGCCCATCCACGGGCTTAACCCTTAAAATTACAAGGAGGTAACTATGGAAGTTAAAATTCAGTCAATCCATTTTGACGCTACTGAACAATTGAAGGCATTTATCGAAAAGAAAACTGCCAAGTTGGAAAAATCTTATGAGGATATTCAAACTGTAGAGGTACAACTTAAAGTTGTTAAGCCTGCCACTGCCATGAATAAGGAAACAAGTATTACAGTTATGGTGCCTGGTTCACGTCTTTTTGTAGAAAAAGTGTGCGATACGTTTGAGGAGGGAATTGACCTCTGTGTGGACTCTTTGAAGGTCCAATTGGCGAAATTTAAAGAAAAAATGCGCAATAGATAAAAAAAATCGCGAAAAGTTTTGGAGATTAAAAAATAATGCCTATCTTTGCAGCCGTTTTAGGACACGTCCTTACAACAAGCGCCTAACGGCTGCTTAACGTTGCCTCTTTAGCTCAGTTGGCCAGAGCACGTG